>CAMZLY010000032.1 GCA_947311825.1 uncultured bacterium
AATGGTTCTGCTGTGCCCACCGTAGTAATCCCGATTAACGGGAACGAAGGCTGGGGCATATTTTTTGTTTTTAGTGGTCGCTCCCATTGGCGGACGAGAACCCTGTAGGTCGTCGATGCATAGGCTCTCTGGAATCATTACCTTCCTCAAGTTCACCGACCACGCTATATTTTTCTGATTAGATCTTAGTTGACGATTAACCCTAATATGCTACCCTTTTCTTTGTGCGTCGGTGAGGTCTCTGAATGCGGACATCTATTATGTCAATGCCCGGGGGAAGCCGACGCACTTTTATACAGCATATTTATTTGCAGGTTCTGAATAGTGAAGCTTCGTGGATTAGCCCCATCACAAATAACCTACCTTTTTTTATCCTCGCAATTACAACACAAGATTCGGTTAATGATATAAATACAGAAATGCAAAGTTTGTATCACAATTGCTAACCGTATATTCGTAGTTTAAAAAATATTTTGTCTGTTTTTATTTTCGCCGTCGACTTCGTGTAATAAAATTGCTATGTTTAAACCATTATGAAAATTTATCTGGATAATTGTTGTTTCAACAGACCGTTTGATGATCAATTACAATTACGAATCCGATTAGAATCTGAAGCCAAATTGCAAATACAGGAAAATATTTCTACCGGTATTTATAAATTAATTTGGTCTTATATATTAGATTATGAAAATAGTAAGAATCCATTTAAAGAAAGGCAAAAACAAATAGCAAAATGGAGTTTATATTCTTTTGTGAATATTGAAGAGAACGATAATATTATAAATAATGCGATTAATATAAATAAGCTTGGAGTTAAAAATATTGATTCACTACATATTGCTTGTGCTTATGTGGCAAAAGCTGATTATTTTATAACCACAGACGATGGAATTCTAAATAAATCTCAACTAATACAAAACATAAGAATAATAGACCCTATTGGGTTTATTAAAGAGGTATTATGATTACTGACACAGAAATAAAAGTTAATGGTATCCATTTTCTTGCACAACACCTTGGTGATGTTGGTGCAGAACGTTTTATTGCATTGATTCAACGTGAGCCATTTGATTATACGCAGTGGCGACAGAAAATAGATGAGAATCTTACTCTTGCCAAAATAAGTAATAATGCGATGAATTTAAGAAATAAAACTAAGGTCTAGTTTGCCCTGCCTAAGGTTTAAAAGGTGCAATTTCCCAAATATTACTTCATTCTCCATTCCAATGCAATCATACTATGTGCCGGCAGGCTAATCACTGTTCCTGATTTAAATTTGGCAAGTTTTGTCTCGCTTATTTTCACCTGTGGTGCAGTTGTTTCATCCTCATTATTGGCATCAATCTTATCTGTCGACATCATATACTGTACAGCCCCATCCTGCACTTTGTCGACAAATTCAACTTTGACCGGTGCCGCCTTAGAGACATCAAGATTAAACAGTATCAAACCACGACGATTGCCATCTTTAAATGCATAGCTCCAAATTGTAGAAAATGTATGTGACTGCCCAGGCTTATTATCTTCAAAGCGACCTGTTGCTGTAAATGTCGGCTGGTTTGTGCTTTGTACCGTTTTAACCAAATCTCCACCCATAACCTTATTAGCCATCTCGCCAGCCAAGAAAGTTGGACGATAACGCTCGCGACCTTTTGTCATATTTAACGCCGCTCCCCAAAGTTTAACATTTCCGGCCTTTGTACGATAATGATCTTGGATCAGAGTAAATAGACCTTGATTACGAATACCGTGCTCGCAAAGCATTAATAACATATCATTACAGACATTAAGTCCACCACCGAGCGATGCCACTAACCTGTTTCTCGGTTCAAGCGGGGCATCACCACCGGTAGTATGATGGTTTACTTCATAGATTGATAACTCCATGCCGAGATCACGAGCTAAAGCCGCATCCATCACATGGGCAAAAGGCACCGTCATGCATCCCAAAGGATCGGTGTCTGTTGACTGGAAACTAATTGATGAAGAACTGCACCTGGCATACAAAGCACCGGCAGGAGTTAAAGTAACAGTAGCCCCAAAAGGCGAGTTAGCAAATATCCACTCACAATAACAAGCGATTAACTCGCTCTATAATAAGATTTTTGAATTCTACCTTTTTATTAAGACTGAGAAAGCTCATATCAATAAACTCTAATGCCTGCGGAATATGATTTTTAATACGCTGATATACATTAAAAAGTTGTTTATCATTCAAACCTATATTTTTCGCAAATGAATCAAAATCACTTCGTAGTAATTTTGTTTTCTTCCCATTTATTGTAAGAGCCGACTCTTCTGGATCATCCTTTTTAGAAATAAGTAATCTTGTAGAAATTAAATCATACGCCGGTGTTAACTGAATCAAATCAGTATTATTATAATACAATGAAAAGTTTTTTTAATGCATATCAGCATTTCCACATATAAATGAAAACAAGGCTATATTAAAAAAAGTGAGCTTATCAAAAAGTGGGTGAGATGAATATTTACCAATATTTTTTGCCGTTCTTTCCATTGAACTTCGGTATTTATGCTCCGTAAGTCGCTGACCTAATTGGCATAAATCTTCCATGTGGAAAATTTTACGCCCATTTTCTCTATCTATTCGTTTTGTTATATATGCAAACTCGCCAGAACTAAGTCGAATCAAGCTATGTGAAACCGTTAAAATCCCGAATATAGATGCAAGATGCATGGTCAAGCTCTCAATTTCTGGCATTTCCGAATATCTACTGACAGGCGGCTTTAATATATAATCCCCCCATAGCCCAGCCAAAGTATTAGCTCAATTACATGAGTTCGGTCTAATCAACTGCAATGCACACGGAATCTGAATATTTTATTCTCGCAATTGTAATATAAGAATGATTTACTTTCCACAATTCATATTTAGCAGGAATACTCATGATTATAGATTTTATTATAAACAACTGGATATTAGCCGTCGGTGGCTTAATTCTCGGTATCTGCTCCGGTGTTCTGACCGGACTATTCGGTGCTGGTGGTGGATTTATCATTACACCAGCCTTAAATATTTTTCTCGGACTACCATATAACTTTGCCATCGGAACCAGCACCTGCCAGATTCTTGGTGCATCTGGAATAACACTACATCGGCGAGCAAAAGCCGTTGCCGCAAGCTTAAAAGTTGCCATCTTTATAAGTATTGGTATTCCCATAGGGGCATTCTTCGGCGTAAAAATCGTTACCAACATGAAAGACTTGGGGCTAATAAAAATTGGCACAAAGATGATTAATGCCCAAGATTTCTATTTTACCGCTTTTTTCTGCACATTCCTATTTTTGATTGCTTGTTGGTTATTCTTCGATAATTTCTATCTACGCCGAAACAAAAGCGAAGAAGACGATGACGATAAAGGTTTTCTCGCCTGGATCAAGATTCCACCGATGATGAATTTTCCAAGCATTCCACATGGAGCATTTAGTATTCCTGTTTTAATTTTCATAGGTATGACAACCGGATTTTTAAGCGGACTACTCGGTATCGGTGGCGGAGTAATAATAATGCCTATACTTTTCTATCTAGTAGGGCAAGAAACCAAATATGCGACCCTAACATCAACTATACTTGTATTTACATCTTCACTTTTTTCATCAATTCTACATGGTTTACATGGAAATATAAACTATATGCTAGTTATTTTTCTTATTACCGGAGCATTTATAGGAACTAGAATAGGTGTTGCACTTCACCACAAAATATCAGGGAAATCCATCAGAAAATATTTTGCATTTGTCGTACTTGCCGCCGTAATAATGGTTGCCATAAAACTTATATTGATGATACTTCGCTAAAGCCGCCCTCCTCGCTAAAGCCGCCCTTCCGCCCACCTCGCTAAAGTCGCCCTCCCGCCTACCTCGCTAAAGCCGCCTCATCGCCTACTGCCCTAATCCTCTGCAATACAGGTGGATGACTATACGTAAGAAACACCGTAAAAGGATGCGGCGTCAGGTTGCTAAGATTATCAACAGAAAGTTTTTTTAAGCCGGAAATCATACTCTCTCCCAAGCCGGAAGTCTTTGCCGCATAAGCATCAGCCTCAAACTCATGTTTACGCGAAATAACACTTTCAATAATCCCAATCAACATAGAAACCGGAGAATACAAAAAGCCAAACAGAAACAGACTCATATAAATCGATAAATGCTCCACCTGAAAAGCATCAAATAACCCTTTATTATTAAGACACAATCCCAACAAGAAAAACATAAAACAGCTAATAACAAGAGACCGGATAATAGCAGTCGGAATATGCTTCAACTTATAATGCCCCATTTCATGTGCAATAATAGCCACCAACTCATCAACAGAATGATTTTCAATCAACGTATCATAAAGCACAATCCGTCGCGACTTCCCAAATCCAGTAAAAAAAGCATTAGATTTTGACGACCGCTTAGAACCATCCATACAATACACACCCTTCATTTTAAATCCCTGCGACTCAGCATATTTCTCTATTGCATCACGTAATTCACCATCTTCCAACGGTGTGAACTTATTAAACAGTGGCATAATCACATACGGAGCAATAAACATCAAAAAGATCTGTATCGCCGCAACGGCACCCCAGCAATAAAGCCAAGCCAAATCACCCAAAGCCCCAAAAATCCACAATACCAACGCAAAAACAGCACCACCAAGGATAAACATCAACAATAACGACTTAAAAAAATCAGCAATAAAAGTTTTTGGCGTAGTCCGATTAAAACCATACTTCTTTTCAATAACAAAAGTACTATAAATTGAAAAAGGTAATCCCAATACAGTAACCGCCAGCATCACAAACAACGCAAAGCATACTCCGGTAAATATCTCACCCCGCCCCAAGCTTCTGACAATATTATCAACCATGCCAAATCCACCAACGACAATAAAGCCAATCAAAACAAGAGTATTTATCGCATCAACAAACAATCCCCAACGGGTAGTTTCACGTAAGTAAGCCTGAGATTTAGCATACTTCTCAGCATCATAATACCCATCAAATTCCTTCGGAATATCAGGAGAAACCGCTTTAAGATTCAATAAATCAGATGTTGTTTCCAACAAATAACGAAAAACAATAATCGCCAATACAATAATTAGATATATATTCATGGAAAGCACTATAACAAACTCTCCCAAAAGAGCAAAACTGTTTTTCTTGCACACTATTTTCTTACCATGCCAATGCTATTCTTTGGAAGCCAACATAAAGTACCGTCAAGTAGTTCTACTTGAACCCAAGTGCCGCGATCTGCCTTTAAGACAAACTCAGTGCCAGCATGTAGCGGTTGCTTAAATGTAGGTTCATAAGTTTTACTGTCCCCTTTGCGGGCAATAACTTCTCTGGCAACAATCACCCCCGGCTTCACAAGCTTATACTTCGCATAATCAATTGCAAGCGAACTAAACAAAAAGATTGAAAATATCGAAAACAGACCTATTGCCCAGTTCAGTGCCGGATGTTTTATTAACAACCGAACAATAGCCAATATCCAGACTAAAGCAAAAGCAACACCAAAGAACATCCCCTTCACTTTAAATGGAAAATCATAATGCCAGAAAAACAGCGTCTTCAATACTTGCTTAGATTCCTTTTCCTCAAACGAATCAATACGGCGTGCTTGAGCATAATTAAGATTTCTAATCAAATTCATATCTGACGGAATATACTGTTGAGCTCGGCGATAATTGAGAATAGCATTACCGATATCTTCCATTCTAAAATATGTGTTTCCAATATTATAAAACAACTTACCATTCTCAATTTTATAATCATTTACCACCTTTTCAAATCGCATGATAGCCTTACCATATAGATCACGAGCAGATTCCGCATCCGTTAATGCCAAGTCATTTGCCTGCTTAAACAATTCATTGCCTTGTTTAAGCAATTCTGCTACTGCATCTTTATTACTTGCAGTCGCATTCGTCACTAACAAAGCAAGAAATAACACACTAATTAAACGCCTAATTCTCATAAACTTTTCTCCTAAAAATGGCAATCCTATTTTGCAAGTAGCTGCCTATCTCCGAGAGGCAACCATACCACCTCTCGGAGATAGGTGATTACTTCAATTCTTTCTCTAAACTGCGAGCAAATGCAATAACTCGTTTACTTAATACGGATAAATCTTCCTCCATACCGCCACCAAAATGAGCGGCTTCACATTCAGAAAATATCTTTTTTAATTCATCCAATAATTCATCATTAACTCCTGATCCAGCTAACAACTCACTAACATCAGCAAATGTTAATACCGCATGATCAGAATTAAGACGACTAGCCAAGTACGCCTGCAAACTACTCAGTAATAATTGTGACGTGAGATTATTTCCAGTAGACTTTATAAATTTCACAAGTATTGAAAATGCTTTTTTTGCTCGAATCGCCGGCGAATGATTATCCCTATAATGACCAACCACAAGAACTATCGTAAATATTAAAAAGATAACCGGTGGAACGATTATTAATATTATCAAGTATTTAGGGATTGCCTGTAAGCTGAGACCATAATTCTCATTATTCAACAAATCGTCTCCCTCATAATTATGAGCTATACCACGTGACCAGCTTTCAACAGCACTGCCATTTTTAGTTGTTACAACAGTACTCCCCTCTGCATCTGCAACAGTAACAACTTTAGAGAATTTAACCTTTATGGGAATTGGACTAGATTTAGCAATACGATACTTACCGGTCTTAGTATCAAAATACGGCAATTCTATAGCAGGAATCTCAGTTACATCCGAATTCAATGCACGAATAGTCTGGGTAAATAACTTACCGCCCCTTGTAATTTCTCCATCACCCATTTCTGCCGGCACTTTAAAATCATGTATTAGATTCGCCTGATGTAAAATATCCGGTGCCGGAACATGATCGAGATATTCCGGTCCGCTTAGTTGAATCCGTAATGTTATAGGATCGCCAACACTAACATCTACCGGACTAGCATCGGTCGCAATGCGATACTCTCCAATATGCCCGGCAAAGTCAGCTGGTCGCCCTACAGTCGGAAGCGGCAATACTTCGAGATTCAGGCCATTTGATGGAACAACCACTCTTTTATAGACAGCTCTACGCCTAGATCCGAAAGGAGAGAAATCGGCAAAGAACGGATCACGTGAACTATTACTACCCGGACGATATCCAATCAATGATTCGCACATAATTTGTGCCGGTTCTATTGAAACTTTTCCCGATTTCTTCGGAATTATAATTTTGGAAAATGATATTGTTGTGTAATCTTTACCATTAAGTCTACCGTGTGCTTGCTTAGCAATAACATTTTTCCCATCTAGCGGTAAATTGATATAACCACCGCCGGAAGTATCAACATGTGGTTCCGCAAAAAACAGGTCGAGATTATCCAATATCGGCAAAGTCATATCGAAACTACGAACATCTTTATTCAAATACCAGGTAATATTTAAAACAATAGGCTCCCCAACGTAACATCGCTTTTTAGACAAGGAAAGTTTCAACTTAAAATCATCAGTCTCGGCCGGCTTTTTTGCCGTGAGAGATAAATTCCGGGTTCTATATTGCCGCCCATCAATATTAACCGAAATAGACGGGATAACAAATGTTCCAACCCGCTTGGCGGTTAAGGTATAAGCAAAAATATAATCGTTTTTAACGATCTTTGTCATTTTACCATTTATTATCGTTACAGAACTACTACGTTGCGGTCCACCACCATTAGGTTTAACTACAAAATCTTTTTTTAGAACACTCAAATTAGGCTTTGACGGATTGCTACTACCGGTAATCTGAACCTGAAAATCTACCGGTTCCCCAACATAGGCATCCTGCTGTCCAATAGCCGCTTGCACGGATATCTGCTGTGCAAATGCCGTAGCACCACATAACAAAGCCACCAAAACTGCCATACATAAAATTTTATATTTAATTCTCATAATCTACTTTCCCGTACAACGGTACTCTGTGCCGTTATCCTTATCGTGTTGGCCGTCTCTGCTGTGCCCTCCGTAGCTCAAAGAGCAAAGGCTGGGACCAACCCTTCCCGCAGGGAAGCTCGCCTCCGGCGAGTCCAAAAATCTATATCACTGTTCACTATTCACTGTTCACTGATAACTACCAATCTTTATCAACCTTCTTCCAGGTCGCACTTTTAATCTGTCGCACTTTCGCATTTTCTTTTTCTTCTTTTATAATATCTTTTGCCTCATCTAGCAAGGGCGTAAAACTTTGTTCCTTTTTATCTTTATCAGATTTCTTAGACTGATCTGACTGCTGAGGTTGCTGCTTCTGCTTATCATTTTTCTTCTGATCAGATCTTTTGTCTTTATTATCTTGGTTCTTCTTATTTTTTTGCTGTTGCTTCTGATCTTGTTTCTTTTGACCTTTTTCATCATCACTTAAATCTTTTAATGCTTGTTCCAAATTCTTAATAGCCTTCTCCTGATTCTTTTCAGCATCCTGTCCCTGCCCTTTTTTCAGTTTTTCTGCAGCTTTTTTTTGTTCTTCACTAGCACCATCAAGATGTTTTGCGGCCTTATCCAACTTAGTTTCCGGCTCTTTTCGAGGACCGGGCTGGGGTTGCGGAGCTTGTTTTTTCTGTTGTTGTGACTGCTGTTTTGCTTGTTCGGACATATTTTTACTCTTATCCGACATCTGCTTCTGTTTATCAGATTGTTTTTGTTGCTCTGACTGTTTCTGCTGTTGCGATTGCTGTTTTTTTGAGCATTCTTTATTATCTTTTAGTGCATTTTTCTGTTTTCCAAGCATTTTCTTGATCTCTTCGGCCATCTTCTGTTGTTGTTTTTGTTGTTCTTCTTTCTTTTTTATTTCCTCCATAACAACTTTCATCTGCTTACGTACAGTTTCAATATTCTCTGCCGCCGCTTTTAATGCTGGGTCTATTTTATATGCATCCTTAAAATCCCGCACACTGCTTCCATATATTTCCAATGCCTTCTTGGCATCTTTAGCTTGCTCCTGTTGTGCCATCTTAAATTGACAATTTCCCATATTAAATTTACTACGTGATTCTAACCATGGATCTTTGCTGTTTAACGATACACGTCCAAAGGCATCAAGTGCATTTGTAAAATCTCCTTGTCGGTAATAATTTGCCCCCTTGTTAAAAGATATCCGAGACTGATTAGGAACAATCTCCGCAGCTTGATTATACATACTTAAAGCATTAGAATAGTTCCCCGACAAATACTCCTCATTACCGATATTAACTAATTTCCGAGCAGACTTCCCAAAGGCACCATTACTCATCATCATAGCTATCACCAAGCACAGCACCAAGCTTTTCTTGGGTATCAAATATTGTTTGTTCATAGTTGGTCGTTCATTTTTCATTCAAACTTTATCCTTTAGACTTCATCCTTTCCCTTTATCCTTCATCCTTTATCCTTCTTTCCGTCTCCAACAAGTAGTGCCGCAATATACAAAACAAGTGCAACCACTAGAAATATCTGATATTTTTCTTCATAGCGGTCAACCGTTAACGATTCGAGTTCCTTTTTGTCAGCACTGGCAATCAACTTAAAATATACATCACCTAAATCAATAGTACCTGTTGCAACATTAAGATATTTACCGCCGGGCGTTACATTTACCATTTTACGTAAAGTGTCGGCATCGAGCTTTGTCCATACTTCTTTCCCATTATACTTCATAAATGTCCGGCGACCAACAGCATCAACTACAGGAATCCGACGTCCATTATGCTCATCGCCCAATCCAATGGCAATAATTCTAATGCCGGCATCGGCAGCATCTTTAGCCGCATCGACGGGAAAACTGTCCTGATCTTCACCATCAGTTATTAATATTAAATCTTTATGTTGTTTTTCTTGATCGTCAAATGCTTCATCAAGAGCCTTACGAATGGCATCCCCAATCATAGTACCGCCACGAGAAACGCTATCAACCGACACATCATTCAACATCATTCTAAAAAATCCATAATCAAGTGTAAGCGGACATTTAACAATTGAGTTTCCTGCAAAGACAACCAACCCTATCCTATCCCCCTGCAAACGTTCTACACAATCACGGATCGCCAGCTTCGCTCGTTCAAGTCTATTAGGCACTAAATCATCAGCCAACATACTTCTGGAAACATCAAGCACAAAGACCAAATCTCGTCCACGCCGGTGAATTGTCTGCGGCTTAACATTCCATGCAGGACGCATCAGTGCTAAGATAATAAATAATAATGATAATAACATCAAGATGATTTTTATTTTTCTGCGTCCCTTGCTTGCACTAATATTGATGCGATTTAATAACCCGGCATCAATAAACTTTTTTAATGCTCTATCCCTACTACGCCATGCATAAATAAAGAATACAACCAGCAACGGTATCAGCCAAAGAAAATGCAACATCAATAAATTATTAAGTCTTATTCCATTCATGGTAGTTTCCTAAATAATGTTTCTGATAAAATAATTTCGAGAATAATAAACAACAATGCAAATAACAGATACGGAACAAACTGCTCTTTATAATCCATAAATCTAACCGACTCGATTTTACTTTTCTCTAGCTCATCAATTTCTTTATATACGGACTGTAACGCTTTTGCACTATTAGCACTCCTAAATATGCCGCCGGTTTTCCTAGCAATAGCCTTCAAAGTATCCGGATCCGCAGTTGGACCTCCCAGCATAAAACTACCGAAGAATGATTGACTACTACGGCCCCCCATACCAATTGCATAAACTTTGATACCCCATTTTGCCGCAAGATCAGCAGCTGCGATCGGATCACGTTTACCGGCATTACTAGCACCATCGGTCAATAGAATAATAATTTTACTCTTAATCTGATAATCAGGTAAACCCCCATCACCTGTTTGCAAACTCAATGTATCCTCTGCTCTCTTCAAACGTGCGGCAGCCAACGCTAACGCATCACCAATAGATGTACCGTCTTCATTACGACGTGTTACCAACTTTATGCTATCCAGGAAAGGCTCCAAGGCACCATGAGCCAAAGTTAATGGACAAATCGTATCAGCATACCTGGCAAATGAAATCATTCCCACCAAATCATTCGGACGTCCCGGGAGCCCAAGCCCATCACCAAGAACAAAATCACTAAAAACATTCTTTACCACATCAAGACGTGTCATTCTACTACCCTTATACTCCATTTCCTCGCCCATACTACTAGAGCGATCCAGCACAAATTCAATGGCAATCCCCTTATTAATATCACGTATCCGCTCAGTACCAACCTGCGGGCGAGCTAATGCTATCACAAGCAACAACAACGAAAGCCCACGTAACAATGGCAAAACAAACATAATCCGTTGCCGCAAAGATTTTCCAACTTGGGCAACGTCATCAGTAGAAGAAAACTGAACCGAACCGCTACGTCGCCGATGCCACGGCCACAAAACCAGCGGGATCAGTAATAATAATATAAAGACTAATGGTGATTCAAAATGCATAATTACACTTCCTGTCTTCTTATTGTTCCAACAACAAAAGCTCTACAACTCTCAAATGTCTTTTTAATTTCATCCTCATTAGGATGTAATTCAGCAAACTTAACCAAATCACAATGTTTAAGAAATGTTTCCAATAGCGATTGATATTGCCTTGGCAATGCACTGGTCTCTTGCAACGTTACGAGAAACTCTTCTGTCGTCTGCTCTGGTGCACGAAGACCAAATCTATCTTCAATATATATACGTAGAATAGAAGAAACTCGTTGATAAAAAAGTTTAATCTGTCCGTTGCCGGGCAAATCCTCTGCCCGTAAATCATCAAGAGCCTTCAAAGCAATTTCATGTGGCGGAATAATTATTGCCTGTTGCTCTTTAATAGTGGCATTTCGCCGATGTATTATAATAAAAGCCACAACAATAAGAATCAGTACAATAACAGCCAACAATATCCAGACAAACGTCATTACAGAATAAGGCAATGCCACAGGATCAACAATATCATTTATTGAGTTCCCTTTTGCATCTTCCGGCAATACCGAAGTAACAAAAATCTTATATTTTCCCGTTTCCACCAGATGCCGCTTATCCGATGCCGCACCTTTCTTATTAAAATATATTTTTAGCGGTGGTATAACATAAGAACCGGCAAGAAAAGGTTCCAAAACATACGACCGACTAACCTTAACACGCCCATCATCTAATAACTCCTTTTGTACAGTCGTAAAATCTATAACCTCAAATTTATCAAGTTTTCCTTCAGGATTTGGTAGTTCTATGTCATAATCTTCGCCAGCAATAACGCTAATGTTGAATGTAACATTATCAGCAACAGATATCGCTTTCTTATCCGATGTTACCAATACGCTGACCGGACCACGTTTAATCTCATCCCGTATACCAACTGCACCAGTTTTCTTAGCCTGCCCCTGCTTGCTGCAAGCAGTTAAGAACCCCAAACATAAAATTATAACTATTAATATCTTTTTCATATCTTTTTCAACTCAGCTAATGCTTGGCATATCGCCATCGGCTCACAGAGCCGACTCTACATCTCACATTCCCGCACAAAACGTGTAGCGTTGGCTCTATGAGCCAAAAACGGTTAATCTACAACTCTATATTTTCCCTCGCACCCTTCGGCTCATAGAGCCGACTCTACATCTCACATTCTCGCACAAAACGTGTAGCGTTGGCTCTATGAGCCAATACTTCCCGCAGGGAAGCTCGCCTTCAGGCGAGTTCGCAACCACAACTAGTGCTGCGCACGTTTTTCACGCGTTCTAAAGAACGTCAACAAATCACGCATATAATCCTGGTCAGTAAAAACTTTTATCAAATCAATTCCCATAGACCGCATAAGCTCCTGCAACTTGCCGGCACGGGCAGCACTCGCCCCTTTATATTTTCGCCGAACTTCTGCACTGCCGGTATCAACAATAACTCGCTCACCGCTCTCTGCATCCTCCAGTTCAATTAAACCCACATTCGGCAGACTAACCTCACGCGGATCAGTAACAGAAACAGCTATCACATCGTGCCGTTTATTCAATATATTTAGCGG
>CAMZLY010000033.1 GCA_947311825.1 uncultured bacterium
CCCACTTATGCAAGACCGATTGAACCACCGGAACTAAGGCGACTTTAGCGAGGTAGGCGGGAGGGCGACTTTAGCGAAGGAGGCGGGAGGGCGACTTTAGCGAGGTGGGCGAAGGACGCAATTTTTTTGTAGTGTCGGCTCTATGAGCCGATAGAGACGAGGTTACGAGGGGTTATATCTATTCTTGCCAGAAAAGGTTGACCATAAACTACCAATACTTAAAAGAAATAATGCATAGTTATGGAGCTGTGCATTGGACTTTAAATTACCTGGAGTGTCTGGCTGGCAATTTCGTATTCTTCGTCAGTGGGGATTATTAGTAGTTTTACATTACTTTCGGTTGCATCTATTTCGGTGATTTTTTTAGCACGAAGATTATTTTTCTGTTTGTCAAGCTTTATGCCTAGGCGTTCTAGACCTTGACATGACAGTTCGCGGATATCTATACAGTTTTCGCCAATACCGCCGGTGAATACTATGCAGTCTACACCGCCAAGTGCGGCAATATAGGAACCGATATATTTTTTTATTCTATAGCAGAACATGGTTCTAGCAATTCTGCATTTGTGGTCACCTTTTTCGGCATTTTCACTGATTGTTCCCATATAGTTTGTTCCACAAATACCTTTAAGGCCACTTTCCTTATTAAGAAGTTTATCAAGTGCATCAATATCCATACTGTTTTCTCTACTGAGATAGAAAAGAATACCCGGATCGACATCACCGCTTCGAGTACCCATAACAAGGCCTTCGAGTGGTGTCATCCCCATTGATGTATCAATACATTTTCCTTCTTTGATGGCTGCGACACTTGTTCCGTTTCCGAGGTGAAGCGTGATAATATTTAGTTCTTCAATAGGTTTATTTAGATGTTTTGCCGCTTGGCGGGCAACATAACTATGGGATGTGCCGTGGAATCCGTAACGACGAACTTTTTTATCTTTATATAAGTCATAGGGCAGGGCATAAAGATAGGCATGTTCGGGAATTGTTTGATGGAATGCAGTATCAAAAACAGCAACTTGTGGCACATCGCCTACAAGCTCTATAGTGGCCTTAATTCCTGTTAGATTTGCCGGATTGTGAAGAGGTGCCAAGGGGATGAAGTCTTCAATAGTTTTAATGACTTTCTTGTTTATAAGAGTTGGCTTGTAAAAACTTTCACCGCCGTGAACAACTCGGTGCCCAACTCCTGCAAGTTCATTTGTGTTGCTAAGAGTTTTTGTTTCTTTAAGCATAGATGTCATGGCGTTTATTGCTTCTCGATGATCTTTTACAATTTCACTTCGTTTAAGATCTGATTGTTCTCCGTCCGAATTGGTAAAAGAGAGTTTTATATTGCTTTTTTCGCTACCTATTTCTTCTATTATACCGGACGCAATAACTGATAGATCAGTTTTTGTGAAGAGTTGAAATTTTAGGGAAGATGAACCGGAATTTAAAACTAGAATTTTCATAATTAATTTAAATATATCCTTATATTATATAGAGTCTTGAGCTTGAATGGCCGTAATAGCCACAGTGTTAACAATATCAGTAATTAAACACCCACGTGATAAATCGTTTACCGGCTTGTTTAATCCTTGTAGTACCGGGCCAATGGCAACGGCTCCAGATGAACGTTGTACCGCTTTATAGGTGTTGTTGCCGGTGTTAAGATCAGGGAAAATAAATACTGTTGCTTTACCGGCAACGGTACTATTTGGCATTTTTTTGTCTCCAACAGTAGCGTCAATGGCCGCATCATATTGGATTGGTCCGTCAATTTTTAAAGTAGGTTGCCTTAATTTAGCGATTTCAACAGCTTTACGAACTAGTTCTACGTCAGCACCTGTGCCGGAAGCCCCGGTTGAGTATGATAGCATGGCTACTACTGGTTCGATGCCGAAAGTTTCTGCAGTTCGTGCTGAACTGATGGCTATTTCGGCAAGTTGCTCTGAATTTGGATTGGGATTTATTGCACAGTCACCATAAACAAGTACCCGTGTATCCATACACATTAAAAAGATCGAAGATACAATTAGTACATCAGGTGGGGTTCCTATAAACTGAAAGGCGGGACGAATGGTATGAGCTGTAGTGTGTGATGCTCCTGAAACCATACCGTCAGCCATATCTAAATTTACCATCATGGTTCCGAAATAACTGACATCATCCATGGAATCAAGGGCATTGTCCATAGTAATGCCTTTATGTTTTCTAAGTTCAAAGAATTTCTTTGCAAATTCTTTGTGCAAGCGAGATTCAGGTGGATTAATAAAATTTATGCCGTCTAGTTTTAAGCCAAGAGTTGCAGCTCTAGTTTTAATTTTGTCTTCCTCGCCAAGGATTGTCAGATCTACCACATCGCGAAGGCGTAGAATCTCGGCTGCTTGAAGAATGCGGTCGTCATCTCCTTCGGGGAGAACAATATGTTTCTTTTGGCTTTTGGCACGTTGAAATAGTGAATATTCAAACATGAGTGGTGACATTGTTGAAGATGGTGTTGCTCGTATTTTTTCTTCTAGGGCGGTAATATTCACATTATTTTCGAAAACACCAAGTGCACGGGCTATTTTTCCTTCTTGTCCCGGCTGTATTGTGCCGGTTACTGATGCGGCTAACATGATTGTTCGGTAGGTATCGGTACTTACTTTATAAATGGGAACTGCTAGTTCATCAAGTCCTTCTAGTAAGCTGAGAATAGGTGGATCGGGCGGGAGGTTGCCGGATAGAAGTATTCCCACAGGAGATGAATAGTTTTTGGACGCAATTGCACATATAGTAGTAAGGATAATGTCGGCACGGTCGCCAGGGGTGATGATTAAATCATCTTTTTCAAGATGGGTTAAGAAGTTAGAAGGTCCCATAGCTGCTACTTTGAAGTCATGCACACTACGTTGTGCTCTATCTTTTGGACCGCTGATCCATTCACCATTAAGTTTTTCAACTATCTCACCCAAACTTGGGTTTCTTAACTCTTCAATTTCCGGTAATAAATCAATTAGTAGTTGACCATCAAATAAATTTTTAAGTTCAGATTTAGCCTTTTCTATAATATTGGGATTAACGCGATTAATTAGTACTGCTAATAGTGGGCAGTTGAATTTTCTAAAAGTTTTTTCTGCTACTCTTACATTTTCTAGTAGATCGGTAATTTGCTCATTGAAACCGGAGGATACGTAAATAGATGGAGCTCCAAGTTCTCTGGCGATGCGGATTGACAAATCGTAGTCAAGAGCGTCAGAAAGTTGAGTTAAGTCTGGGCCTTCGCAGAGAAGAAAATCGCATGATGCTTCTGCTTGCTTGTATCTGGAAACAATTTCTCGGAGTAGTTTTTTCTCATCACCGGCAGCTATCCATGCTCTAGCTTGTTCATGGGTAACACCGACCATTTGCTTTGTTTTCATGGATAGACTGAAACGATCGGCAATCAATTTAATGTGAGTATCTTTTTCGGCTGTTCCGGTGGATATAGGGCGGAAAAAACCCAGTCGATCAATTCGGCTGGAAAGCATTTCCATAATACCAAGAGAAACAACAAGTTTGCCGCTATTGGCTTCAAGGCTGGCTATATAAAGACTTTCTTTCATTTTTTATTTCCTATTAGGATAAGTTAGTGATTTCTTTTGTTCGATTAAAAATAGATGTGCATTTAACTGAATTATTTCTTACTTTACAAGAAAAACTATAAAATATCATTCTTTTATTATTGAGGCACTTTCAAAACTACCTGCTGGCACTTTTTGTTTTATGTGGCATATTCCGCTTTTTCGCAATTTTACAGACCCTACGGGTATGCTTAATTGCTCAAAAGGAAGAATCTGCTCGCCTAAAATGCTAAAAACTGCCTCGCACAGTAGTTTTGCAATCACCTCTATTTTCTGGGAAAATTATAGAGGTGTTTGGGTTGTTTTTTTGTTGATTAGGTAGCGAACAACAGTTGTAGCAATAATCATTATGACAAGAACTCCGACGGCGATTGCATAGAATAGTGGTTCTGGTTTTTTCATTAATTTACCCCAGGCGACATACATTAACGTGGATGGGATCATGCCGAGAAATGAAGCGAGTAGGTATGAACGAGTTGATATATTCATTGCACCTGCCAGTACATTTGTGGCGGCGGAGTTTGATATTGGTACGGCACGTAAAATAAAGATAGCCCAGAAGGAGTTCATATTGCGTAGTCTGCTTTTGCCAAGATTGAACTTCTTTAAAAGTTTTTCTGAACTGTCTGCCACAAGTTTTTTTGCGGTTATATAATGAATCCACGCACCTAGAAGGCTGGCTATATTTCCGATTACACTGCCCCAAAAAAGCCCGTATAACATGCCGCCGATAAAACAAACAGGCCAGCGCGGTAAGAACATAATTGGGGAAATGGCTCCGATTGCTAGTAGCGTGACAGGGCCCCATATACCTAAAGTTTCGGCAAAGGAGCGGATAGATTCTATTGTGAGGGATTGCTTTACTGGCGTAAAGAAACCAATGCATATCCCAATTATGGCAATAGCAACAAAGGCTAGTGGTTTTACAATATCACGGCTAAATGGTGTTTTTTGTGGTGGGGAATCTTCGTAATCTATTTTCACTTTTTTATCCGGTAGTTGAAAGCTCTTTTTCTTAGCCATAATACACCGGTTACATCAGCAATGCCAACCCACATTCTGTTCCATGTGGTATATTTTGATGTGCCAAGTTCTCGTTGCCGGTGGTTTACAGGGATTTCCGTGATTTTGAAGCCTTGCATGGAAACAAAGGTTGGCAGAAAGCGATGCATTCCCTTAAAACGTGGTAGTTCCTGAACGCATTCACGTTTAAATGCACGAGTAGAGCAACCTACATCTCTTACTGTTTTTCCGGTGACAGCGTTACGAACTCCGTTGCCTATTTTTGAGACCATTTTACGCCACCAGTTATCATTTCTGGTTGCACGGTAGCCGTTAACCATATCCCAGTCTTCGCTGATGATTTTTTCTACAACGAGAGGTATATCTGCCGGATCATTCTGGCGGTCACCGTCAATAGTAGCAATTATTTTTCCTTTTGCGGCATGAAAGCCTGCATGAAAGGCTGCTGATTGCCCTGCATTTTCTTCAAGTGTTATAAGTTTATGCCGTGGATTTTTTTCGGATATAGCGGTAAGAATTTCATTACTTTTATCCGTTGAACCGTCATCAATCCAAATACATTCCCATTCCCACGATTGTGATTTAAAGGCATTATTTACCTCTTCGGCAAGTAATAGTGCATTTTCTTCCTCATTTTTTATGGGAATAACTACGGATATATCAGTATAGTTACTAGTATTCATTGTGATTAATTATTAAATCTTTCTATATATTTTCAGAAAATCGTATTAAAACACCGAAAATGATATAATGCACGAATAATATATAATAAATTTTAGTTGTCATTTCCATTTATTTAAGATACCTTGACTTAACTTGATAGTTGTAGGTCTGATTTTTATCAGTTTTGTAATATAGTAAAGTAGTGTTAATGGAGTATTAAATTATAGAAAAACAAGTTTTTAAGGTGTTATTGCCCGAAACATTAATAAAACATTTTTTAATGTTTTTTATTGCAGTCGGTAAACACTTTTTGTAGAGTTGTTGAAAATTATTGAAAGGGAATTTTATGAGCAAGTTGTTGAAAACAATGGTATTTATTCTTTTGATTTTAGGCAGTATTGCCTTGGTACTTGCAAGCATGTTGTTTGCTAAACGAGAATTAATGGTTGGTCGAACCCGTAAACTTGAACGCTCTATAATTGCTTTAGGTGATACTATAGAGAAAAAAGCTGCCGTTGTTGAGAGTACTCCACATTATCCTGCTAAGGATATTTCTGAAGTTTCTAGTGAGGAACTTGATACACCACAATTTTCTACGTTCTGGGATAATTATGCTGCTGAGCTTGAATTGTCGGATCAGCCTGTTTTGGATCTATCTAAGCAGGGTAAAGATTTAATGAATTATTACAAACTTGATCCTGTTACAGGAAAGTTTGCACGTGACCTTCAGGGCAATAAGATTACTTCTGGTGAAGGTACAATGCAGGGGGTGCTTGATGACATCCTCCTTAAATCAAGTGAACAGCTTGACCGTCTTAATGCAACTCGCCAGCAGTTGGTTGATGTACGCAAAGAGTTAGTTTCTACAATTACAGAACTTAACGAATTAAAGCGTGCGGAACGTTCTTCATTAAAAGAGGTTAAAAATTTCAAATCAAATATGAGCATATTACAATCTGATATTCTTACTCAAAAACAAAAAATTGAAGAGTTGAACGAGGAAAAACGGGGGATTGAAGATCAGATTGCTGAACAACGCAGAACAATTGCTGATAATGAGGATCAGATTGCTGAGTACCAAATGGAAATAAAGAATCTTAAAGCTGAAATTAAAAAGATTCAGAATGGTTCTACGAAAACTCCTGTCGCTAGCGGTACTACTACTACTACAGAGAATGTTAATACCAAGAAGTTTACTGGTCAGATTGATCCGGGTGAGAAGGGGGTAGTTATTGCGGTTAATTCCGAATGGAATTTTGTGATAGCCAAGCTTAATGACCAGTTCTTTAGTGAAATAATGTCTGATGAACAGGCTGGTATCCCACAGGTTGTTCTTATGATTAAACGTAAGGATAACAATGGTGAACAGTTTGTAACTAAAGCTAAGCTTATTCAGGTTAAGAAATCTGAAAAGATCGGTATTTTTGATATGCTTCCCGATTGGCAACAGATGCCGGCAGCTAAGGGTGACGCTATTTTTTACTAGGTCGAAATAGTTAGAACTATTTGACGCCACTCATTTTATATGAGTGGCGTTATTTTTTGGAGTATGAAAGTATGTTGAATATAATAAAAAGTTTTTCTAAAAATAAAGCATTGTGGGCAATTGCAGTGATTACTGTTCTTATAGGATCTATTATTACGTTGTCTGGATGTATGTCTACTAATACTGAATCTGATTTACCTTGGAATGCTCCACAGTCGTGGGAAGGAAGTGTTCAGTTGCCAGGTATGAGTGGTGGCGGGTATTAGCGAAGGAGGCGGAGGGGCGACTTTAGCGAAGGAGGCGGAGGGGTGACTTTAGCGAAGGACGGGAGTAACATAACTCAAAAACTGTCAACGCTATATCTTTATTTTATGAAACCCTAAGATCTGACTTTACATTCCCATTTCAATAAGTTTTTCAGCAATCTGAATGGCATTTAAGGCAGCACCTTTTCTTATGTTGTCACCTGCTACAAATAGTGCAAGGCCATTATCAGTGCTATCGTCAGGTCGGATTCTCCCTACTTGTACATTGTCTGTTCCTGCTGTATTTAATGGCAATGGATATTCTGCTTTTGCAACATCATCAATAACGGTTACACCATCGGCATTTGCTAAAATTTCTCTAGCTTCTGCCGGTGACATTGGGCGTTCAAATTCAATATTGATTGATTCCGCATGACCGTAGAATACAGGTACCCGAACACATGTTGAAGAGACACGTATGTCGTTGTCGCCTAATATTTTTCTGCTTTCAAATAGCATTTTTGCTTCTTCGCTTGTATAGCCTGGTGTTTCTTTTTTTAATCCACCAATTTGAGGTAATACATTAAATGCTATCTGGTGTGGATATGCTTCGTGAACAAGAGGTTTATTTTCAACGTAATTTTTAACCTGTTCTTCAAGTTCTATGATTGCATTGCGACCTGTGCCGGATACTGATTGATATGTGGAAACGACAAGTCGTTTTATCCGGTTTGCACGGTGTAACGGACCTAATGCCATTAGTGCCACAATGGTGCTGCAGTTAGGATTGGCAATAAATCCCTGATGGTTTTCCAGAGCCTCTGGGTTAACTTCGGGGATTACTAGTGGTACGCGATCATCCATACGGAAGTCGTCACCATTATCAATAACTACTGCTCCGCGTTTAACTGCTTCCCAGCCATAAAGCTGTGATGCACCTTTTGCACCTTCTGTTCCGGCAAAGAATGCAAAGTCGAGAGCTTCAAATGCTTCAGGACAAGCTTTTGCTACGTGGAATGTTTCACCGGCAACTTCTTCATCACGTTCAGAGCGGGCGAGGAATATTATTTCTGAAGCAGGGAAATTCCGCTGTCGCAGAATTTTTACCATTTCGGTTCCTACAGCCCCGATACCGACAATGCCTACACGATATTTTTTCATTATTACCTCTGTTTTCTTATATTCTTTCGGCAACAAGGTCGCCAACTTCAGTTGTTGAATAGCCCATACGACCAGCTCCCATGCTTTTCATCTTGGATCCGGTTACATCAGCGACGGCTTCTTCGATTTTGTTAGCGGCATCAAATTCGCCAAGAGTATCAAGCATCATTGCGCCCGCACAGATTGCTGCTAGTGGGTTGATTACATTTTGTCCAGTATATTTAGGTGCAGATCCGCCGATAGGCTCAAACATGCTTACACCTTCAGGGTTGATGTTTCCTCCTGCGGCGATACCCATTCCGCCTTGTGTCATAGCACCGAGGTCAGTGATAATGTCACCAAATAAATTTCCTGTTACTAATACGTCAAACCACTCAGGGTTTTTAACCATCCACATACAAGTTGCATCTACGTGGTAATAGTCTCTTGTTACTTCTGGGAAGTCTTTGGCACCCATATCATTGAATGTGCGCTCCCATAAATCATAAACATAAGTAAGAACATTAGTTTTGCCTACTAGCCCGAGTGTTTTCTTTTTGCCACGTTTTTCCGCATATTCGAATGCGTATTTTAAACAACGTGCTACTTGAAAATGGGAATATACCATACTTTGAACTGCAACTTCATGCTCTGTACCGATCATAGTAATACCACCGGAACCGGTATAGATACCACCGGAGTTTTCACGGACTACAACATAGTCAATCTCTGCTGGGCCTTTATCCTTGATTGGTGTTTCAACACCTGGGTAGAGTTTTACCGGACGTAAATTGATATATTGATCAAGTTCGAAACGCAAACGTAAAAGAATACCTTTTTCTAGGATACCTGGTTTGACGTCTGGATGCCCAATAGCACCTAGAAGGATTGAATCGAACTTGCTTAATTCATCTGCTGCAGAATCGGGAAGTGCTTCACCGGTACGAATATAGCGGTCGCCGCCAAAATCAAAATCAGTGTAATTTAATTTAAAACCGTACTTTGCTGCGGCTGCATCAAGTACTTTTACAGCTTCGACTGTTACTTCGGGGCCTGTTCCATCTCCGCCTAAAACGGCAATATTGTAGCTTTTGCTCATTATTACTCCTTAATTATCTGTTGTCATTATTAAAATATGCGTGACAAAATACGCTACCATCGATATTTCTGCAAGTAGTAAACGTATTTTTATTTTTATTAAAAAGTTAGTTTTTGTAAAATGGTGCTCTGTGCCGTTTGTTGTGCGGGGTAGAATACTGTGATATGGGAAAATCAGTAATTTATATTTTTTCTGTTTATTTAGATAATAACGTGCATTTTTATACTTAAAATAGTTTAATACTTACGATTGCTTGAATAAATAAAAAGTTTTAAAGGGAAAATAAATTGTTAGATAATATTAGGATAGTTTTGGTTAGTCCTTTGTATGGGGGTAATATTGGGTCTGTTTGCCGGGCAATGGCAAATATGGGGCTTTCAGACTTGGGAATTGCGGCTCCGCGGCGAAATGATATGGGGGAGGCACGGATGATGGCGTGTCATGCAACAGATATTCTTGAAAGTCGTGTTGAATACCCTGATCTGGCAACGGCAGTTGCGGATTGCGGATTGGTTATGGGAACAACAGCTAGGCTGGGGCTTTATCGTCAACATGTAAAAAGTGCTAGAGATTGGGCACCCACGGCGTTAGCTGCGTCAGAAAACAGTAAGGTTGCACTGGTTTTTGGGCGGGAAGATAATGGTTTGTCAAATCAAGAATTGTCACTTTGCACGCAGTTGATACGTATTCCAACCACTAATGAGTTTGAATCTATAAATATGTCGCAGGCGGTTTTGATCTGTTGTTATGAGCTTTTTGTTGCAACCGAGCAGTATGAGCCTCCAGTAGAAAAATCAGAAATAGCGACATCGGAATTTAGAGAGAGAATGTTTGAATTGTGGAAAGAAACATTATTTGCCATTGGATTTATGAAAGATGATAAGGCCGAACACATGATGCTTGGTTTGCGCAGGTTACTTTCTCGCGGTTCGCTTTCTGTTGATGATGTTAAAATTATGATGGGGGTCGCGAGGCAATCATTATGGGCGGCGACAAGAAAGGATGTTGAGCCTGAAGACTAAATTGTGTATTCTTCTTGAATTATTTTGTAGGTAGATAGTTTTGCAAGTGCCTCAGTAGTGAATATTTATTACGAATTGGATAGTATTATATTATGACAACAGCAAATACAACGTATGTAGAACGACTTTTAAAGCGGACGGGATTATTTGATGACAGCAAATTGACCGAGATAATGGCCGTTGTGCGTTCTGACGGAGATAGCATTACTGATGCTGTTGTGCGTCAGTCTGGCTTAAGAGAAGATGAGTTCTTTGAAAAACTGGCACCTGTTATAGGTTTATCTTTTGTTCAACTTAGTTCGCTGGATATTGATTCGGCGGTTTTATCGTGTTTACCGACAAAAGCTGTTTTTCAGTATAAAGTCATTCCTCTTGAAGTTATAAATGGAGCATTATTAATTGCAACTAGTAATCCTTTTGATGCAGACTTAGTTGATGCAATTAGGCTGGCAACAGGAATGCGGGTTAAGCTGGCACTTAGTACCTCCGAAGAAATCTCTCAAGCATCTAAAGGCTTTTATGGTGTTGGTGCCGAAACTGTTGATCGTATGATTCAGGATGACCGCTATGAGGTAGGAGTTGACGATGATTTAAGTAAAATGGACATTAGTTCACTTAACCAAGAGGCGTCAGTTGTAAAATTTGTGAACCAGATTATCTGGGAAGCTGTACAGCAGGGAGCCACGGATATTCACCTTGAACCAATGGAAGATGCTTTTCGTATCCGTTATCGCATTGATGGCGTATTGCATGAAACTCCGGTGCCAAAAGAGTTGGTTCGCTTTCAGTCTGCAATTACTTCACGTATAAAGGTTATGGCAAATCTAGATATAGCTGAGAAACGATTACCGATGGATGGTCGTATTGGGTTGCGGGTACAGGGGGAAGATATTGATATTCGTGTTTCAACAATGCCGACAGTTTACGGCGAAAGTATAAGCTTGCGTCTTCTACAACGCAAAGGACAATTTATCAATTTACAGGGGTTGGGGTTGAGTGATCGTGATAGCGATATTATAAAAACTGTTGTTCACCGTCCTAATGGCATTATTCTTGTTACAGGTCCAACGGGATCAGGTAAGTCAACTTCACTTTATGCATTTTTAACAGAGATTAATAGTGTTGATAGACGGATTTTAACTGTTGAAGAACCAATTGAGTATGAAATTGCCGGTATTAATCAGGTTTTAGTGCGACCGGATATAGGTCTTACTTTTGCGAGATCGTTACGTGCTTTTTTACGGCAGGATCCAGATGTTATTATGGTTGGTGAAATCCGAGATCAGGAAACAGCAGAAATTGCTATTCAGGCGTCTCTTACCGGGCATTTGGTTTTCAGTACTTTGCATACAAATGACTCTGCTGGTGCATTTACCCGTCTTCTTGATATGGGAGTTGAACCGTTTTTGGTTGCTTCTGCAGTTGAGGCTGTTGTTGCCCAACGGTTGGTGCGTTTATTATGTCCACATTGTCGGCAACCGGTTGATACTGACCTAGAGTACCTAAAAAAACTAGAATTTCCGATAGATAAATTAGCAGGTGGACATGCCTATGGTGTTAACGGTTGCCGCGAATGCAGAAAGACCGGCTTTAAAGGTCGAGGCGGTATTTTTGAACTATTAGCGGTATCTGAAGAGATAGAATCAATGGTGATCAGCCGTAGTTCCTCAAATGAAATTAAACAGCAGTCGATAAAAGAGGGCATGTTGACTTTACGTGATGACGGCTGGGATAAGGTTATAAACAAAGTTACAACAATTGAAGAGATTCTTCGTGTAACAGAAGAAAATGCTCAATAAAAAATGTTTAAATTGAATGGGTAATGGTAAAATATGGGTAAAAGAAAGAGTTTTTTAAATGCCAATATATAATTATACAGCAAGGACACGATCTGGAGACAAAATAGAGGGTTCAGTTGAGGCAACAACTAAACGTGCCGCCTTATCTGAAATAGAGAAAAAAGGTGAAATCCCCGTTTCAGTGACTGCCAGCAGTGATACTACAGTTGGTGGTAAAAAAGGCAAGAGTTTTACCTGGCGTCGAACTACTAAAATGGGTACTCGTGATGTCCTTATTTTTACAACTGAACTTAGTGACTTACTCGCCTCTGGCATGAACCTTGGTAATGCACTTAACTGTTTGGCTAATCGCAAAGATGGATCTGGCAAAGATATTATTGTAGCTGACCTTAGGGATGATATTATGCGTGGATCTAGTCTATCAGAAGCACTTTCCAAACATTCTGATACGTTTACTACATTGTATGTAAGTATGATAAATGCAGGAGAAGCCAGTGGGGCTCTTTCGGTGGTTCTTAATAGGTTGGTTTTGCATTTTGAAAGGATTCAGGCAGTTAAAGAAAAAGTTGTTATGGCTTTAGTTTACCCGCTTATTGTTATGGTTATGGGGGCGGCAACATTGATTTTTTCAATGATATTTGTGGTGCCAAAATTTCAGATGGTGTTCGAGCAACTTGGGCAGGCCTTGCCGTTACCGACAAAAATATTGATAGCTAGTAGCACTTGGCTTGCACATTATGGCTGGTTCGCACTGATTATTATTGTTCTCGGCTCTATAATGATGAATCGTTTTGTAAAGACCCCAAAAGGAATGCGTTGGTGGCATGGAGTTTTATTGACTATGCCGCTGGTTAAAGGGGTTATTGCATCAGGAATATTTGCCAATTTTGCACGGACATTAGGAACATTAATGGATAATGGAGTTCCTATATTGAGTGCTCTTGGTATTGTAGAAAAAACAGTTGGAAATGTGGTTATAGGTGAAGAAATTCATAATGTCCGGCAACGGGTTACTGATGGTACAACTATTTCTGCTCCTTTTGCGGCTGGAAAAGTGTTTCCTGTGATGCTCACTGATATGCTTTCTATTGGAGAGCAAACTGGAGATATGACTACTGCATTAACTCACATTGCACGCCGTTATGAAAATGAGTTAGACAGGAATGTTATAATATTTACTACAGCGTTAGAGCCTATTCTAATTGTTGTTGTTGCACTTTTAGTTGGCTTTGTTGCTGTCGCTATTCTTATGGCGGTATTCAATCTTACTAACGGACTTAATGTTTAAAAATAGCAGAAAGTAAAAAAAACTCTTTCTCTTCTAATATTATCAATGTAATATACGTTTATATTACATTGATGGGTGAGATACTTGCAAAACTATCTGCGGGCACTTTTTGATTTTATGCGGCATATTCCGCTTTTTCGCAATTTTACAGACCCTACGGGTATGATCAATTGCTCAAAAGACAGAATCTGCTCGCCTAAAATGCTGAAAACTGCCTCGCACAGTAGTTTTGCAAGCACCTAGGGTAATAAATGTATATTAATGCTTTATGCTGGAGAATAGTATTATGGATGAAAATCAAGAAGTTCTTGAAGATGTCGGTGAAAAAATTGCTGAAGAAGACATGTTGCATCATGATTTGCTTGGGTTATTTGATGAATTATCCCCTAAAGAAAAATTTAATAAATTTGTTTATGGTTTAAGTCAGCCTCGTGATTCTGGTGCGTATAAATGGTCGCATTTGCAGATGATTAGGTTGTTTGCACCTGCTTCTGCTGTAATTATACCACTCGTATTTTTTGCACTTTTAATGGTTTTAGCTGGTGTTCAGCAAAAGTCATCAAAGCAGGTTAATGTAAAAGTCAAGGAAGAGAAGCAGGTAGAAAAACTGGATGAAAAGATTGAGTTTGAAGATGAGCCGATTGAACCGCCGGAGCCTGTAGAAATTGATTTTGTTACAGATCAACAATTATCAGTTGATGTTCAGTCGCCTGTTGCACCAACTGCCGAGGTTAGCCCTATGCCAGCAGCAATGGACACAGTTGCCCAGATTAAAAGTCCTGTCAAAATGCGTGGTATTTTTGGTAGCCGCAGTGGTGGTGCCCGTGGTGCTGCACTAAAAACTTATGGCGGAAGTGGTATCACTGAAGGTGCTGTTTTGCGTGCTTTACGTTGGCTTAAATTGAATCAAAATGAAGATGGTTCTTGGCCAAAAAGCAAATCGGCAATGACTGCATTAGCATTACTTACATATCTTGCACATGGAGAAACGCCTGCATCAGAAGAGTTTGGACCAACAGTGGAAAAGGCGATTAAGTATCTCGTTAGTACTCGTGATGCTACCGGTGGGTGGCCGAGAAGTTATCAGCATGCAATATGTACCTATGCTTTATGTGAGGCTTATGCATTAACAAGAGTTCCGATGTTGAAAGAAGTTTGCACAACTGCAATTGATATTATTATTAATGCTCAAAACCCAACAGGTGGATGGCGTTATTCATTTAAGCCGCCGGACCAAGATGATACTTCAGCTATGGGGTGGTGTGCCCAGGCATTGAAAGCTGCTAAGATGGGGGGAATCAAGCCTCCCAAGATGCATGATTCTATTAAACTGGCTATTATGGGATTTCAGAGAAATGCTGATCCGCGAGGTGGTTTTGGATATACTAGTCCTGGTAGAGGTGGTCTTACGGGAGTAGGAGTACTTTGTATGCAACTTTTGGGAGCAGCTAGTAAGAGTGAATGTAAAAAAGGGTTGGAATTCCTTGATACCTGGACTTATAATTGGGATGAACCGCAAGGTAGAAGCCCTATTTATTACTGGTATTATATTACTCAAGCAAAGTTCCATTCCGGTGGAGATCGTTGGGCTAAATGGAATGATATTTTTTGGAAGCAGTTGGTTAAGAATCAACTGATAGATAAAGACGCAATTGAAGATGTTAAGGGAAATCTAAAGGCCATAGGACATTGGGAATCACCTGCAAAAGCTGAACATAATGGGGGTAATATCGTGATGGATACGTGTTTATCTGCCCTACAGTTACAGGTTTATTATCGCTATTTGCCGACTTATAAGAAAGATGCAACTTTGGAGGAAGATGACGCTGATTTTGTTGAAAATGAAGGTGATCTCGATATAGAAATAGATATTTAAGATTTTAATATGAGTAGTAATGCGTTTGAACAAAATGAACGGGCATTAGTTGCTCTTATTGAAAAAAAAGGAGCAGACCAAGGGCATGGTTGGAAGGTTAACGTATTGCTTTTTTTCCTGAAACAGCTGTCTGTACTTTATAGTGGTGTGATGCAGTTGCGGTTATTTCTCTATGAAAATGCTATTATTCGCCCTAATGCTTTAGGGTGTCAGGTTGTAAGTGTTGGCAATATTACGGTTGGTGGAACAGGAAAAACTCCAGTCGTGGAAATTTTTGCCCGTAAGCTACAACAAGAAGGTAGAAAAGTTGCAATTCTTAGTCGTGGTTACAAAAAAGAAGAGCCGGCATTTCTAAATCGCCTAATAAATAAAGTTACTATGTACGAAAAAAGATGTCCGCCGAGGGTTGTGTCAGACGGTAGTAGTCTTTTGCTTAACTCCTCCATGAGTGGTGATGAACCATATATGTTGGCATCAAATCTTGATAATGTAGCAGTGTTAGTTGATAAAGACCGAGTTAAAAGTGGTCGCTATGCTATAAAAAAACTTGGCTGTGATACTCTTGTACTTGATGACGGTTTTCAATACCTAAAGCTTAAGCATCGCTTGGAAATAACATTAATTGATTCAAAGAATCCGTTTGGAAATGAAAATGTTTTGCCGCGAGGAATATTAAGAGAACCCATTAAGCATATTAAACGTGCTGATTTTATTTTTTTAACAAAATGTGATGGGAGTAGTAATGATGAATTAAAGGCTCGTCTTCGTGAATACGGTGCTACATCTGAAATTATAGAGTGCTGTCATACTGCACGACATTTAAGAAATGTTTATACCCGTGAAATGAAAGAATTAAGTTTTTTACAGGGTCTAAATGTTTTTGCGTTATCTGGGATTGCATCACCTGAGGGATTTGAAAAAGAGATTGAGAAGCATGGTGCAACAATTTCTGAGAAATTTCGTTATGCTGATCATTACCGTTATACACAGCAACAACTAATTGATATTGTTAATCAGGCACATAAAGCTGGTGTCGATGCAATTATCACTACTGAAAAAGATGCCGTTCGTTTTCCGCGTCTTGAAAGGTTGGATGTGCCTATATATTTTCTGCGTGTGGATATTGAATTGCTTAGTGGTCATGAAGATTTTGATGCCTGCATATCACGTATTTGTTTTAAAGGATAATTGTGATTGAAAAATGTCAAAAAGTTTTACTATGTGGCACGAACTGGTTAGGTGACAGTATTATCAGTATGCCAGCCATACAATTATTCAAGAAAAAATATCCCACCGTAAAAACATCAATGTTGGTTAAACCGGCACTTAAAGATATTTGGGATATGCATAGTGCTATTGATGAGGTGATTACTTATTTACCGGACAAAAAAGGAACCTTTGCAATTGCATCACTACTTAGGAAACAGTCTTTTGATATTGCATTTATTTTCCCGAATTCATTTAGGTCGGCGGTTATTCCCTATGTAGCAAAAATAAAACAACGGCGTGGTATGGTTGGTAAATGGCGTTCATTGATGTTGACTGATATCGTAAATAACAACTCAGATAAGCAACATCAGGTTTATGAGTATATGAATATTCTTGATGTTCCCTGTAGATCGGGGGAGCTTGTTCCTTCACTTGAGATCACTTCTGAAGTAATTGATTCTGTACAAAAACGATTTTTACTGAAGAACGAAAATAGATATGCTGCTATTATTCCTGGTGCTGCCCGAGGTGATTCCAAGAGGTGGCCTACTGAATATTTTGCTGAAATTGGTCAATATTTGATTAAGCAAGGTATTGAACTACTGATATTAGGCAGTCCTGGAGAAAGTCAGCTGTGTCAGATGGTTGCTGATAGTTGCGGTAATTTAGCAGTTAATCTTGCAGGAAAAACTTCCTTACCGGATTTTGCTGCTGTTTTGAGCTTATGTGAACTTACTGTTTGTAATGACAGCGGTGGTATGCATCTTGCATCAGCTGTTGGTTCAAAGGTCATTGCCATATTTGGGTTGACAGATCCAATCAAGACTGGTCCGCTTGGGGAAAATTGTAAAGTTGTTGCGGCAGAAGGTGTTGAGGTGAGCCGTGATATTTCTCGCAGTTCTGAACGTGCAACTGATTGTTTGCGTTCAATAAAGCCAGAGAAGGTTAAAGAAGAAATTGAGTTTGTTTTACGAGTTGTGGGCTGAGTGTGGAGCGGGCTAAGAGTGTGAGACTAAGAGGAAAGACTAAGTGTGTAAGTGAAAAAAGAGAGAAATATATTTCATTCTACAGCTATAATAAGTATTTGTACTGCAATGAGTCGCGGATTAGGTCTTATTCGGGAAATACTGATGGCAAATTATTTTGGAACTTCACTTGCCAAAAGTGCCTTCGATGTTGCCTTTAAAGTACCTAATCTTTTTCGGCGGCTATTCGGCGAAGGGGCATTATCTGCCGCATTTATTCCGGTATTTTCTGAAAGTCTACAGAAAGAGGGGTTAGAAGAAGCTGGCAAGCTCGCTAATCGTATAATGACCATGCTGATGATGACGCTGTTACTTATAGCAGTTGGTGGTGTTATTGTTATTTCTATTGGACTGCATTTTATTAGTTTTGGTGAAAAGGCAACAGCTGTTTTGCCATTATTGCGTATAATGCTTCCTTATGTCTTTTTCATTTGTCTAGTAGCACTTGCGATGGGGATATTGAACTCATTTCACCATTTTACTATTCCTGCATTTACGCCGGTATTATTAAATGTAGTCTGGATTATTGCATTGCTATTTGCGTTACCGTATTTTGGGGATAATGCGATGGAACAAATATATGGAGTGGCATGGGCTGTTTTGTTGGCAGGTGTATTGCAGTTATCACTGCAGATTCCGGCACTGATAAAATTTGGATTTAAACCAAGACTTTCTTTTGACTGGAAAGATCAACGTGTTAAAAAAGTATTATTTTTAATGGCTCCAGTAGCTATTGGAATGGGGGTTGTACAGATTAATGTAATTGTTGATGGAGTTTTGGCATTATACGTTGGGGATTGGGCTCCAGCGGCATTGACCTATGCCGAACGATTGATTTATCTTCCTTTGGGGATTTTTGCTACTGCATTGGGAACTGTATTGTTGCCTACATTTTCGCACCAAGTTACCAGAGGGCAGGGCGATGATATGTGCAAAACCATGAGTGGTGCTTTAAACGCTTTAATGCTTGTAATGATCCCTGCATCAATAGGGCTTATTGTTCTTGCAGAGCCGTTGGTCACTTTGTTGTTTGAGCGTGGAAAGTTTGATGTAAGATCAACTATTTACACAATGCGTGCTGTTTGGTTTTATGCTCCAGGCTTGCTTTTTTTTAGTATATATAAAGTTTTTGTACCTGCATTTTATGCAATGCAGGATACTAAAACTCCAGTTAAAGTTGCTGTTAGTATGGTTTTTCTTAATTTGGCATTAAATATATTGTTTATTATAACGTGGCCAGCGGGATATCGTCATGCAGGATTGGCTTTTGCAACGGTTTTAACAAGCATTATTTCTTGTATAATTCTTGGATGGCTATTGCATAATAGAGTAGGGCGGTTGGAGTGGTTAAATATCTTTTCTGTTGCTGTACGGGCATTTGTTGCCTCAATATTTATGGGGTTAACTTCATGGTATTTATATCGCATGATAATAGAAAGTGATGTGTCTCAGATATTGGCTATTGCGGGTGCTGTTTTTGGCGGGATACTGATATATTTTGTTTTAGCAACCTTGCTTTGTCCGCAGGAATTCCGGAGGGTTTTAAGACGTGACAGATAAAGATTTTTATAAATCACTAGGTGATGCTTCTTTTATTTCACCGCCGCCGCCGCCACCGCCACCGCCACCACCACCGCTTGGTTTTGTTTTCTTTTCTTTTTTAGTAGCAATCCCGTCTATAGTAGTTCTTTTTTCTGTTGTTTTAAGAACCTTATCTTTGTCTTTTTTGTCAGTCTCTTCTTTTGTGCTTTCTTCACCGCAACCGGCTCCCACACCACGTCCGCAAAGACAAATTTTATATGGAATCCTAATCACGAACATATCTTGGTTGGATTTTGTGGTGACGAGACGAAAGCCTCGGAAGTTGTCTGAGAAGTGTGGAGGAACATGAAAGCGTTGACTTAATGGTACGGATCCTGAAATCCAAGAACCACCGTAACAGGCACGCGATTTTAGAGATGAGTTTTTTCCTGGATCAACAAGCCACTCTGATATATTTCCGCTAGTATCATAGATACCGTAATGGTTTTCACTAGCTTGTGCATGGTGTAATGCGTTGCTATATTCAATGCCATCATAAAATCCTATGGGTGTTGTCTCGTAAATGGGATTTCCGCTATAATCAAGGAAGTTTGCATCAGAATCTTTGATAGAAGTACGACCAAATGCATATGGTAAATTTGTTTCTCCGTTCCAAGCGGACGCTTTATAAAATTCATTATATGGATTTGCCCATGAGTTTGTAGCTTCGTAATTTGCCAATGCCGCAAAAATCCAGCTATCGTTATTTGTCATTATGTTGAGAGGAAGTTTTTTACCGAGGTGATTATTAATCCAGTTTTCTTGTTCTTCTTTTGTGAACTTTCCTTTTTTCCATTCTTCTTTAGAAACAGTTACCGGAGCCCAGTCTAGTTTATTGGTTCCTTCACTATAGCTAAGGTCATAAGTGGTGGCACCATCTTTTAATGTTAACCAGTTACAAAATTTTGCTTTTCCCCTATCTGTAACACCTTTTATGGGGATTGAATGGAAATCTATAAAATTATCTGTTTTTGTTGTTCTTATAGAGTATCGCATTCCTACAGGTTTTGTTTGATCATAAATAAGCAGGCTATCGTAAATATTGAAAAGCATGTCCTTGTTTTGAGTTTTCTCGGGGTTAAACCAAACGCTTCCAATTGAATCATAGTACATATTAGTACCACGAGGTTCGTTAGGTTTGCTTTCTGCATCATTTAGAAATCTTATAAATTGATCGTTTGATACTGCAAAGTCGCCGGTAGATATTTCTGGTGGAGTTTCTGAATTATCCATAGGAATACGGTATCCTTTATATCTTAACCAGTCTTGGCGTTCTGTATTTGTGAAATTTCCTCGCAGCCAATTTGTGAGAGAACAAGTTGTTGGACGCCAGTCCCAGGTGTTTGTTCCTTCATGGAAGCAGCGTTCTTCCTTGCCGCGTCCAGTATCAATGGTTAGCCAGTTGCAATATTTTAGTGAACCATACCAAGAAACATTGACTACCGGATGATTTGAGTATGATTCACCGACCTCGGGGACTTTAGGTGTTACAGAGTATCGTTCACCAATCTGACCTTTTTCATTATATTTTATTCGGCTACGATAAGCGATAAACATTTCGTCTTTTTCTTCATCCATTGCTGGGTTAAACCAGACATTACCAAGTTTATCAAAATACATATTAGCACCACGCGCATTATTTGTATTGGCTTGTGCATCATTCAAAAAACGGACATATTCAGCATTGCTAACTTCAGTTTCTGAAATATAGAAGTTGTAGTTTGGTCCATTTGGTTGTCCGCCTGCAGAAACTATTCTAAGTTTTGGATTGGAGTGACTTTCTGGAAGTATCCGCCCTAGAATAGAGTCATATTGTCCACCGCTATATGATTTTTGTATAGCTTTGGATGTTTGTAAGTTTGTGGATGATGTGGTTCCTGCAAAGTGTGCACTCCTAGCTCCATCAACATTTATTGAATAAATTGAGTCGTCGCCATCACCTCCATAATATGATGAAAAATTAAGAGCTTGACCAGACGGAGAAAAGCGTGCAACAAAACCATCTCCATCGACATCGCCACCAGAATATTTATCTTGTAGTGGAGTAACTAAAGGTAGGTTGTCAGAGGTTGTTGATCCTGCTAAAAATGAATCCCCCGTAGAATCTGAATCAATGGCAAACCCGCGGTCATCTCCGTTACCACCAAAATATGATGAATATACCGCCTTAGATCCATCAGGCAGTAATTTAGTGATAAAAGCATCCCAATCACCGCCACCATAAGCTTTTTGTAAAGCATTACTCGTTATATAGAAGTCACCAGATGATGTTTCTCCTGCTAGATAAATATTACCGGCTGAATCTACACTAACAGCATTTATATGATCATCATTATTTCCTCCAATATAGGATAAGAATCCAATACCGTTGCCGCCATTAGGCAGTCTTGCGACAAAGCCATCCCATTTACCTCCGTTAAATCTGGGCGAGAGAGCGTTAACAACACCGAGGTCAGTAGATGATGTTTCTCCGCCAACAATAAGATTATGGTTGTAATCAATTGCTATGGCATTAATGGTATCATCGCCACCACCACCAAGGTAGGTAGAGTAATCTGTGGTAAGGTTTTGATGATTTATCCGGACTATATAACCATCCCATCCACCACCACGATGGCGTTGTTGGAATCCGTTAAGGATAGGAACATCACCGGATGATGTTTCACCTGCTAAATAGATGTTAGTAGATGAATCAAGAGCTATGCTGTAAAATCTATCGTCATCGCTACCTCCGAAAGTGGATGAGTATAAAATATTTGTTCCTGCAGGACCTAAGATTGTAAGAAAACCATCCCATGAGTCATTCATAGTAGTGGACTCTATTGAATTCGTTGTAGGAAAATCTTTTGATAATGTTTCACCGCAGATATAGGCGTTACCGGCATCATCTGCGGCAATTGCAAAGGCACGGTCTGTTGATTGACCACCTATAAAGGATGTATAAATAGGTTTAGAGTCGGCAATACGAAATTTTGTGACAAATATATCAACATTATTACGTTGTTTTGGCATATCGGGATCATTTTGTCCAAAAAGAGGAGATGATGTTGCTCCTGTCACATAAGCAAAGCCGTTGTTATCAACGGTGATTCCGTAAGCACGGTCAAAGCCGGTGCCGCCTAAATATGAGGCATAGTCAAGCTTTGGGCTTATGATTAAAGGTTTTTGTTGGTCGTAATCCGGTATATCAAAGCTGACTTTATCAGCGTCAAGAAGGTAATTAACGTCAATAGGAACTGGAACCCCTTTATTAACCTGATATGCTCGTGGTGCATGTTGCACTACCCTTCCGCCCTCTAAGTTCATAACTAGGTTTCCTGTACTGTCGAGGCTTGAGCCGTTGATACCACTAGCGACAAAGTTTATATTTTTTGGATCTGCACCAGGCCAGATAACATAGACAAATTCCAGGTGGTCTTGGTTTCCATAGCATGTAAGATCAATACCTGGATAGACATCTAAATATTCAACACTCGCATTGCCAGTTAGGCTGGGTAGCAGGCTTTTTGGATTACCTGTGGTGAAATCAGTTGTACGATTAACCTTCTTGTTTTGGGCAGCCTCATTATATTCAGGTGCAATTCTCTCTTTTTTAATTTTATTTCCACCTGCAAGAGTTTCGTGCCAATATCGAAAGTTATCAGCATTATAAATTGAGTTAGTCTTATATTTATCTCTGGCATAAGTGTTTTCAGGAATTTGTCCAGCGGTACTTCCTTGTTGACTGCCAATCATATCAAAGCAGACATTTACTTCTGATTTGAGGTTACAGGCATCTATTGATTCAGTATCACTTGGATTATAGACAATATTGGTACCCTGCGGGATATTAATTTCTTCACGCCGCATATTGAGACATATTCTACCAGGATTAAGCTGGATATTGAAGCCTGCACCTGTAGCAGAAAAATCAAACTCATGACATCCGTTTTTTTTGTTACAAGTTTCATTAAACGTTAGCGGCATATTATTAAAGGCATTTATAGCCTCACCTTTATTCTTTGCAACGGGTTCTTTTTGTTGAGGTGGCTCCGTTCCGTCTACAGGCTTGGAGTTCGGTATTTTTGGCTGATATTTTCGTTCGCGACCGCTTGCGGATCCACGCATAGGTTTTCGTGGCGAGGCAGCGAAGTTCATGGTTCTAACCTGCTTTTCAGGTGTGGATTCGGCCACAGACAAAATTGGCATAATTTGAGAAGATGAATCTAGTGGTACTGGTTTGCTGCTTGCATCTTCTAGTAAATTATCAAAGAAAATCCAAGCAAGAACAACACCGGCAACTAACATGGCACCCATAGCTGTAACTAAAACTGCAAAAAGTTTATTACTGTTTTTCATATTTTATGTTAGATAAATAGTACATACGTTATTAAATGCAGTAATCATATAACAATTAAGTTGAAAATGTCGAGTATTTTACAGGATTTTTTTCGTTTTCCCATAGTGCAACAATTTTTAACAAAAAAACTTTTCGGATAATCTCTATTTATATCGAAGATTGTAAAAAATCCTTAAGCTACGCCCCACTAATCCACCCCCTACAGCCTATATTTCAACAATATTACTTGAAAAGATAATATCTTTTGATATAGTTCTGTCCCATGAAAAAAACACTAATAGTACTAGCGGCAGGTATCGGCAGTAGATATGGCGGACTTAAACAGATGGATCCAGTCGGACCATCCGGAGAATTTATTCTGGACTACTCTGTTTATGATGCTATCAAAGCCGGTTTTAATAAGATTGTATTTGTAATTAGCGAAGCTATAGAAACAGACTTTAAGGAGACACTAGGTAAACGTATTGCCGAGCATATTGAAGTGGATTATGTGATTCAACGTCTATCAGATATTCCGGCAGAATTCTCTGTTCCAACAGGCAGAGTAAAGCCATGGGGGACAGGTCATGCGGTCTTTGCCTGCCGGAATGCCGTAAACGAACCATTTGCAGTAATCAACGGCGATGATTTCTACGGGCAAGAATCATACAAACTACTGGCAAACAGCTTGGATGCGTCTGCAAATGATGAAACTATATTCGCTATGATTGGATACAAGCTCAGTAATACTGTATCAGAGCATGGCTCTGTTGCACGCGGAGTCTGTTCAATAGACGAGAACTCCAAACTAACAACTGTTGTAGAGCGAACACACATAGAATCTGTTGATGGCAATATCCGCTTTCAAGATAATGATGGCAGTTGGCACGATTTATCCGGCAACGAACTAGTATCAATGAATTTATGGGGATTTAAGCCATCACTATTTGCCACACTGGAAACTGAGTTTATAGAATTTCTAAAAATATCCGGCAACGAGCTTAAGTCAGAATTCTTTGTGCCATCTGTTGTAAACACATTAATCAACGCAAACAAAATAAGCGTAGATGTATTGGCGACATCCAGTCCCTGGTTCGGTGTCACCTATGCCGCCGATAAACCTATTGTAGTAGCAAAGATTAAAAAACTTATCGCAAATGGCGTTTACCCCGATAATTTATGGCAGTAAAGACATAACTTAAAAAATGTAGCACTGCTAAAACAACATAATATCCATATTTAAACCTAAATTCGACAGTCGATTCTTAAAAAGCAAGGTGGGGCGAGCTCTCCGAGCTATCTATTATACGTATTTGCTGCACTCCCGAGATGCGCAGTTTTTCGGTCAAACTGTATAGAACTTGCGAGCGGGGGCGGGCACGTTTCCGCCCCAGAGACTACATTGACTTGAACGTCGTGGTTGTTAAAGAAGTCGATGTGCCAAATGGACGCCCGTAATCCAATGGGTACTATACAGCACGCTGCCGATCGATACGCCCGAACAAATCAATAAGATTGTGCGGAACTATGAGCCAATGGGGGGAGATGACGTTATAGATTAAACTTTTTTCGCTCTGAGAGCGAACGCTACAAGTTATGTGATGTTGGGGAAGTTTTGAACTCAAAATTATAGTAAAAAACTTCGTGACTATTTGGCTGGTTATGTTTATTATTTGCAAACTTATAAGAGGAGAATGTAATGGTTGAATTTCTTAATAGTTTATCAGTGGTGGAAAAAGTTTTTCTTGGTTGTTCGATCGTTGGTACGTCTTTATTTGTGTTTCGTACTATATTATTGTTTATAGGTGCTGATGCTGATAGTGATATTGGTGACATGGGGCATACGGATATTGATATTCATGGTGATGGCTCTATGGATTCTGCTGATGTAAGTTTTCAGATTCTTTCTCTGCAGGGGTTATCTTCATTTTTTATGATGTTTGGATTAGTGGGGCTTGCTATGACACGCTCCAGTGGTGCGACGGAGACTTGGGCTGTTGTTGCCGGTTCTGGAGCTGGCTTGTTGACGGTTTGGATAATGGGTAAAATCTTTATTGGCATGAAAAAGCTTCAGTCTGATGGTACTTTGAATTATTCACGGGCTGTTGGCAGTGAGGGTAAGGTTTATTTGACTATTCCTACTGAGGGAGAAGGAAAAATTCAGATAGTGTTGCAAGGTGGATTAAAAATCTGCAATGCGGTATCGGCGAATAAAGAGAAACTGGCTACTGGTACAATGGTTAAAGTTGTTCGAGTATCCGGTAGCAGTACTATGGTTGTTGAAAAAGTTACTGATTAGGATTAAGATTAGGATTAAGGAGATAGGTTATGTGGATAGGTGTTGTGTTTGCGTTTGTTATTTTGATTGTATCAACAATTGTATTTCTGGCAGCTCGTTTTAAGCGGTGTCCTTCAGATAAGATCTTGGTTGTTTTTGGGCGGGTAGAAGGTAATCGTTCAAGTAAATGTATGCATGGTGGCGGTGTTATGGTTTGGCCGTTGATTCAGGATTTTCAATTTCTGAGTCTTACTCCTTTGACAATTTCAATTCCATTACAAGGTGCATTGTCATTGCAGAATATCCGTATTAATGTACCTAGTACTTTTACTGTGGGGGTTAGTACTGATCCGGCTATTATGATGAATGCTGCTGAGCGTTTACTTGGTCTGGGGCAGGTGGTAATTGAGGATATGGCACGTGAAATTATTTTTGGTCAGCTGCGCTTGACTGTTGCGTCTTTGACTATTGAACAGATTAATCAAGATCGTGAAAGTTTTCTCAGTTCAATTCGCAATAATGTAGAACCGGAACTGAATAAAATTGGTTTGTATCTTATTAACGTAAATATTACCGATATTACTGATGAATCAGATTATATTGAGAGTATTGGTAAAAAGGCTGCTTCTGAGGCTATTCAGCAGGCTCGTGTTGATGTGGCGGGATTACAAAAAACCGGTGCTATTGGTGAGTCAGAGGCTGAAAAAGAAAAAACTATTCAAGTTGCCAGTAATGTGGCACAGGCGGTAAAGGGAGAAAAGGCGGCTGAAGCTGATAGGCGTGTGTATGTTCAGCAACAAGAAGCAGCAGCAGCTATTGGTGAGTCAGAAGCTAATCGTGATAAAACTATCCAAGTTGCCAGTAATGTTGCACAGGCAGTTAAAGGTGAGAAGACCGCTGAAGCTGATAGGCGTGTATATGTTCAACAGCAAGAGGCTACTGCTGTTGATGGTGAAAATAAAGCAAAAGCTGATATTGCTAATTATCAAGCTGAACTTGATGTTAAGACTGCATTGGCACATGAACGTGCAGAAGTGGCGAAACGTGCGGCAGAGGTTAAAATCCAGAAGGCTCAGTATTTGGCTGAACAGGAACGTCTTAATGCGGCAGAAGTTGTTGTCAAAGAAATTGAAAAACGTAAGATTGAGATTTCGGCGGAAGCAGAGGCTGAACGTGTTCGTCGTGAGGCGAAGGGTGATGCCGATGCAACATTGATGCGTTATCAGGCTGAAGCTGAAGGTGTCCGTAAGCTTCTTGATAGTAAGGCGGAAGGGTATCGTTCTTTGGTAAGCAGTTGTGATGGTGATGCTCGTTCTGCCGCAACACTGCTTATGATCGAAAAACTTGAGGAAATTGTTAGTATTCAGGTCGAGGCTATTAAGAATCTTAAGATTGACAAAGTTACTGTTTGGGATTCTGGTTCTGGTTCGGAAAAAGGATCATCAACAGCAAATTTTGTTTCCAGTTTGGTTAAGAGCTTGCCGCCACTTCAGGATGTGGCATCTATGGCTGGACTTGATTTACCGGAATTTCTTGGCAAGATTAAAGCTGATGAAAATAAAAATGATCTGGTAGAAAAAGAAGTAGCAACTGAAGTTTCTGAAGAATAAGTCACTTCATATTGACACTCTAAAAAACTTTGCAAGTAGTATCTTTTGTATGAATAAGAAATCAATAGAAGTGGCAAATGTTAGTTGTGGGCATCTTGATACAATTCTTAACTGCATCGCTGAGGGTGTGTTTACTGTCGATACAGAGAAGAGGATAACCTTTTTCAATCGTGCGGCAGAGCGTATAACCGGATTTTCTTCAGAAGAAGCGATAGGAGAGTATTGTCGGGATATTTTCCGTACTGCCTGTTGCGGTACATGCTGTACGTTGGACGAAGTTGAACGCAGTGATAAATCATTATCAGGGCGGCAAGTTAAAATTCTTGATAGGGACGGTAATACTGTTCTGGTCGGTGTCAGTGCTGCTGTTTTGCGAGATAAAAACGGTGTGGTTATTGGTGGTGTTGAGACTTTTCGTGATATGACGGCAGAGACAGCATTACGACTTCAGGTAGAAAAGAATTACACATTTCAGGATATTATTAGTCGTGATCCGGTGATGCATGAAATGTTTGCGATTCTGCCTGATATTGCTGAATCTAGTGTCAGTGTTTTGATTGAAGGTGATAGTGGTACTGGAAAAGAGTTATTGGCACGTGCTATTCATAATATTGGACCAAGAAAAAAGGAACCGTTTATTGCGGTAAACTGTGCTTCGTTGCCGGATACTTTGCTGGAATCGGAGTTGTTTGGTTATAAAAAAGGAGCATTTACTGATGCAAAGAATGATAAATCGGGGCGTTTTGAGCTTGCTGGCAATGGAACATTATTCCTTGATGAAATAGGGGATATCTCACCGGCTTTACAAGTTAGGTTATTACGTGTATTGCAGGAAAAAACTTTTGAGCCACTGGGCGGTACTAAGCCGGTCACGAGTAATGCTAGAATATTAGCGGCAACGAATAAAAAATTACTTTCCAAAGTTCATGATGGTTCTTTTCGTGAGGATCTTTATTATCGTCTTAATGTTTTACGCTTAGAGTTACCGCCTCTTGCTGATAGGATGGGGGATGTCCCGTTGTTGATTGAGCATTTTAGAAATATGCTTAATGCAGAAACGAGTAAGAATATTGAGGCTGTTGATGATGAGGTTATGGATTTGCTAATGCAGTATGATTTTCCAGGAAATATTCGTGAGCTTGAAAATATCATGCAACATGCTTTTGTGCTTTGCCGTGATTCTGTTATTCAACGTAAACATTTACCAAGAGACTTGCAGTCTAAATTTTCGGATGATGATAGTAGTAAAGCCGTGTCTATGACTGATAGGGAGAAAAAGGCTATTCAAGAAACATTGCGTGCATGTAATAATAATCGCACCGCTACTGCCAAAATGCTTGGTATCAATCCAAGCACTTTATATCGCAAAATGAAATTGTATAAAATAAAATAGAGTTTTCAATCGTTGCACATTTGTAGTTACACTGTAAGGCGGTATCTGATCAAAATGAGAATTACTGAGGCTGATGGCGTTATCTTTATTTCGGTTTTTGAATTTGTGCTTGAAGATTGATGGGGAGCTGTTGCCAGAGCTTTGGATGAGCCTCGACTAGGCGTGCAATATCAGCTAAGTCTTTGATTTTCTTGCTTTGTCTGCGACTGGAATCTGACCATGCTTGAATTTTTCCTTGCAATGTATCATTGAGGGAGGCAACTCGCATAAGTATTCCATGTACATCTGCCGGTACACGGTGTGACGGAAAAGGTTCGATAGAATGATGGGTGACAAAATAATTTTTGTGTGATGGTAAAGAAAACGGACCAGAGGACCGTTTTACGACCACGTACAACGGTGCTCTGTGCAGTTATGCCCAGCTTTATTATTGCTGCAGGAATCGTTTTAGCAAGCTCATGAGACAGGCAGGCCAAATTAGCCGGAATTGTGAATATTCTACGACAGCTTATGGCTGATAGTTTTTTCTACCCGTTGTTCAAATTCTACATATAGTTCTTTAAGCGTATAAAGTAGATAGTTGATATGTCGTTTAATAACCATACTGTTGACATGGGAATTGTTGGTATATGTTGTGTAAATTGTTTTAATGTTTTCATTTTATGTTACCGTTTGTTACTATACATTGCCTTTAGAGTGCGCCGAAGAAGATGCTGGTGAAGGTTACGACTGGTGAGGTTTCTCGGTAGTCGTCTAGTACTTCCATTGCTTCGCTAATAATACCGCTAAGTTGATTGTAGAGTTCATCGTCTGTTAGCATTTTTCCTAAGAGTCCATCGCCATCTTTTAGGTGCTTGGTTACAGTTTTTAGTGATGCCATGGTGCTGGATAGATCGTTGTAAAGCGTGTCATCTTCAGAAAGGAGATGTCCGAGTGTTCCTTTGCCGGATTCTAAGCGTCTGGTAATGGTTTTTAGGGAGTTTAGGCTGGCTTGTAGGTCGTTGTACATGGTGTCGTCTTCAGAGAGCAACTTTCCTATGGTGCCTTTGCCAGATTCTAGGCGGTCGGTAAGTTTGCGTAATGATGTCATACTGGCTGATAAATCGTTATACATAGTGTTGTCATCGGATAATAGTTTACCAACGAAGCCTTGACCATGATTAATTCTTTCAGTTACTTGGTATAGGTTGTCGGCGGCTTTTCCTAGATTAGCAATAGCATCACCGTCTACTAGACTTGATTTAAGGGTATTTATTACTTCTCCGGCATCGGCCATTATATCATGAGGTGTTAAGCCTATAAAAACTGTTTTTGGTGGTATTTTCTCACTGGAGGCAGATCCGGTGTCAATTTCCAGTTGGCGACCACCAAGAATAGATGTTTGCGCAATGGAAATTTTGTATCCTTTGTGTAGGATAAGTTCTTCGTTAAGTGTGCCTGTTACTAGCACTCCATTAGCGGTTAGTTTAATATCAGTTACTTTGCCGGCTGTCATGCCGCGTACAACGATACTGTCGCCATTTCTGATTCCCATTACTTTTTCAAATGAAATAGTTATGGGGTATTCTTTTTTAAATATTTTATTACTTGAAAGTATGATGGTGAAGTATGCTAATCCGAGTAGGATCATTACCATAAAAACGCCAACTATAGCTTCCATTGTGAGCTCGCGGGCAACGCAGTCTTTTCTCATTGTTATTTCCTTTCCCAAGCGCCTCGGCGCGTTATATATTGTGCAGCAAGAAATTCTTTTACTTCTTGATCTGTAGAGTTGATGAAATCTTCAGGTGTTGCTAATTCTACGATATCACCATGATATAGCATGGCAATTCTTGTGCCGATTGAAAGAGCACTATGCAGATCGTGGGTTACAACAATGCTGGTTCCGTTCATTTCGGCTCGTAAAGAAACAATAAGCTTATCTATATGACGTGATGTTACTGGGTCTAGTCCGGAGGTCGGTTCGTCGTAAAGAATTATTTCTGGAGATTCTATGATTGCTCTGGCTAGTCCTGCACGTTTAATCATACCGCCGGATATATTTGCAGGTAGTTTTTCTGTATCATTTTCCAGACCTACCATTTTAAGGGTATCGTGAACTTTGTCCATGATTGTACAGTCGTCTAAGTCGGTATGTTCTCTTAGTGGTAATGCAACATTTTCGGCAATAGTCATCCATGCTAGTAATGCTCCGCCTTGGAACAGGTAGCCGAATTTCCGACGGATTAAGGTTAGTTCATTGCCTGCGGCTGTGCTTACGTTATCATTACCTACCATGACATTACCTTTGTCGGGGGTCATAAGCCTTACCATGTGTTTTAATGATACGCTTTTGCCTGCACCGGACGGACCGACTATGACAAAGACATCACCTTTTTTGATATCAAAACTGACATCATTAAGGATGACTTTGCCGCCAAGTGTTTTGGATACATTCTGGAAACTAACAGCGTTCAATAGAATAACCTCGTTATAAAATAGCCCGAAATAAGAATTAGTAGAAATGATGTGATAACAGATTGTCTGGTTCCCAGACCAACCCCGACCGCACCTTGCGTGGTATCAAATCCTTGTTTACATGCTACGATAGTGATGATGATACCAAAGATGAAGGCTTTTAGAAGTCCTACATAGAGATCTTTTGTTTCAGCATACATGGTGGCATTCTGCATATATTTTACCCACGGCACGCCGAGCTGAGTTATTCCGACAATCCCGCCGCCGAGGATTCCTATGATGCTGGTGTAGAATGCTAGTAACGGAGTCATAATCATCATGGCTACTAATCGCGGCATTACTAAAAATCGTACAGGGTCGATCCCCATAAGTTCTAGAGCTGCGATTTCTTCTGATATGGTCATGGTTCCGATTTGTGCGGCAATGGATGAACCAACGGCGGCGGCTAGAATTAAGCCGGTCATGAATGGGCCCATTTCTCTAAGCATAGATACCATGACGGCGGTTCCGATATTGACTTCTTGATTAAATTCACGAAGAGCGATGCCGGTTTGTAGGGCAAGAATCATGCCGGTAAAGAATGCAACCACTGTTATTACGCCGAGACTTCTGATGCCGGAAGCAAACATTTGGATGACGATTTCTCGCTGTGCTCGCTTGGTAAGGGCGTAGCGTATATTGATAATAGCAAGAATCAACAGGATTACTGCTTGTCCAGTCCTGCGCAATGAGAATAGGACTGTTCTCCCCATACGCCCAACAGTGTTTACTGATGGCGGAAAATGTTCTGGTTCACGTGTTAGCATTTTTATCCTTATTTAATTTATACGTACATTCTCGCACAGCCCATCGGCTCACAGAGCCGACACTACAACTCACATTCTTGCACAAAACTTGTAGCGTTGGCTCTATGAGCCAAAAATGCTTAATCTGTAACGCACGCAACTCGCAGAGCCGACACTACATTATTTAATTTATATTTTTACCATATTTGAATTTGATGAAGTATAGCAGTTTGATTTGTTTTTGCAAACCTTCTCTTTTGTAACCGCAGAGTCCGTATAGAATATTCCATTTACAAGAATCATTATCTTCTGATATTTGTTTATTGCTTGAGTATAGGGGGAATAGTCTGAGATCTTTATTGCCGTCGGTGTCTCGTCTCCATCGGAATAGTCCCCAGAGAATAGTGTCTTCTTTTGTGTCATTTACCTTGTCATGGCTATAAATTGTCCAAAGTCTGCCGTAGTTTCGTTCTACATTACCAGTTGAACGGAAAGGCCATAATGATAGAACTCCTAAGTGGCTTGCGTTGTTTTCTCGACGGTAGTTCATGATGGGCCAAAGTTTAAGGCTTCTAGCTATTGCTTTATCTGTTTCTCCCCATTCTTGTCTGTTCTTTGTTTTTCCCTGTTCTGCGTAGCGGTATTTTGCTTCGTTTTGGTAAAATGGCAGAACTAAGAGTCGCTTGGCGTAATATTCGCGACGGTAGAGCTTTTTGCGGGATATAATAGGCCATGCGGCAAACCATTTTTTTTCTATTTCTCTGTTTCTGTATCCCCACAAAGGCCATATATATAATTTTTTCTCTTGAGGCCCAGATACATAGCGAATAAAAGGCCAAGGGCACATTCCTTCTTTGTATTCTTGTCTTCTATGTTGCCCTTTTGAAAAGCGGAAGAATGGTGGTATTATCATTAATGATCTGGAATGCTCGCCAACTTTTGCACGACCATAAATGGGGAATAAGATATAAGCATATCCTTCGAAACCGGGAGCTTTATAGGTTGTATGGTTCCAAAATGGCCATAGTACATATCTTTTTGTCCATTGATTTAGTTGATCTTTTTTTGAATAGCCATAAAAGGGAAATACGCCGCCACGCTGAACTTTCTTGCCGGTAGTCTTGGAAAATATGGGCCAGAGATACGTTTTTGTTTTTACGTCTTTAACTTGATGGGTAAAGAAAAGAGGAAATAAGATAAATGATACTTTGTCTTGTCCGAGTATTTCGTAGATGGTTCCGCCAAAAGGAAAAAAAGCGAAGTAGTTTTTGTCATTAACGCTACGCCCTCCGTAGATAAGAGGAAATATTGAGTAGCGGTATCGAGATTGGGGGTCGTTAATATCGAAGTTCATGCCGTAAGCAAGTAGGAAACGCCAGTAGGATTGTTCATGATAAGTTTTATGCATGCCAATAGGCCATAGATATTCAATAAGGATGCGGTCGTCTAGCTCTGATTTGCTACGGCGGTAGAAAGGGTGTATGGCGACAACGGAGTTACCGTTGGTACTTTTTCTGGATTCGTAAAACGGGCCAATGGCCGTTTTGTATTGGTTTGATTCGATATCGGTGCCTGTATAGAGAACTGGGCCGGCATCGATATTGGGGGTGTATATGTTTGCTGATGTACTGGATACTAACAGTGATAAAGCTAGTATTAACATGGATAAAAGGGATGGAGGGGATTGTCGCTCTACGGAAAAGAGGTTGAAGATGGATGGAGGGGATTGTCGCTCTACTGAAAAGAGGTTGAACATGGATAGAGGGGATGAAGGGGATTTGTTGCGGCTGTGCCGTTCGACGGCGGGGGGGGATTTAAG
>CAMZLY010000034.1 GCA_947311825.1 uncultured bacterium
TATGCGGCATATTCTGCTTTTTCGCAATTTTACAGACCCTACGGGTATGCTCCAATTGTTCAAAAGGCAGAATTTGCTCGCCTAAAACACGAAAAATTGCCTCGCACAGTAGTTTTGCAAGCACCTCATGTAAATAAAAGTTGAAGTTGGCATTGTTGTTGCTATCATGTATGCAGTTCTTTGAGTACAAAACGATTTATCCGTGATCCCTACCACCAGTTCACACACACACCACCCCTGGGGTTACGGATAGAAATGGAGAATAACCGCAGTGACGCATCCTCCCTGCTAGCTGATAAACGGCTCTCCAAACTGAAATAACCGGGTGACGATGGTTCTCATCTCACCCGGTTTTCTTTTTTTGTAATTTCTCAATAACTTGAGGCACTTGCAAAACTATCTGCGGGCACTTTTTGATTTTATGCGGCATATTCCGCGTTTTCGCAATTCTACAGACCCTACGGGTATGCTCCAATTGCTCAAAAGGCAGAATCTTCTCGCCTAAAATACAAAAAATTGCCTCGCACAGTAGTTTTGCAAGCACCTCAAGTTATAGATTTAGAATTATGCCACCACTGGCTTGCCCCAGTGGAGCATTGATTGAAAATTAACAGAAGATTCTCAATGTTACCCGCCGCCATTTGCGCCGCTTTGCGGCACAAATGGCGGTGGTGGGGTAATGATATCTGGTTAGTAGTCAATCATCGTCCCTCTGGGGCAAGCCCAGTGGTGACGTTACATAAATGGTGTTTTTGAGGAGTTACAGTTTTTATAGGTAGGTGTTTAGCTGTCAGTTTCTTGGGGTGTGTTTGGGCAAAAGTGTTTTTCTATATAATTAGTTATGGTTTTATGATCTTCTTTTTGTATGGTTAGCACATCTAGTAGAAATTCTCCTTGTCGTAGAATGCCTAGAATTGGTGGTTGTTCTTTTAATAGTTGCTTAAACATTTTTTCGGCCATGGCTACTCGTTTTGCTTTGGTGTCATCATTAAAATTTATCTGTATTGCAAAGCTGTTTAATTTCATATGGGGGATAGAGCCACCGCCATATTGACCTGAGCTTTTGATAATATTACATGGAATATTTTTTTTTGTTAATTCTTTCTGAAGATTTTCTGCTGATAGTTTTAGTTCTTCTTGAGTCTGTTGCATCATTTTTATTGATGGAATATTTTTTATTGTGTTTGGTGACATCCATTGTCGTAAAGTGAAGGAGAGTGCTGCCAGTGTTAATTTGCCAACACGCAGGGCGCGGCGAAGGGGTGATTTTGCTATTATGTCTAATAATCTTTTTCTTCCGATTATGGCTCCGGCTTGTGGACCGGATAATATTTTGTCGCAGCTGAACATTATAATATCGGCACCTGCTTTTAGGGATGATTTAACGCTTGGTTCATCGCCAAGCTCTAATCCGTTAATTTTATCCAATAATCCGGATCCTAGATCATAGGCCATGGGTAGATTATGTTTATGTGCAAGTTCTGCAAGTTCTTTTGTTGTTGCTTCTTCCGTGAATCCGGTGGTGAAGAAGTTTGATTTATGGACTTTAAGAATAAGTGCAGTGTTATCAGTTATCGCATTTTCGTAATCTTTGGCACGGGTACGGTTGGTTGTGCCGACTTCAACCATAATAGCACCTGATGCTTCCATTATTTCCGGGAGTCTAAAAGATCCGCCAATTTCTATAAGTTCACCACGGGATACTATTACTTCTTTTTTGTTGGCAAGGGCGTTAAGTGTAAGAATGAGGCTTGATGCATTGTTGTTGACTACCATGGCGGCTTCAGAATTAGTTAGTGTTTTTAGAAGTGTTTCTACATGAATATTTCTTTCTCCACGTTTTCCCGTTTTGGTATTGAACTCCAAGTTGGAGTAGAAGCCGCATGAGGCGGCTAATTCTTTTATAAGGTCATTTCCTAGTGGTGCACGCCCTAGGTTGGTGTGCAGTACTATGCCTGTTGCATTTATAACTGGTTGTAGTGATGGTAATGTTACCTGCTTAATCATGGTAGTGATTTCTGAAATAAGCATTTCTAATGAGTTAGGAACATTATCATTTATAATATTAGTACGTTCTTGATCTAATATTGTACGGACTATCTGTGTGACAATTTTTCTGCCGTATAATTCTATTAGGGGTGTTATTTCTAAATGTACAATAAGAGTATCTACACCTGGTAAAGTTTGTAATGTTGATTGTTTATTCATAATACTATGAAGCACTTGCACAACTATTTATCTGCCCGATTGCGAAGTTTTCGGTATGATCTGCGGGCACTTTTTAATTTTGAGAAGATGTGGCAACCATAAATCCCATAATTGCACCAAAGATAATCCCTGACCAGGGATTGGCTGTCATACCTCATGTGCTTCCTGAGCATTTACCGAAATAACCTATAATACCACCTATTATTGCACCGATAATAGCACCTATAATTCCACGAATTGTCATAATAATACTATCCTTTTCTTGAAAATGGCAGAAGGGGTAGGAATCGAACCTACAGCAGGCGATTTTATTCGTCTGTTACTAGTTTTGAAGACTAGCCGAAACACCAGTTTCATCCCCTCTAAAACTATTTGATGAAGCTGATTTTATAACCATCTATCCATTTTGTTTTTATGTGGTCAATGGATATATTACCATTATATGCAAGCATACTTAATATATTGTCATTAATTATAATAGAAAAATTATTAGATGCGGCGATAGTGCCTTTGTTTTGATTGTCGGATTCGACCAATCCGAGAGTGGGGCCACTTCAGCCGTAGCTAGTAATAATAATCTCAAAAGTTGTATTTTTATTCTTGGCAATGGTTTTATTCAGTTCTGCTTGTGCTGCCGGTGTTATGAATATCCACGCAGGAATACTTCCGCTCGCAACGGGAACTTTGATTTTAACAATATCCTTGCCTTGTAACGATTTTAAAGATGATTTTGTTGTAGTGCAGGTTGATATTGTTGTTATTTTGTTAGTTTCCGAATGGATATATATCGCCGACATGGCAATAATAGCAACTGCAACTAGTATAGTAAGTGATTTATATTTTTTCATGGGGAAGATAATGCGGTATTATATTGGCAATAGTCAATAAAAACTTCCCGGCAATTCTAATTTTGAGAGGATACCGCCTTACGGCGGAACTACAAACAGTGGAGGTACTGGCAAAACTTGTTGAAAACCCTCAGGATAAGTGTATTGATGTTGACAATTAGTGCCTAAAACAGTATAAGGAGTACATATTATACGGGTTCATGCTTTTGGTGAATGTAGTCTGTAAATTAGGAGGTTGATATGAGTGCTTTTGGATTGAAGATTAGGTTGTTTTTGTGTGTGGGTTTTGTCTGTTTGGTTGCCGGGAGTTTGCAGGCGGCATATCCGTTTTCGGATGATTTTGAGTCTGGAACGGGGAATTGGGTTAGTAGTGGTTCGTGGGGCTTGACCACGGCAGAAGCTGTGTCACCTGCACATGCTTTGACTGATTCTCTTTCTTCGCTTTATACGAATAATACTGATGATTCGATTGAGTTGGCGGCATCGGTTGATTTGTCTGGGGCGACTCGTCCGGTATTGAAGTTTGAACATAAGTATTCTATTGAGCAGGGGTATGACTTTGGTAAAGTTGAGATTTCTACTGATGGTGGGGCAACTTGGAATTCGTCGCCGCTTCTTTCTGTTACGGGGGATTTGAATGAGTGGCAACGGGAGCAGATTGATCTTGCTGCTTATCTCGGGCAGGCTAATGTTAAGATTCGGTTTCGTCTTGTAACAGATGGGAGTGTGATTCGTGACGGCTGGTATATTGATGATGTGCTGATGGATGAAGCTCCGGCTACACCGGCATCATTAACGGCAACAAGCTCTACTCCAAATGAAGTTTCATTATCGTGGCCGCTTTCGGTTTCAAGTAATGTTGTTGCTTACAAAATATACCGTGGTCTGCCGGGTAGTGTTGATTGGCATGATGCACGATTGGTTGCCGAGCTTTCTAATACTGCGACAAATTATAATGATGTAGCGGTTACGCCGAAGACGGCTTATGGATATATTGTTATGGCAATTGCCGGCAACGGATTACATGGTGCAACTGCGGAAGCTACGGCAACAACTGCGGTCGGTCTTGATTTTCCGTTTATGGATGATGGCGAAAGTGGCTCTTCGGTTTGGAATGCTGATGCACCCTGGGCATTGTCTGATGATGATTCTTTTTCGCTGACGCATTCGTGGTCTGATTCTCCTTATACTAATTATGAAGATTCTGTTAATGCATCTTTGCGGACTGCGTTGCCGATAGATTTGACCGGTGCGGTTGATCCGGTATTAGGTTTTGTGCATAAGTTTGATTTTATCAGCGGTGATTCCGGTAATGTAGAAGTTTCGATTAATGGTAATGACTGGTCGCTGATTGAGCAGTTCACGGGAGCAACTAGTGATAATTGGGTTCGCAAGCGGTATGATTTATCGGCATATACAAATTCTACAACGGTCTATTTGCGTTTTCGTATTACCACGGATGCGGCTAATGTAACTAACGGCTGGCATATTGATGATATTTCTGTGGCGGAAGCGTTGGATGCAGCACAGGCACCAGTGATTGATGAGGTTCAATCGCATTCTATGCGTCTGACCTGGCAGGAGAATACAAATCTACTATTTTCACATTATGCGATTTATAGGGCGGAAGTATCTGGGGTTGGAATTAATGATACTTTGGTGGCAACGGTAAGTAATCAGTTAACTACGTCAGTTATTGATGCTGGATTAGCATTAGACACGGAATATTATTATCGAGTTTATGCGGTTTCTGTTTATGGATCATTCTCTGACGATGGAACGGAAAGTCACGCACACACATTGAATAATCCGTTGCCGTTTAATGATGGTTTTGAAGGTTCTTTGATTGGCTGGAATTTCACTGGTAACTGGGGTGTGCAGACGAATAATCCGTATGGTGGTTCAAACTGCTTGGCTGATTCTCCGTATGCGGAATATTTGCCTAATGTCGATAGTGTTGCAGAGACTGCCGTTGATTTATCCGGTGCGACGTGGCCGGTGTTGAAATTCTGGGATCAGTTTGAGCTTAATACTTATGACTGGATTAAGGTGGAAATCTCAAAAGATGGCAATACGTGGTATAATCGTTATGGTTCGTATGAGGATAGTAGAACCGATTGGCAACAGCAGCAGATAGATTTATCAGA
>CAMZLY010000035.1 GCA_947311825.1 uncultured bacterium
GAAAAGACTTACTCTATTCTGATTTTGACAATAACTATGAGGAGAATATATGGGGAATAACTGTAACAAGTTTTATTCAAGATTTTAATGGAATGCTAGACATAGCAATTTCAGGACTAATAGATATAATACAGAAAAAGAAAAAACAAATTCAAATTCTTAAACCACCACTGCATAGAGCAGGTAACACATAAAAAAAGGAAATAAAAAAATGACAGACAAAAAAATAGCAATGATAGGATTAGACACAAGTCACACTGTAGCATTCACAAAACTAATTCAAGGCCCGGAAAAAATTACCGACGGCATGTCAGTAACTAAAGCATTTAGATTCCCCTCAGCATTCCAAACAGAAGAAGGACAAGATCAACGACAATCAGACCTTGAAAACCTGGGAGTAACCATGGCATCATCAATTACAGAAGCAATCACCGATGTTGATGCTATTTTTCTAGAAATAAATGACCCCGCTCTTCATCTTAAATATTTTGAAGCTGTGGTAGAAGCCGGGCTACCGATATTTATAGACAAACCCCTCGCCGCCAATAATGATGAGGGCATAAAAATCCAAGAACTATCAACGCAGAAAAATATTCCCGTATGGAGTGCATCCTCTTTACGGTTTATTCCAGAACTTATCAAGGCACATGAGATCGTTACAACCCCACTTGTTGGACATACATTTGGTGGATTAGGCAAAGCCGATGCCGGTAGTGATTTAATATGGTACGGTGTACATGCGGTCGAAATGCTTATCGCCGGACTTGGTTCAGGTGCTGAATCAGTAAAAGCAACAGAAGATGCTAGAGGAATTGTCCTAATTGTAAATTACAAAGATGGTCGTCGTGGTATTGTTGAATGCCTGCGTGGACTATATAAATATGGTGGCAGAATTCAGTCAGAAGAAAACATTGCATACTTCGATTCCGGCGTAGGCTCCCCTTACAATGCACTAATGAGTTCATTACATGATTTTGTCTGTACCGGAAAAATTCCCGTACCATTATCAGACGCACAAGAAATTCTTGCTATTTTAGTAGCAGGTGAAAAATCATTAACAAGTGGAAAATCAGAACTAATATAGAAAGAGATAAGAAATGAAAAGACTAAGAACAGCAGTATTAGGACAAGGTCGTAGCGGATATGATATACATGTAAAATGGTTACGAGAAGATCAAGAGCGATACGAAATTGTCGCCATCGCAGACCAAATACCGGAACGTACAGAAGAAGCAGTTAAAGAGTTTGGAGCAAAAGCATTTAACGATTATAAAGCACTACTAGCTGACAACAGCTTAAATCTCGATTTAGTAGTCAATGCACTTCCCACTTTCTTACATAAAGAAGGAACCATTGCCGCACTTAATGCCGGTCACAATGTCGTCTCCGAAAAGCCAATAGCATGTACTGTTGCCGATTTTGATCAAATGGTTCTAACTGCGAAAAAAAACGGTAAGAAATTACTGCCATTCCAGAACTCCCGTTTTCAGCCGGCATTTCAGAAAATTATGTCCATTATAGACTCTGGTATTATCGGACGTATCATTCACGCACGCATAAGCTTCAGCAATTTTGCAAGACGCTGGGACTGGCAAACAAGTCGAGAAATGTCAGGCGGCAATCTGCTCAATACTGGGCCTCATCCCATGGATCAGGCGATAGTAATATTCGGCAACGAAGCACCAAACATATTTGCTCGCCTTGTCTCCGACAATCCGTTTGGAGATGCGGAAAACTTTGCATCAGTAACATTATGGGGCGCAAATAAACCTACAATTGAAGTCATAGTAAGCTCCTTTATGGCATATCCACAAGGGGATATATACAACATAAGTGGAACTCATGGTGGATTAACCGGCAATTTCACCGAATTAAACTGGAAATACTTCAACACCGATACCGCACCAGGACATCAAAAAAGCCAATGGTCAGCTGGCAATAGAGAATATTGTTCAGAAAAACTAGATTGGACAGAAGAGTCATGGAAAACAGACCCAAGCCTAGATATGTTCCAAACGCTTTGCCGCGGCTTTTACACTGATGCATATAACATACTAACTAAAGACGCACCACGCACAATTACTCTTGAGCAGGTACACCGACAAATCGCCGCCATTGAAGAAGCACACAAACAAAATCCGACACTAACCTAGCTTGACGGAATGTCATCAACAACTATTGGACAAGTTGCCGAGATTTCACGCAGCGAAGAGCGTATCGTAAAAATGGATGAATTGTGCGCATTTCAGTTTAGTAGAACTTTATAAAATTTTCGTAATCCTAATCCTAATCAAAAAACTAAAGTCTTGCATTGTTAATCTAATAGGCTTAATTTTTCTCGTATAAAAACAAGATTTGATCATGAAAAGTTAGATGTATATCAAAAGGCTGTTCAATTTGTTGTTTGGGTTGATCAATTACTGGAATATATCCCCAAGAGCTTAGCCGTTCACAATCAACCCGCCTGCAACGCTGTAGCACTGCGGGCAGGTTGGGCAGGGCTTCGACATCCCGAACGCACCAGGCCTAGACGTGGAGATCATTCAGAGCGAGTTTCAAGTTTGCCGAGAGATCCCGAGAAATTTGTATTTCAAGGCATGTAAAACCGATCAGGACGTTAACCGGTTCTATCATGAAATAAGATGGAACTACTGCGGCTTTCTTCATAACTTCAAAGGTTTTCCCTGGGTGTGAGCCTATTTCCTTGCCGACAGGCTGGAAAACTATTGGTCGGACAGACCAACAGGCAAGAAACCAAAAGCCCCTTCAGATTTGACGAGCAACGCATGGAGGGCTACATTCTCAGAACATGCCACGACATATGCCAATCCGGGCACAAAGTGACAGGTATGACTTGGCGTCCTTCTTTGCCTTATAGATGTCTTTCAGCGTATTCGCACTGCGATAGACGGCATCGGGGTAATCGTAAAAAGAACGGTGTAAAGGGAGGAGATGTTATTCTTATGCACGATGATAATCCTGTATGTATAGAAGAACTGCCGTTTTTGATTGTTGCTGCAAGAAATATAGGTTTGGAGTTTGTGTGTTTGAGTAGAATTTCTTCTTTTTATTTAAAGGAAAATAATGTTCCTTTTTCTACTAGCTTAACGGTTAAGTCATCAAAAGATGATGAGCCTCCATTGTAGTTTGTTCCTATGTATGCGTGAATAGCTATAAAGCGTATAGTGTCAATGTTTTCAGGAACTGTAATGCTCATACTATTTAGTAACCATTGGTCATCTTGTGGTGTATTTGAGTCAATGCCTTGTCCATTGATATTGTTTTGGATTGTGCTTACATGGGATCCATTGTTCCAGAATTCAACTTGAAGCCATGCTGAATTTCCTTCTTGTAAATAGTCTGCTTCTCTGCCGTTACGTAAGAATGTGCTAAATAAAAGTTTGTCTCCTTGGGTGGCTGAAAACTTTTGGTATAGGCCGCTATAATTATTTCCGCCGGAAAAATTTTGAAAAAGAGAGAGGTGGTTGGTACCGCTATGTGCAATAGCACTGTTGCTTATTACCGTTGAGTTTGCGGTGCCAAAGGGTGTCCATCCTGATGCCCCTCCTAATTTAATTTTGCCAACACCACTTTCAAAAGAGTTGTTTTGAAGAGTTGCACTTATTGAAAGGTGTGGCATAGCAATCATAATAAATAGTAGATATATAGTTTTTTTTATGGAGTTATACATTTTGATGTACCTTTCTTATTTTAATGGTTTGTATATAAAGTTTTTAATTATAACTTCTTGTTCATCGCATGGTGGGTCCGGTTTTTTGTCGTGGTTGCCGTCAACTAACCAAAGGTTTATCCGAACTTCTGTATTTGTGCCCGGAGAGGGAATTCCTATTGGCTCAGACAATTGTGCACCGCATGAAGATCGGCGTAGTAGATTGCTTTTATTAAAATGCCATTTGGCTATATAATTAGAATGGTTATGTTCCTTATTTTCCCATACAGAAGAGAAAGAAACTTTATTTGGTGTCCAAGTAAATTCATGTATGGAGGATGAGTTTTTGTATTTTGTAGATATAGCCTTTGTTCGTTCCTTGTAAATCCCCGATTTATCATCTGTGCCACAGGTGGGTTGTACTGAGTAGTGTAAATTTGGGGCGGTAGGGTCTGTCCATTGAGAGAATTCAATATCAATTTCACTGTTGGCTTCCTTTTTGTATGTGGCGCTGTCCCAAGTGAAAAGGCCAAAAACAACATTTGGATCTAGTTTCTTTTTTGGGGCGGCAATTATGAAGGTGTAAGTTCCGTAGCCAACAGGCTTTTTGCATATAACCTCGGCACATTGCCATGTTTTGTTACTTTTTATAATAGTTAAATGAAGATATCCGTTGGTATCAACCCAGGCATTTTTCTTATTGTTAGAAAAGTAGTTCGGTCCCGGACCGATTAGTCCATTGCTATTTTTTACATGCCAAGTATATCCGGAGAATTCTATTGTATTGTTATTTTCTTTTAGTTTATGTGGTGTGCTATTTATTTTATTGTTAGAAACTTTAAGGCAGCTTGTTCCTGAAAATAAAACAATTATTAAACTTGTATATAATAAGTTTCTTAACTTTGATATTTGATTAAATAGCGTAGTATTTTCTTTTCTTTTCTTGATTGTGTCAGTCATTGTAAGTATAACTCCTTTATATATTTCCAAATTAACAGCAGTTTTTATATGTATAGCTATTACAAGTAATAAAGAATATAATAGCATAATAACTTAAAGAGTCAACCTTATAAAGTATGAAAAAGAATATTATTTCAAGTGTAAGTGGGAGACCACAGTTAAATAGAAGAATAAATGTTGCTCTTATATTGAGTCTTGTTAGGAAAAACGGATCAATATCACGGGCTGGTTTAGCAAAGGCTACAGGGATTCGAGCAACATCTGTATCTGCTATTGTTCAAGAGCTAATTGAAAAGCGGATTGTAAGAGAGGTGGGGTTAGGGAAGTCTACAGGCGGTAGGCAGGCTGTACTACTGGAGTTGAATCCTGATGGTGGTTATGCTGTGGGAATTGAGGTTTCGGATACTGGAATAAATGTAATACTCGTAAATTTTATTGGTATAATATTACAAAAAGTGCATAGTACGCTTCAAGGTACAGGCATTGATGGTGTGGTTAATGCTATTGAAGCAGTAGTTGATAGAGTATTATCTAAATCGGGTATAAAAAAGGAACAATTAGTTGGTGTTGGAATTGCTGTTCCTGGAATAATTAGCCAGAGTGAGGATGTTGTTTTGTTTTCTCGGTCATTGAAATGGCATGATGTAAGGCTTAAAGAGTTGGTTGAGGTCAGGGTAGGGGTGAGGGTTCGTGTGGTTAATAATGCGATAGCTGGAGCTTTGGCGTCCGATTACGAGTTAAACAAAGATGCAACAGCACGGGCTTTATTGTTTTTTATGGTTCGGCTAAAGAATGCTACGCATAATAGTGTGACAACACTGGGGTGCGGAATAGTTATGGATGGTCGTGCTTATCTTGGTGACGGGCATTTAGCTGGTGAGGTATGTGTTGATATTAAGCATCCTGTACTTATTGCTAGTAAGAGTAATAAGTTTTTGCATATTTATGATTTGGTGAGGGAGAGTGTGATAAATCCAGATTTGTATTGCCATGTATGGGACGATTTTTCGCGATCGTTAGGCACGGTTATAGCACGAGGTTCTGACTTTATTAACCCTGGAAAAATAGTTATAGGGACAGATGTTCCTGAATTGGAAGGTTTGGTGTCGGCGTCACTCAGAAACGTAGTGTACGAAAAGAGTCTGATGGGGGTTGTTGGTAAGCATGCGAAGACTCTGGTTGCTGCGTCTCCTTTAGTTGAGTTTGTGCTTTTAGAGACCGAAACACTTGCAAAGGGTGCTGTTATACCTTTGTTGCAGGAGTTATCGTTAACTCCTCTTTTTGGTGAAAGTGCGTTAATGTAAAAAAAGTTCAAGATTTGTCTGTTTTTATTGACAAGTTGTACTGTTTTGTATTATATTTACTTTGTTAGTTTAATGAAGTAAGTTTTTTAAGTTGTCGATATGGAGGAAGTGTAATGAGAAAGAATAGGCTTGTAATAGGTGTAGCTATAACTACTTTTGTATTATCTTGTGGAAATATAGTGGCAGGTAATAGGTTGATAAATTCATCATTTGAAGATAGTGCGGGACTTATAAAAACAAATGGAGCAGTAGGGTGGACGGCATTTGGTACAGCAAATTCCTCGGTAAAAAGCAACAACCTTCTTGCTCATAGCGGAACAAATTATCTTTCTCTCTTTCAAAATTTCTCAGGGGGAAACAATTTTAGTGGAGTATATCAATCATTTTCAACTCGGAAAAACCATATCTGGAATTTCTCAGGGTATCTTAGGAATGGTCGAGAAGCCGATTACCTGCAGGAGGGTAATTCTGCATTTCTAAAAGTGGATTTATTAATTAGTAATAATGTAGTTGAAAGTATTGAGAATAATATGAACGGTCAAGGTATAAATATGAATACCCCGACAAACGATTTATGGCTTCTAAATAGTATGCATATAGAGATTACAAATAATATAGATACAATACGATTTATAGTTGTTCATGCATATATTGGAACTAATTATTTAGGTGGTTCATCATCATTTGATGATTTAACAGTCGAGTGGGTTCCTCCGTCAGGTATGACGTTAACCATCAGGTAGAGTATTTAGATCTGTATGTTTATTGTTAAATGAACGGTGTATGTCAGGAAACATTATAATTGCAGGATGAATACCAAAAGCCTTTGCAAGTTGTTCTGCACGTTTTTTCCCAATATCTATTTTATTGTTTTCAAGTAAACTGATATTCTTAGCGATGACACAGGAATTGATTTTCTTTTCTTGATGATGCTTTTATGTTCTAATATATGCCACATTATTAAAAACGATAACTTGTTATATCTGGTAAGGCAATGGTTTCTTTTTTTGCATAACGTTTAAAGTCACCATACAAACAAGGCTCATTTTTGAGCCTTATTCGGTATTGGTGCACTGCTTTGTTCGATTAGTTTGTCTTTCAAGAATTCAGGCGCAAAGTCGGCATCATTGGGCCAAGTGATTGTATGCAATGATTCTGATAGTGATACTTGCTGGAATTTATCAATGTCTTTTAGTGGTTCAAAGACAGGACCCCATAGAGATTCTGCTAGATCAACATTACCTTCTGTTCCATCATCAAAAGATAACCACAGAGTAAAGCCTGAAATATATTTTGCTTTTTTTATTTCTAACATGTCTACTCCAATGGCGGTATTTTCTTTAATGATTCATGTTTTTCGGCAAGTTTCCAATCTTCTAAAAGACGATTCTGGTTTATTTCATACCATTCCATAACCGCCCGTAAAGCTCTTTTCGGAAAGCGTCCTTGAATTATACCTGATTGAATCTCAACAGATATCTTATATTCGCCATATTCTGCATGAAAATGTGGTGGACAGTGATCGTCATATAACATGAATACAATTATTCCAAGAAATCTACTTATTTCAGGCATTACTGGTCTCCTTAACTTATTATGGAAACAAATGTCGCATATTTAATGTCAAATATCAATAAAAAACAAACGTTGAAATGACCAGGCGAAAAAGCTGGTTCACGAATCCACATTGTTTCTTCTTTATTGTTGATTCTGATTTAATGCTTAAATTCACAAAAATCGAGCTTTTTCGTTATGGTCGATTTTTGGTTGTGTGCCGGGCGAGCCCAGTTGCTAGCTGGTGCGCTCTGCGAGCGTACCAAATTTCTATATGTTGTCAATGAATAAGGCAACATGGTAACAGAAATTTGGTGCAAATCAAGGAGTTAGTCCAGTCACAGGTAGATAACGCCGAAGTGTAGCAGAAGGCAGAGATTCGTCTCGTAAGAGCGGGTTGAAGGAAGCCGGAAGCAAATATGCGGGCTGATCGTACAGAGTAGACGGGATAGAACTGACCCCCGTCGGCAGGTATAGGCGAAAGAACAGGGGCGAGAAAGAAAAACAAGAATAAGCCCTCCAGTTATCGAGATGTTTCTTTTCGTAGACCTGACAGTTACGCATAGAAAGCAACATGGGAGTACCCCGGGAGAGCCTACGGCTCTGCAGGAACAAATGCCGGAAATAAAGGAACCCGGCGGAACAACATCCTTGGCGTGTTTCGGTTGTAGTGACCGTAGCACGAGTTTAGACGAGAGTCAGAAGACACAAATAATACGACATCTTGCAGAGGGGCGGTAGTAATATCGTCTATCGCCGCAAGGCAGTCAGCAGAGGGCATAGTAGACGAAAAGTCAGTTAGAAAGAAATCACATTGTGTGATATCCGTCAAAGGCCCAAACGGTAGGCGGCTCGACTGAGTCGCAAAGAGCACGAATACAAAATAAGGAAATGGTTATGAATGTAAAGCAGATGCCTCTGGAAATGGACATTGTGGAAGTACACAGTGATAATGCCCGGAATGCGTACATAGCGAAAGCTCTTATGGAAGATTCGAGTGGTAAAGTAAGGCTTATGGATTCAATCTATGAGCGACAAAATATGCTTAAAGCCTTAAAAAGGGTGGAAAGCAACAATGGAGCCCCCGGAGTTGATGGTATGAAGTGCAGTCAGCTTAGAGGGTTTGTTAAACGTACATGGTCAGAAAGTAAACAAGCGGTTTGTGATGGCACCTACAAGCCCTTACCCGTCCGGAAAAAGGAAATTCCAAAACCGGACGGAAGGATGCGGCAACTTGGTATTCCGTCAGTAATGGATCGCCTAATACAACAGGCTATTGTGCAGGTTCTGGTTGCCATTTATGATCATACCTTTTCGGACTCATCATTTGGGTATCGACCGGGAAGATCACAGGCACAAGCAGTTGAAAAGTTCCGACAATACGTGGAAGAAGGATACATTCACGCAGTCAGTCTTGACCTATCCAAATTCTTTGATCGTGTTAATCATCACTGGCTAATGAGCAGGCTTGAGCAACGTATTAAAGACAATCGGGTATTAAAACTGATGCGTGCATTCCTGAAAAGCGGGGTGCAGCTTGATAATCTTATTGAGCCAACAGATGAGGGAACACCGCAGGGTGGTCCACTTTCTCCCCTCCTCTCGAACATCGTTCTTGATGAACTTGACAAAGAACTTGAGCGTCGTGGACACCACTTCGTTCGATATGCGTTCGATATAGTTATTCTTGTACGCAGTCAAAGGGCGGGTGTGCGTGTACTTAAATCTATAACGCATTATATAACTGATAAGCTAAAGCTGAAGGTAAATGCGGAAAAGAGCAAAGTTGCACGTCCCTGGGAAATAAAGTTCCTAGGATATAAAGTCACAAGGATGTATGGAGTTACACGCTCTGTTACACATCCGAAGACAATCGCCCGTTTCAAAGAGCGAGTTAGGGAAATTACCCGTCGAACTAGGCGAGTAAGTATTCACGTTATTATATGGGAGCTAAATCAATTTGTGCGAGGTTGGTTACCCTGCTACGGTAGGGGTATAAGCAAACATCTCAAACGAGAATTAAACCGTTGGATTATCCGGCGGCTGAAAGCTTACCTGTTAAAGCAATGGCGTAAGCCAAGGACGAAAATAAACAACCTGACAAAGTTGGGGCTTAATCTGGATGAAGCCTTTAAACTCGGTAATTCACGTCGAGGTATATGGCGAATAAGCGGTAATTATCAGCTGAATTTTGCCATGCCTCAAAAGTTGTTTACCAAGCAGTACGGGCTCATTGTTTTGTGCTGATATCACTCAGATGCAGCCGACCCGCCGAATACGCGATCCGTACGTTCGGTGGGGTGGGAGGCTCTTCCCTGCGAGGGGGAGGGGCTATCCCGATCGCTGTTATCGGTATACATCTTTTCGGTTGCCCACCTTGACTACGCAGACAATAAGTCTGTCATCTTCTATAGAATAAAGAATACGGTAGTTTCCTTGTCGCAGGCGATATCGTTCTTGACCTGAGAGTTTCTTTGCTTGTGGCGGACGCGGGTTGCTTGCGAGTGTTTTTATGGAAGATAGAATCCGTTTGATATCCTTTTTTGGAATGTGTTTGATATCCTTAGAAACAGATTTTCTGACGATGATCTTATATTGTTCCATCGCGTTTTAGTCCTTTCACAAAGGTCTCAAACTCGATGGTAGGTTCGTGTTGCCGTGCGTCAAACGTTAAAAGGTCGCTAGCATCTTCTGCCAGTTCATCACGAACAGCGTTGTTAATTAGCTCTGATACAGATCGTGATGTTTCTGCCGACTGTAGGCGAAGTGCCTTGTGCAGAATTGGATCAAGGTATATTGTTGCTCGTTTTGTTAGTGTGCTCATAAAAAATCTCCATTTCAAACAAGACACTAGCATCACAACGTTATAACGTCAAGATGTTATTTTCTGAAACGAACGGTTGCCTTGAGAGTTTTGGCGCGTAGTGCCAAATACTTCTCCAAGGCTTTGTTCTGAATCTCCGTTTTATCTTACTGGTGAGATGTTATCTGTTTTTCGATTGTGATAAAAGTGTTTTTTCTTTATCAACTTATCAACTTCCTCCGACATAATATAATCTAACGCATTGTCATCATCAAAAATGTTATCATTGCCTATTTTGGGATCCTCCCCGTTAATAGAAGCACAAGCTTCATTGAAAATTATATTTAGTTGCTGAGTACACTTTGAACTTGTAAAAAGTTTAAATGTCGATAGATGTGGTAATCTTACCATTTTGAGTTGTGATTTATCACCAAATGTATCGAGGTCGGCCGTATAATCTCCCCACCCTGTTCTTACTTTTTTTGTATTTTTTAATGGTAATCCATAAGTTGAAGGTATTATGGAGCGTAGCATTTTATGCGTATCTTTATCTATGCAAATGAATAATTGGGGCTTAACCTGCGTCAGTATTTTGCTCCATAATTTTTTTGCAAATTGCAATGCCTCTTTTTTATGATCAAGATCTGCCAACCGCGGCGAACGGAATGGTATGAAATATCCAGTCAATGATTGCTCTATGAGTTCATTTCTTGTTGTTGTCAAGCCAGACGTTTCAAGAATTTTATCAAACATTAATTGAATTTGCTTTTGCAAGTTTCCTTGTCCTGGAGCAGAATTACCCCAACTCTCGCATAGATAGGAAGAGCCATTTTCACAACTCTCCCAAGGGTGATCTTTGGGGATGTTATTTCCACCTGGATTTAATGTAATCAACGCGATGGTCGGATTATTGTGTAATATTTTTTTTGATCCATTTAAGAAACGCCAGCCAAGCTGATAGCCCTTTATTTTATAAAAGTGTTTAATGGCCGCTATTGACTCTTCAAATAACTCGGGCATAGTTTTATCCTTTTGGGTTATGTTTTCACTGGGCTATTTATGGCTTTATTCCAACGTTTACGGTCACGTTCAAAATGAGCCAGCATTTTGTAACGTGCACCGATTTGTTAAAACTCAATTTCCCTTTTTACAATCTACCACAAAGAACACAGAGAACACAAAGATTTTTATTTGTAAGGTGATTTTACTATGATTTTAGTTTTTTGGTTAATCCATTAAAAGCTTTGTTAATTATTTCTCGTGATTGCAAAATCACCCGTCGATCGATAAATCGTTGAGTAATACTGGCAATCGTATTAATATACAAAAATATAAAAGCGAATACGGCAAAGATCATGCCTAGATCATCAAAATATGTTGGTAGATCAGGCATAATAGTAATCATCAAACTGTATATTGCAAACAGTATACCACCGATGAAATTCCAGATTTCTCGAGGAAATGTCCATAACAAAAGGATGTATATTTGTATTATGTACATAAATATAGTTGGAATCTCTTTTAGTGTTTCGATTGAAAAATCCATTTTTGCAAATACAAAATGATTCAGAATGAGTATTGAAACGGCTAGCATACAGAGACAGAGGTAGAATCGCCACCATCGTGATGTAGTTATTATTCCGATTATAATATACGAGAGGATAGGTGGCCACAAAAAAACTATAGACTTTATTATGAGCTTCAATAAATACGGAACGCAGTAGCTAATAACTCTACTTATACCGTTAAGTGCCTTTAGTAATGTAGACCAATTACCATGAATTAATACCTGTAGTGCGGTATACATTACATATAAACCCAATATGAAAATTGTAACCTTAAATATTCTATTGATCCATATTTTTTTCATTTTTAACGTCCTGAATCAGACTTTGGCGCGAATGCGACAATAGTCTGCATTCATTTGTTGGCCTTTGTCTTTCGATATACTCTGACCATTCTGATTACCAGTGCTATAACAAAGAAAGGTATGCATAGGTAAATGGGCAGTACTGCCAGAAACCAGAGGACCTTTTCTTTCAAGCATAGACACAAACCAACGGTTCCAACGACAAGCCAGAGTTTTTTTCGACGTGGCAACGGCGACCAACGTTCTTTGCACCAACGCATCGCGCGGACACCTAACAGACGAAGTCCTGCAATAACGATGCCGATCGCCAATACAACGATTGCGGCAAACGCCGGGATAAAGAAAGCAACCGCAAGGCCTGCTTCACCGTTCACAGTTGCTATCGTCGGTATGATCACTATTGTTCCTTATGACCGAACCGTTAAAATCACGTTCAAAATGCGCCAGCATTTTGTAACGTGCATTTTTTTGTTCGATTTCGTCTATCTATCACCTTTGAAAATGGTGTTTGTTGCCTTTTTTGTAAATCAGCAACAATTTCATGTAGATTATGGTGATGTTGTGTAGCGTATGCTTCACGATTCTTCCAAACTTCTTCAATTATTTCATCATGGTATATCATGGATATCCTCCTTCAAAAGTTCTTGTGGTGTACAAATTTCAGGACAAATATATCCTGCTTTCAGACAAACTGATCTCATTATAGGCTTTGTTTCAGCATTATTTATATGGCGACAATTCCAAGTCAGGAAAAGGTCAATAGATTGCACTGCCGCAATTGCAACATGCAACGCATCAACTTCCGCTACTTTTGGGAATCCGTCTGCCATAATAAGTTTATTTGCCAATGATGCCATTTCCGAATCAACAACAAGTTCTGTTATGTTTTTCAGGGAGTTCAGACGACGTTGTGCCGCATCTTCGTTTCCTGATGAAATTTCACTTATAACAAGTTCAGATATATACAGTTCATAACTGTCTTTTTCTTGATCCCACCATTGATTTGTGATTTGTTGCCATGCGGCAACTCTAACATCTCGACTCGGTCTGCCTGTCAGGTAACTAGGGATTGATGATTCTATATACACGCTTTTCATGATGTAAATGTACTAAACTAATTTAATCCTGTCAAAGCCGAACATTTATATATTTATTTTAAGAATCGAACAGGTGGATTCACCAGCACGTATAACAAACCACGAGAAAAATGTATCACTTAGTTAAATTTCTATTTTTCTCAATTGGTTGATTTTGTAGTTGTATTGATACAGTATTCAATATGCGTTGATTTCTTGCTTGAATAAAATTAGTAGCTTTCTCTAGATATGTTTTAAATGCATTCACGTTGTTTGGATAGGGGGATTGATGACTGAATCCGGCAAACGGCAGGAAAAAATTAATGGCAGTGTAATCATCACTTACCAGATCGTGTAAAAGAAAAAAGTTTATATATCCTCTAAAATTTTAAAAAAGAGCAAAGAAAGATGTATATCTATTTATGGTATCTGCCAAGGGACTGGGTTGATCTAAATAGTGTAATCGAATACATTCTAGCGTAAGGTCAAAACGATCGCCGATACTTCTGTTGCATCCTCGTGCTTGGTTAATTGTCCATTTTCCTTCTATTTGCGTGCCAGGAAAAATAATCATATTACCAATAGAATACATTATGGTAATTAAATGATCTAAGCTATCTTTTGGGATTTGATTACGGATATTAGATATATGACGAATTCTGCCGAAAGACGAATTCATAGTATCACTTGATAAGAAGAATTCGCCCAAATCAGAATGACAATAATGTAAATAAGCTCTGCGTGTGATATTGTCCAAATTCAAGACAATTCCGGTCGGAAGCGATTTGCTCCATAGAAATTTGTGATACGTACGTAGTGTGGGGCTGTAAGTGTCTGGATCTTTTTCTGGTGGCGTATCTGATCGAAAGTCAAAATTAATGTCTATTTTGGGGATTATTTTTTTCATTTTAGAGAACGTATTGCATCACGCTAAAAATGCACCAGCATTTTTTAGCGTGCATGCTTTGGTTGGGCCTTTTGACAGGCGGTTTCTAGTTGAGTTCTTATTTTAGCAAATGTCTCTGATGCTATTTTTAAAAAGTTTAATTTTGATTTAAATTCATCGTTTGTAAATTCACCTTTTCCGTTTTCTATTTCTGGGGCATGAAACCGAATTGGTTTATCTGAAAATTCGTGCCACTCCCAATTGCCGTGCACAATAATGTTTCTTAAATGTCTACATTCTTCGATATCGGAATTCCATGTGCAAAATTTTTCATCAACGCCCATTCTTTTAGCGAGTTTTAGTATTCTTTTTACTTTCGAATCAAAACTGGTCACCAACCATTTATCAGAGTTTTTGTTGCCATATGATTTTAGGCAGCAACTTAGGCAATAGCCAATGTTACGTTCAAGCATATTGAAGTAAAAGATAAAATCTTTATATGTCCGCAGGAAAATAATTTCGTTTTCCGAATTCATTATTTTATAGCCCAACAGTATTATACATAGAAAAATTTTCTATCATATTACAGCATATAGCTGGAAAATTTTCTATATATATTGTTATTAAAATATATAACATGGAAAATATTGACTTATATTTTCTATGTTTGTAATATGATCTTCTTTTTACATCTATGGGCATAATAAAGGAGTAAACATGGAAAGCAAGCAAAATTTTCGTGATCGGGGAAAAAAGTTTGTTCCTAATAGGAATAATAAGTTGATGGAGCAGGTTAAGGAGTGTTTGCGTTATTATCATTATGCATATACGACTGAAAAAACGTATTTAACTTGGATTTTGCGTTATATTAAGTTTTTTGGAGGAAAAACGCATCCTAGGGATCTTTCGTCAGCGGATGTTGAGAAATATTTGTCTTTTTTGGCTACAAAGGGGCATGTTTCTGCTTCAACTCAACGTCAGGCGTTGAATGCTATTGCTTTTTTGTATCGTGATGTGCTGGATTTGCCGCTTGATGGGAAAATTGCACCTATTAGGAGTAAGAGGAGTCCACGTCCACCAACGGTGATGACGGATAATGAGGTTACTTTGGTTCTTAATGAGATGTCGGGGCTTAATAAGTTAATTGCTAGTGTTATGTATGGTAGCGGGTTGCGATTGATGGAATGTATTAGGTTGCGTGTTAAGGATATTGATTTTGGGCAGGGACGTATTTTTGTTCGTGGCGGTAAGGGGAATAAGGATAGGACTACTGTTTTGCCTAAAAGTTTGTATGATCCATTAAAAAATCAAATTGAGGTTGTGCGTGTTTTGCATAATAAGGATATGGCTGAGGGTGTGTGTGATGTATGGTTGCCAGATGCTTTGGCTCGTAAATATACGAAGGCAGGGCTGGAGCTTGGATGGCAGTATTTATTTTGTGCTAAGAGTTTGTCTATTGATCCTCGGTCGGGAAAAAGAATGCGTCATCATGTTATGGAGTCTAGATTTCAGAAGGCTATTAAGGTGGCGGTTAAGCGTGCCGGGTTGTTGAAGAATATTACTAGTCATACGTTTCGTCATTCTTTTGCAACGAATATGTTGGAGAATGGTGTTAATATAAGGATGTTGCAGAAGTTGTTGGGGCATGCTGATATTAAAACTACGGAAATATATTTGCATGTGTTGAATACTGATATTGATAATCTTGTTAGTCCGTTGGATAGAATTAAATAAATTTTAGTTCAGCGATGCCCTTGCTATGCACAAGTAGTTTTGCAAGTACCTTCAGAGTTTAGGATTAAAAGCGAAATAAGGAACTGTTAATAGTTTTGTGAAAAGAGTGAAGGATTATGAAAATAAGAAAAAATGAATATCCAACATCGAACAACTTGTCCTCCGTAGCCTTGTGCGAAGGACGGATTCAACATTGAACATCGAATGCATTGACGATACCGCCTGACGGCGGCACTACGAGCAAGGGAAAAATTTTAATTAGAGGAACTGTTAAGGGTTTTGTGAAAAGAGTGAAAAAAAGTGAAGGTTCAAGATCGAATATTGATGTCCGGTATTTTTATCGCAGGGTCGTAGCCCCTGCTGTACTGTTTTCTCAAGGTAGAGCATCCGGCTATGACGGTGCGGTGGTTTGTAGTTCTGTGGTTTATTTGGGATATACTGGAAAAGTGTTTGGACTAAGTGTATGAGACTAAGTATATATATATGCGGGCTGTTTATTGTTGGGGTTTGTTATGCGGATAGGGTTGGTCTTGTTAATGGTGGTTCTTTTGATGGGCTTATTATTAAGGAGAGTTCTGATTCTGTGGTGTTGGATTTGGGGACTGGCTCGATGAAGCTTGATAGGAAGTATATTGATTCTATTAATTATTCGGATAATGCTGAGCGGGAGGAGATTAAGCGAGGCTGGCAGAAGAAGCATTTTCTTAATAAGAAGTTTGTTCCGGCGGGGTATGAGGATTTGGTGGTGGCTTATAAAAAACTTCTTTTGCAGCGTGGGGTTGCGATGCGTGCATCGGGGGCGGCGAAAAGTGCGAAATTTAAGGAGGTGGCTTATCAAAAGGAACTTGATGTTCTTAAGTCGAAATATGCGGCGGCGAGTGGTAAGTTGCGGGGTGTTGATAAGGAGACTGATATGCTGGGCTATAATGCGTTGGTGCGGCAGGTTAATTCTTTGTCGGCGGCAATTAGTGTTAAAATTGCTCAGTTGCAAAAGAATAGTGATAGATTGAGTGCGGCGACGGCAATATCTTCTTATTTGTCGGAGTTGGATGGTTTTGAGGAGATGTTGCAGAAGCGAAAACGGTTGTTGCCGGCTGATGCGGATGATGGGGTGCGGTTTCTTTATGAGGGGTTATCGGCAAAGGTTGCGGAGCTGAATAAGGAGTTTTCTAAGGAGGTTATTGCTACGAAGCGGCGTGGGCGTTCTACTTTGGTGACGGCGGTTATGAATGATAAGGTTTCTGGTACGTTTGTTCTGGATACGGGGGCGGAGCTGGTTTCTATAACGGAAGCCTTTGCCGGAAGGTTGGGGCTGCATATTGATTCATTGCCGGCGGTGGATATTACGGTGGCTGATGGGAGGAGAGTTAAGGGGTGGGCGGTTGTTTTGAAGTCGGTTCGGCTTGGTGGTGCGTATTCTGAGAATGTGTCGGCGGTTATTTTGCCGGGTAAGGAGAGACCGGGGCATGATGGTTTGTTGGGGATGAGTTTTTTGCATGATTATATTGTTCGGCTTGATGGTGCTAGCGGGAAGGTTGTTTTGCGGCGACTTTAGCGAGGGAGGCGAGAGGGCGACTTTAGCGAGGGAGGCGGGAGGGCGACTTTAGCGAGGTAGGCGGGAGGGCGACTTTAGCGA
>CAMZLY010000036.1 GCA_947311825.1 uncultured bacterium
GGCTTTAGCGAGGTAGGCGGAAGGGCGGCTTTAGCGAGGTAGGCGGGAGGGCGGAAGGGCGGAAGGGCGATGTAGTGTCGGCTCTGTGAGCCGATGAGTGCGTAAGAAGATATGAGATGTAGATTAAGCTTTTTTGGCTCATAGAGCCAACGCTACAGGTTTTGTGCAAGAATGTGAGATGAAGAGATGAAAATTTATAAATATATTTTAATAATTTTATTGGCGGCAACTGTTGTTGTGCGAGCAAATGAGCCGGTAACTATTTATTATGATTGGTCGAGTTCTGGCTTGAGCGGGTGGGAGCGAAGTACAACGAAGGCTGAGTTGTCAAATAATGGTTCGGCTTTGAATATGCAGTATTCGATTCAAAGTGGTGTTCCGTTGCCGGAGAAATGTAATGCGTATACGGCATTGCAATCTGATGTATTGGTTACAAATATTTCGTTACGATTTTATGTAGAAGAAGAAAAACCTAGTTATTTGATGCTGGTATTACATTCGGCACGTAGTGGTTCTGATTGGACTATGCAATTGTTGCCGCCGGAAGTTGGCATGTGGCAGGAGTATAGTGTGCAGGTTGCTTTTGATGCCGGTTGGACTACGGGCCCCGGCTCTGATTCGGTTATATTTTTTAATGATATGCTGGAGGTAGATAGTGTCGGCGTTTATGTGTATCGCAATGGTACTCGGGAGGTGCAGAATTATAAGGTGGATGATGTGCTTATACAGGGAGAGACGATTGTGTATGTTAATGACCCGCCGGAAGATAGAGATGGTGATGGTATACCGGATACTTGGGAAGATAGATATAATCTTGATATGAATAATCCTGTTGACGCCAATGCCGATAATGATGGTGATGGGATGAATAATTATGCCGAGTTTTTGGCAGGAACTATTCCTGATGATGCAAGTTCTATTTTTGTGGTTGAACCAGTTGTTGAAAATGGAAGTCTGATCGTAAAATGGAAATCGATACCAGATCGCATATATTCACTTCGTCGCACAGAAAGTCTTATGGAGGAATTTAAGTTTAAGGCAATTGGCATTGTTGGTACACCACCACTTAATTTGTATCAGGATATGACAGCCACTAATAATGGTACATATTTTTATAAGGTGGGCGTAGAAAAACAGTAGTTAATCTAAAGTTTTTGGAACATGTCGTCTTTTGTTATTACTTTACTTCTCTATCATATTTCTTGGGCAATAAAATTACTTAAAAAAATTAGTAATCTATATTGCATGGTATGGTGGTGGTGTGTAGTATTCTCTCATTTGCAACTAATAATATAGCAGTATAAATCGTAATAAAATACATAAGGAATAGTGATAATGAAACTTGAGCCTACAGTAATGAAAGATTGGGAAATTGCAGAAGCCGCTGAGGCTGATATGATTTCGATTGATAAACTGACCTCTGATTTAGGATTGCTTCCTGAAGAGGTTATTCCGATGGGGCGCAAGTTGGCTAAGATTGATTTTAAAATGGTGATGGATCGGCTTAAAGATGCTCCGTTAGGAAAATATGTTGATGTTACTGCTATTACTCCAACGCCACTGGGCGAGGGTAAAACTACTACTGTAATGGGGCTGGTGCAAGGTCTTGGTAAAATTGGCAAGAAAGTTGTGGGAACTATCAGGCAACCGAGTGGTGGACCGACATTTAATATTAAGGGGTCGGCTGCCGGTGGTGGTTTGGCTCAATGTATTCCGCTATCTGAGTTTTCGATGGGGCTTACTGGTGATATTGATGCAATTACCAATGCTCATAACCTTGCCATGGTTGCTTTGACTGCACGAATGCAACATGAGAATAATTACGATGATGCAAGACTGGAAAAGATTGGTTTAAAGCGTCTTGATATTGACCCTGAACGTATTGTAATCAAGTGGGCAATAGATTTCTGTGCACAGTCTCTTCGTAATATTACCATTGGTAAGGGTGGAAAGATGGATGGCTTTGAAATGGACTCGGGGGCGCAGATTACTGTTTCTAGTGAAATTATGGCGATTCTTGCTGTTGCCTGTGACTTGAAGGATTTGCGTGGGCGAATTGCTAAAATGGTTGTTGCCTATAATAAACAAGGGCAAGAAGTTACAACTGCTGATTTGGAAGTTGACGGTGCTATGACTGCGTGGCTGGTGAAGGCTCTTAATCCGAACATAGTGCAGACCGTTGAAGGTCAGCCGGTACTTGTGCATGCTGGGCCTTTTGCAAATATTGCCATTGGGCAGAGTTCTATCATTGCGGATGAATTAGGTTTACGTCTTAGTGATTACGTAGTTACTGAAAGTGGTTTTGGGGCAGATATTGGGTTTGAGAAGTTTTGGAATTTGAAATGTCGGTTTTCTGGCATGAAGCCTAGTGCTGTGGTGATTGTTGCGACCATTCGTGCATTGAAAATGCATGGTGGTGGCCCGGAAGTAAAACCAGGGAAACCGTTGGATGCAGTTTATTCAGAAGGGAATCTTGAGTTGTTAGAAAAAGGTTGTGAAAATCTTATTGCTCATATTGAAACTGTTAAAAAGAGCGGAGTTCGTCCAGTTGTATGTATCAATAGTTTTTATACAGATATAGATGCGGAAATTGCATTGGTTCGTCGAATTGCAGAGGAGAATGGTGCCTTTTGTTCATTGTCTAAGCATTGGCTTGAAGGTGGAGAAGGTGCGGTAGAGCTGGCTGAGGCAGTAGTTGCCGCTTGTGAAGAGGAAAATGATTTTCATTTTCTTTATGAGCTTGATATGCCTATACGTGCTAGAATAGAATTGATTGCCCGTGAAGTATATGGTGCCAGTGGCGTTTCTTATACTGATACGGTATTGAATAAGATTGAAGAGATCGAAGCTGATCCAGTGGCACGTGAGCTAGGGATGTGTATGGTTAAGACTCATTTGAGTCTTTCGCATGAACCGAGTTGGAAAGGTCGCCCGACGGGTTGGACTTTACCGATTATTGATGTTATGGTCTATAAAGGTGCCGGTTTTATTGTGCCGATGGCAGGAGAAGTTAAGTTGATGCCGGGTACAGGGTCTAATCCTGCGTTTAGAAGAATAGATGTTGATGTTGAAACAGGAAAGATTCAGGGACTATTTTAGTGAATAGTGAATAGTGAACAGTGAATAGTGAATAGTGAGGGTGTTATGGCTGCACGTATAATTGATGGTAAGCAGGTTGCAAAAGATATGCGGGAAGAATTGAAGGCTAAGGTTGCCACATTGAAGGAGAAGGGAATTGTTCCTGGTTTGGCGGTGATTTTGGTTGGTGAAGATCCGGCATCGAGGTCGTATGTTTCTGCTAAGGAAAAGGCCTGTGAAGAGATTGGTATTTATTCTGATGATAATAGGTTACCGGCAGATATTAGTCAGGAAGAATTGATGGCTGTTGTTGAGGAGAAGAATAATGATCCTAAGATTAATGGTATTTTGGTTCAGCTTCCGTTGCCGGGATCTTTGGACGAGAGTGAGGTTTTACTTGCTATTGATCCGGCAAAGGATGTAGATGGGTTTCATCCAATGAATGTGGGCAAGATGATTGTGGGTGAGAAGTCATTTTTGCCTTGTACACCGCATGGCGTTGTGCAGTTACTTGCACGGAGTGGTGTGGAAGTTGATGGTGCACATGTGGTTGTGGTTGGGCGTAGTAATATTGTCGGTAAGCCGGTTGCGAATATGTTATCGCAAAAAAAAGAAAATGCTAATGCAACGGTTACTCTTTGTCATACACGTACCAAGGATATGGCTCATTTCACCAAGCAAGCTGATATTATTATTGCCGCTGCCGGTAGGCCAAACACTATTACGGCAGATATGGTTAAAGATGGTGTGGTTGTGATTGATGTTGGTGTGAATCGTGTTGAAGATGCAACAAGAAAACGTGGTTATCGATTGGTCGGTGATGTTGATTTTGATGCCGTCAAGGAAAAGGCATCGCTGATTACACCAGTTCCAGGAGGAGTTGGTCCGATGACTATTACAATGTTATTATATAATACAGTTGAAAGTGCGGAGAATAGTTAGTTGGATAGAGTAGTTACCTATCTCCGAGAGGTAACAGCCTGTCGGTATTTCGCTCTACGGGCTACCTCTCGGAGATAGGTAGTTACTTACAGGAAAATATAATTGAAAGAGGAAAATATTATGGCAGAAGATTTAAAAGCAGCATATAAGACTATCATGGATGATCATTTTTCACCACGTATGGAGATTAGTTTTATTGATGGTGATTCTAAGCAGACGTTGGTATATGAAAAAGCGTCTTGGCAGATTGATGGAGTTGAAAAGGGGCTTCGTTACGGCGAAAACCCGGGGCAGGAAGCAGCTTTGTATAAGTTGGTGAATGGGAATCTTACTTTAGGGGATGTCACATGTGTTCAACCCGGTTGTTATCTGGCTTCAAATGTCGAGTTGTTGCAGTCCGGTAAGCATCCGGGGAAAACAAATATTACTGATACTGATAATGCATTAAATATATTGCGGTATTTGCAGGATATGCCATGTGCGGTTATTGTGAAGCATAATAATCCTTGTGGTGTTGCCCGTGCTGAGTCGCTGGCTGAGGCTTATGATAAGGCTAATATGGCAGACAGACTTGCGGCCTTTGGCGGAGCAATAGCTCTTAATCGGGAAGTTGATCTTGATACTGCCGAGCTGATTATTCAGAATTATGCTGAAGTTGTAGTTGCACCTGAGTTTGCTGATGGTGTACTTGATTTATTTGCGAAGAAGAAGAATTTGCGGGTTATGCGGGTTGGTAACATGTCGCGGTTGCAGGAATATGATGGTGAACGGTTTGTAGATTTTAAATCTTTAATTGATGGTGGTATGGTTGCTCAATGGTCGTTTGTGCCTAAGGCACGCAGTAAAAATGATTTAATTATTGCAGAGTCAACATATAAAGGTGAAGAGTACAGAATTGCACGCGAACCAACAGAGCAAGAGTATAGTGATATGTTGTTTGGCTGGCTGATAGAGGCCGGTGTAACAAGTAACTCAGTGCTTTATATTAAAGATGGTGTTACCGTTGGCATCGGTACAGGCGAGCAGGACAGAGTAGGGGTTGCCGAAATTGCACGGGATAAAGCGTATCGTAAGTTGGCGGATAAGATTTGTTGGATGGCTCATAAAATGCCATATAATACGCTTACTGATATGGATGCTAAAGCTGAGATTGATGCTGAGGTTGAAAAACTTAAAGGGGGCTTGATTGGTAGTAGTATGATTTCTGATGCGTTCTTCCCGTTCCGAGATGGAGTTGAAATAGGGTTGGTTGAAGGAGTGACGGCAGTGATACAGCCAGGTGGTTCTATGCGTGATTTTGAGAGTATTGAGGCTTGTAATGAGGCTGGTGCCACTATGGTCTATACTGGACAGCGTAGTTTTAAACATTAAGTATTTGATCTGTAAAAAATGAATATCGAACATTCAACGTCCAAGTTTGAGTGAAAAGATTCTATGTTCTATGTTGATTTTAATAGGAACAGTATGATTGAGTTTATAAAGGTTAGTAAATATTTTGGTAGTCAGGAGATCCTTAATGATGTCAGCTTTATGATATCTTCAGGAGATAGGGTTGGTATTGTCGGACCGAATGGAATGGGAAAGAGTACTATTTTTAGGCTGATTGCCGATGAGATGTCAACAGATGGTGGAACTATTTCGTTGCCGAAGAATTGTCGGCTTGGCTATTTGCGGCAAGAGTTGTCGGGCACAGATGATCATTTGGGGTTGCTTGAATATTGTGAAAGTGGCTTTCCTGAGGTTGTACGGATACAGCATAGACTGGAGGAGCTGGAGGAAAAGCTTCATTCGGGGTTGGATATTGACCGAAATAGTGTTTTAAGGCAGCTAGGAGAATTACAAACAAAATTCGAGGATCTGCATGGATATGATGTTAGAAATAAAGCGGAAGCATCATTAAGTGCGTTGGGCTTTGCTAGTGCTGATTTCGGAAAAAAACTAAAAGCGTTTAGTGGCGGCTGGCAGATGCGGGCTGAATTGGTTCGGGCTACGGTTGCTAATCCTGAAATATTGTTAATGGATGAGCCTTCTAACTATCTTGATTTACCTGCGGTTGAATGGCTACGGCGATTTATGCGTGATTTTCACGGAACATTGGTTTTGATTTCTCATGATAGGTATCTTTTAAATTCTCTTACAAATGTCACATTGGAAGTTGCTAATGCACAGGTGGCAAAGTATCGTGGTAATTATGACTACTATTGCCGTGAACGTGTGGCAAGGGTTGAAGAGCGTATGGCGGCTTATAAAAATCAGGAACGTAAACGGCAACAGGCCGAGCGTGTGATAAATAAGTTTAGAGCTAAGAGTACTAAAGCTGCCCTTGTTCAGAGTCTTATCAAGAAAGTTGATAAGATGGAGAAAATCATTGTGCCTAATAGTGCAAAGAGTGTTGGTAAGATAAGAATGGGAACACCTACACGTACTGGCAATGAAGTTGCACGGTTAGAAGATGTTTCTTTTACTTATGATAATGATAAATGGATTTTTAAGAATGTTGATTTTTCCATTAATAGGGGCGATAAAGTCGCGTTGGTTGGTCTTAACGGCATGGGAAAAACGACATTATTGAAGATTCTTGCGGGTAGCCTAAAACCTACTACAGGAAAAATGACACATGGTCATAAGGTTGTCTCTGGTTATCAGTCACAGGAAATGACAGATACTATGGATGAAACATTATCTGTTTTTCAGACAATACGTCAGGAGTCTGCTGATGTGTCGGAGCAGAAAATACGTGGTATTCTTGGTGGGTTTGGTTTTTCTGGTGAAATGGTAGAGAAAAAGGTAAGTGTGTTGAGCGGTGGAGAGAAAATCAGGCTGGCTTTTGCAAGGTTATTGGTTAATCCTCCTAATTTTTTACTGTTAGATGAGCCTACTACGCATTTGGACATTGCGGCAAGAGAAACGCTTGAACAGGCCTTGCATGATTTTGAGGGAACTGTTTGTATGGTTAGTCATGATGTTGAATTTGTACGGAATGCGGCCACGACGGTGATTGCGATGACACCTCCTAGTGTGACACAGTACCCAGGGAATTATGATTATTACCGGGAGAAAATGAATGAAAAAGAGAGTGACACGGTATCATCCCAAGGATCAACTATAAAAAAAGTTTCTGAAAAGAAATTGTCGAAACGTGAGCGGGCAGAAAAGGTTCAGGAGTTTTCTCGGAAAAAGCGTGAAATTGAGCGGCCTATGAAAAAGGCGGAGAAAGCTATTGCGGATCTTGAGGCTGAACAGGCTGAATTGTTAGAAAAGTTAGGTCCGGATAATCATAATGTTGATCATGCGGCTGTTAATAAGAGGTTAACCGAAATACAGGATAAACTAAATTTTGCGAACCGTACATGGGAGGCATGTATGATAGAGATGGATGAATTGGAGCAGGAGAATAAATGAACGATGAATGATGAACGACGCTGAATGTGATAAGGTTTTGTTTAAGTTTGTTACTGCACTTTAGAAGACTTTTTCAGTCGGCATCTGTTATCCTAGATTCGGCATCTATGTCAACTGCAGAATCTAGGGTTATATACCGATTTCCTTTTGTATTATATTTACTAGTCTGCTCGCAAGTTCTTTTGTGAGTTCTTCTGCGGGACCTTCGACCATAACACGACATAAGTTCTGTGTGCCTGAGTAGCGGATAAAGACGCGTCCGTTATTTTCTAGTTTCGCTTCAGCATCATTTTGAGCTTCTTGTAGTCCGGCTATGGTTAATATATCTGGTTTCGATTTGACATCTATGTTTACGAGTTGTTGTGGATATATTTTCATTTCTGTCGCAAGTTTTGATAGAGGTCTATGACTCTTTTTAATGATTAAAACCAGTTGCAATGCAGATATAATTCCGTCGCCTGTCGTGTGATGGTTAAGAAAAATAACATGCCCGGATTGTTCACCGCCAAGTACTGCACCTTCTTCTTTCATCATTTTTAGTACATTTCTGTCACCCACATCTGCATCTAAGTGACTGATATTAGCTTCGTCAAAAGCCGCTCTTAGTCCAAAGTTACTCATTGGAGTTACGATAACAAGGTTGTTGTTGAGCTCTTTTTCTTTATGAAGTGCTTTCGCACATAGATATATAATCTGGTCGCCGGATATTTCTTTACCATTTTCATCAACTGCTATAAGTCTATCGCCATCACCATCAAATGCTAGACCGATATCTGCACCTGATTCTATCACTTTTTTTGATAGGTCGGAAGTGAATTGTGATCCGCAGTTGTCGTTGATATTTTTTCCGTCTGGATTATTATGAATTGTTATTACTTCGGCACCAAGTTCAGAAAAAATAAGTGGAGCAACTTTATAGGTAGCACCGTTGGCACAGTCTAAAACTATTTTCATGCCCTCTAAGGTCATGTCGGTGGCAAATGTATTTTTACAAAAAACTATATAGCGACCAATTGCATCATTAATTCTGAAGGCTTTTCCTACATTATCAGCGGTGGGGCGGATGTTGTTTATTTTTCCGGTTGCAACTAGTTCTTCTATTTCTCGTTCCATCTCATCGGACAGTTTGTAACCATCTCTTGAGAATATTTTTATGCCGTTATCTTGATAAGGATTATGTGAGGCTGAAATGACAATTCCGGCATCTGCTCGCATACTTTGAGTTATAAATGCTATTCCCGGTGTTGGCATCGGTCCTACTAATAGTACATCTACACCCATTGAGCATATTCCTGCTGTAAGAGCAGATTCGATCATATAGCCGCTGATTCTAGTGTCTTTGCCAATTACAATTTTATGCCTATTATTATGCTGTTTGCTCACGTGTGCAATAGCACGTCCTATATTTAGAGCCATTTCAGCTGTTAAAGTGTCGCTATTGGCTATTCCTCTTATTCCGTCTGTTCCAAAAAGTTTACTCATTATTTATATGTTCCTTGTTAATATTCCATAAAGCTACTGTTTTGTTCGCAATTGATTGGAGCCAATTCTTTCCCACCTCTTTTGTTTGAGTGCTACAGTTGTGTAGTGTTGTAAGATAGTCGGATTTAATATTTATTGATTCTATTAGTAGAGTTCTCTGTTTAATATTGCCTTTGTTGTCTTTGTAGTTATCTAACTCTTGTTTAATTGATGGCCAGCAGTTAATAAAATGTTTTTGACTGTTTAGTGCAGTGGCTATTGCGGTATTATTTTTTGTTAGTATGTTTACTGATTGCTGAACCTTATTGTATAAATCATTAAGGCGTTTTATTCTTTCTTGAATTATTATTTCAAGACATCTGACGGCACCGATTCTGCATGATTCCAGATAGATGTCATCTTTGGTGAATAGGGGGCGAATATTTAAATTCCATTGATATAGTGCAAATATATTGCCAAGGTATAGAAGGCAGTTTTCAATTTTTTTATTGATTGATTTGTATACACGTGGATCAAATTTTGCATTTGTTATATTTGTTTCTGTCCCATAAATGATAGTGTTTGGTGTAGTAATGTTTTTTCTTGTGGTTATGCCTGCGGCAACGACTGATCCATATTCAATTACTACGGGGCCGATGAGTCCTCCTTGTCCGCCAAGAAAAACGGGGGGAGAGTCTAGCCAAATTCCTTTAGGTACATCACCAATAAGGGAGGCTGTTGCTTTGTCTTGCTGGGGGGTAAAGTTGAAGTGTACATACGAAGAGCCCACTTCGCTGTGGTTATCCTTACCTGTACCGCCGGACATTAGGCAATCACAGAAGTTAATAAGGCTACCGGTGGTGACGTATGGCATGAGTATTGTTTGTTTTAATCCAACCGAGTGTGCACAGGAAGATTTCTCTTCGAGGATGGTTCCTGGGCGGATATGTGCTGCGGAACCGAATTCTACATCATTCCATAGAACGGCTTCTTTAAAGTAGCCACCTTTAAGCTTGCAGTTGTTTGCAATCTGACAATTATCAATTGTTACGGGTGCTTCTTCACCAATAATGGTTCCTGACCCTATAGATGTGTTTTGTCCTGAAATTCGGCATCCTGGATGAATCACGACAGAAGAGCTTATTTTTGAAGTATCGATGTTGTCGGCAATGAATACGGTTGCCGGAAGCAATATTTGCACCCCTTGGTCTATAAGTTTTTGCGTATTGTTACTATATGTATTTGTGTTATTCACTGTTTTACTCTAACGGTCTGTATGAATTAGGGTTATAGGCCAGTTGCTATAATTAATGTGTGTTATTTCATTCTTATTCTTTTAGGGATATGTGGATCTTTTTTGCTGTTTTCATCTGTTTACCATCAGAGGTTTGAAGAATTATATGCTGTCTGATTGTTTTGATTAGCTCTGCTTCTACGGTATCTCTAGATTTAGAAACCCATGCACGCATTTCTCCCGCCTTTAGTTGTGTAGCAACTGTTATTGTTATGCAATAAAGTAATAAAGTTCTAATTGTTTTGATGTTAATTTCCCCATTACGTATTAATGATTCAGAATATAGTATGTCTAATATGCAGATATTTTGCAATTGAAAAGAATATTATAAAATCCGCAATTTATGGTTTACATTGATAAATAGGATGAACAGGACAAAGGAAAAGGCAATTTTGTATATGGGAGGATAATCTTTTTGTGCATAGTAAAATCCTCGCTAAAGAAATTAATGCCACGTATTGAACAGCTTGATAATTATGAGCTGTAAGGGTAGGGCTGTAGAGTAAATAAAATATTATGTGTTACATTAGAAAGTTAGAACTCAAGTATATAGTTTTTATCATTAATCTTTTTTAGCGTAATAAAGTTACGTCCGTAAACATCAAGTATTTCTGATGTAATACGCTCTCCATACTTTAGAATACCCGCCGTTTCAAGTTTGCCTTTTATATAACGTCCAAGAGTTTCTCTTCCTCCAGATTCTGTACTTGAGGCAATAGCTTTTCCTTTGTCTGATGCTACCGTCATTCTAAGTTTATATATTTTTCCATTTTCTTGTATGTACGCATTGAATTCTCCGTACCGTGATTTTTTTTTGTCTGATATTTTTTTACTTTTGGGGTAACAAGGATGGAGTCTTTCAGCAGAAGAGGTGGTAATTTCAACTTCATACCATGGACGTGGAGCATAAAGCCCTTTTGTGTTTTTTCTTCCCTTATCGAAATATAAGTTTAACGATGATGCGGGTTGTTTATCTACTCTGAGTTCAATGTTAATGCTATCAATTATTTTCCCCGAAGGAAATGTTTTAACTTCATAGTCTTTTAGGAATCTGCTGGGTTTTAGAGTTTTAGTCGGTGTGGGTGTTGTTAAATCTACTTCACTAAGCATAACTGTTGTTTTTTCATTGAAAAGAAAATCAAGATACTCGCTTGTTTCATTCTGTGTTGCTAGATCATTTATTTGTGCGGTGCATTCCCAGCGAGATATGAATCCGTGTTCTGATAAATTTGAGGATCCTAAATATATATTATTATCAATTTTATAAATTTTACCGTGATATTCTTTTCTAGATATATAGATACCGTTTTCTTGTGATTCTGCACGTAGTTTCTTATCTAATGACTCAATGGCATCTTTTTGTTTTTTAGAGATTCCGCTATGGAAAATCATTCCCAATAGAAGTCTACAATTTCCATTTCTTGATATCTTTACCAATTTAGATTCTATTTCTTGGATTAGTGATGCCCCAAAATACCCAGTTGCAATGGTTAAAGAACGTGCATTTTTAATACGGCTTATAAATTCTGATTTGAAATTTCTCCCTTTCCTTGTTTCATTGGTAAAAATCATTTTATTATATCCTTTCTAGTAGTCTTAATTGAGCTTTTTCATTTTGATTATAAAGATTTAAGTGTTTTGGTTGAATAAGCGGATCAAATGAATAGGGAATACTCTTGTATGAAATGCCGGCAAAACTTTTAAGAAGTGCTTCAAAAATCACTTTAATTCCCTTGCATGGAACGGCCATACCTATTTGTTTTCTAACACTTTCTTTCGCCCCACAGAACTCAAAAGTATCAGGAAATGTTTGAATACGAGCTCGTTCTCTGTTTGTTAGAGCTCTATCTTCAATCCAATGATATCCATGAGTTCCCCCGCCACCACTTCCCGTAATAGTATAAGATGGTTTTGTTGGATCAAGTCTCCGATATATTTGGCTCATACGGGCTGATTTAACATTTAACCGAATCTCTTTTAGTTTTTGCTTGATCGACTCATAATCAGCGAAATCAACATCTCTGTTCTTTTTGTGAATTTCTTTTAATGGCTGATAGAAAGAAACTAATTCGTTCTTTTCCATATCTAATAGTTCATCTATAAACCAAGCATTTTTGCCGGCTGGCAACATTTTTAGTCTATTAATGACTCCTGAAGATTGTTTTGTGTATTCTTGATTCGGTGCAGTTTTTGGTATTGGCGGGGTAGTAAGAGCTACTTGAACTGAAGTATCGATATCAGTGAATAATTCTGGCGATGGTATCCGATAGCAAACATCCAGATCATCACGTATACCAATTATTATTATTCTCTTGCGGGCTTGAGGAACACCATATTTATCAAAACTATATAAATGAGGATAAATTGAATAACCAGCATTAAAGAGTTCGTCGAGTATTTTATTGAATGCCTTGCCATCATTTGAGTGACTTAGACCACTAACATTTTCGGCAAGAAACCATTTAGGGCGACATATTCTTAATACTTTAATACCGTATGTATAAAGTGGTCCAAAATGTCCATTTATGCCTTTTTGTTCCCCTACAATACTGAAATCATTGCATGGAAAACCAAAAGCTAGACCGTCAATTCTGGATATGTCTTTTAGCTTGTTAAGGTCTAGTTCCCTAATATCGGCATGTATAACAGTGTTTGAAGAATTATGACAGATGTTTTTTTTAAATGTTTCACAACTGTCTTTGTCATAATCTGTTGCCCATGCGTGACTGATTTGATAATGAACACCATTGTTATCAACATTCGCAATTTTAGCTCCATATGCAATCCCGCCAGGTCCACAAAAAAGTTCTCCTAATTTAAAATCAATGATTTCTTGTGTCATTATAGACCTTTCGTTAGGTCTGAAATCGTGCAGTTAAGAGCAATGGAAAGTTTTTTGATGTTTTGAAGAGTTATGTTTTTCTCACCACGTTCGATCATTCCTATGTATGTTCTATGCAAGCCAGCGTGGCTTGCGAGTTCTTCCTGAGAAAGTTTTGTTAGTTTTCGTTTTTCGCGAATTATATTTCCGAATTCTTGTAAAAGCATATTTTTATCCTTAATTGTATTGCTGAATATGATACATACACTATGCCTACACCTCTACATACTATAGTTAGCATTCGGGCTCTAATTGAACAATATGGTACTGGTATTGGCAGAATGTTTGATTTTTGTCACTATGCAAGTCTGTCTGTGCCAGAAATGGCCAATTTCTCGGGTGGTTTTAGTATTCTTTTTATGGTTAACAACCTTAACACCCCCCATGATGCCCCCCATGATGGATCTACGGTTTCAGGGCAGGTTATGGCTCTGTTGAAGGCATGTGCAGGAGAAATGGGCAGGGACGCATTGTTGGGTGTATTGAAGCTGAAAGACAGAAAACATTTCAGGGAAATTTACCTTAAGCCTGCTATTATTCTACAAACTGCAGTTGATGTTTAGAAAAGCAAGGTAGGGCGAGCTGTCCCAGCGAGCCGAGGGATATATAATAAACGCCTGTTGCCATTTTCCGGCTCGGAGAGCTCGCCCTACCAAAAATTGGAGATGACTCTACCAAAAATTGGAGATAAACCTACCAAAACCTTTTCGAGTAACCTCTATTTGGTCTATGATGTAAAGCCGGTAGCCGATGATAGCCATTTATCTAAGTACGATTGGGATTTAGGTTTAATTGATAGCATTAAAAGCAGAAGACAATCTGCCATTACTCAAAAGGGAATTCTTTTAAGTGAATTTATGAAAGGTGCACAAGAAAAGAGGAAAATTATCTTTGCATAGTTTATGTTCTTATGTACATTACTTATATTATGAAAATAACAGATGACTATAATGCAAAATTAAAGATGTGGGCTAATAATAAGCGTGTTGTGTCGTTACCAAGAATGGTTGGTATTCCGAAATTTGGTTGCCGTAGATTTTCGTCCGGCGATGAGATGAATGCTTGGAAAAAAGAGCTGTTGTCTGAAATAGCACGCAAAGGGGGTGTGGGATGGATGAAGTGATTAGGCTGTTTAATGAGAATAAAATTCGTTATTTGGTGTTTGGTGGTCAGGCAGTTCGACTAGAGGGAATGCCACGCTTTACCATGGATTGGGATATTTTTATTCCCAGCAAAGATTTAAATAATATGCAGCACATTAATAAATTACTCATAGATGAACTGGATTTACCAATTGTTCCGATTGGAAGACATGGTGAGAATATTATTCAGACATATCAGACTCGCTGGGGTGTTATACAGTTTCATCTTGCTGTTGCGGGAATTAGATCATTTGATGAAGCAGAGAAAGAATCTATTTTTCATGATAACGAAAATGGATTGAAGATAAAATGTATATCTCGCAGTGATTTGATTATGTCTAAAAAATCGGTTTCGCGCCCTCAAGATATTGCTGATATTGAGTTTCTTGAGATTAAGAGTGAATAAAAAAATAATTAGTTTAAACCTGTTGGTCGAGATGACCTTCACGGATTACTGTGAATTCACCGGTATTGGTGTTTAGGTCATAAATATTGAAATTTGTTTTTATGTCAAAGCCGTCATAGCGAACCGCAAAGTTTATTGAGGCTGAACCATTTTCTGAGCAACTGATAATTCTATGAAAGACCCCTCGTGGCCATACGAGCATGGCGGCACCGGTATAACAAATTTCGTCATTATGGCAGACGTGATCTGCTGTTACGGAAAAATGTTCTACTTTGCCGTGTTTCGGTGTATAGATGTCAATATATCGTGTTCCGTGTAGCACCATTAAATTATCTTCCTGGTGCGGATGCATATACCAGGGGTGTGAAACGTTACCAACGCTTCCCGGAGAGAATGCACCTGGTGCATGTATGACGCGATCAAAGCCGTCAATATGCGGAATTAGGGAGGTGTCAAGAGCATCAAATTTAACGCTTTCTGTTCGGCGTAGTTCTTTTAGTGTAACAATTTTATATAGGTCTTCGACTTCTTCAAGTATCATAGCTTATCTCGCTTAGTTAATGTTATGCGTGAAAAGATGTTAAAAAATAAATTAAGATGTTGATATTTGCAAGAGAATAACTATAGTAGCTTTGTGTTTTTTCTGTTTTTGTTGAAATAGAGGGTTGGTAGATGGATGACATTGATAAATTTAAGAGGGTTGTAAAGGGTAGACTGGGACAGGAAAAGGAAATGGAATTGAGTATCAAGCAACAGCATCAAGATAAACTCAAAGTCTTGTTAGCACTTGATATACAAATAAAAAAGATATTGACCGCTGTAGGAGAAGCGGAGTGGGGGACTGTAAAAAGATTGCTAAGGCAGTATAAGGTATATTCTCCTATATCAAACAATAGTGTTAAATTTCTCGAAAGAGATAGTTATGCGTGGCTATTAAAGCATAAAGTATCAAGGATATCAGATAAATATACAAGCGGTATTGTTTTCCACCAGTATAAACTTACAGTCTGTTTTGGTGAATCTACGTCTCCAGTGAAAGTGATTAGTGAAGGTGATTCTGTGTTTGAAGAGAATTATGTTTCAAATGAAAGTATTATAAATGTTATTTCAAGTGCTCTTGCATCAGGCCCCGAGGTAGATATGCATTATTTATATTAAAAAAGGAGAAGTGCAATGGAAACTATGGAAGATGTTATTGTGATTCTGTTTGTGCTTGTTCGTGTACTTCTTTTTGTTGGTATTGTCTGGCTTATTGTTCGAGAAGTTAGAAAAAGTGGTCGTTTAAAGAAAAAATGATGGGAATTGAATTATGACAGAGAGCGGTACGGTGTCTATTCTTATTAAAGCAGAGCAGTCTGCCGCCCAATTTATTACAGACGCTCAAGCTGATGCTGATAAGATTGCGAAAGATGCTAAGGGTAAAATTGCTACTATTCAAAAAGATTCCCAAGAACAATTAGCATCATATCGTAAACAACTGGAAACAGCTGTTAGTGACGAATATGAGCAAAAACGTTCTGAATCAGAGACTCATATCACATCATATTATTCTTTGATTGATAAAACTGTAGAAGAACAGCGTGATAATGCTGTATTATCGGTAGTGAAGGCTTTGATTGGATAATGACTCAACTTGCAAAATATTCTGCTTCATGTGTAAGAGCCCGTGCGATGCGGAGTAGCTTCTTGACGCCTGCTGATTGGAAGAATATTGTTAGTATGCACGCAGTAGATGATGTTGTGAGTTTATTGGGGCAAAAGGGGCTATTAACGTCTTCACTTAATAAGGATATTTCTTTTGTAGAGAAGGAGTTGCGTGAAAATAATATTTCTTCGGCAAAGGCTTTGCTTCGTTTTGCTCAGGAACCTGTACGAGATGCCATACGTTTTTTTATTTATTATTATGACCTGATGAATATAGAGACTATTATTCATCATTTACACGTTGGTGCTGATCACGCAGATATTGATTCTTTGTTGTATTCTACCGGCGGGCAGGGCATGGTGGATAAGGATTTATTGGCTTCGGTTACCAGTTTTGCATCATTAGCTAACATTTTACACGGCACGGTTCTTTACAATTCTTTTAAGAATGCACTTGTGAATTATGAGCAGGATGAAAATATTTCTGCATTTGTTTCTGCTATAGAACTTGATTTTATAAAAAGCTGGAGTAAGACCGTGGCTTCTTGCAGTAATGGATTTAGGCAAGGGGTAGGCGGAGTACCATCTTTTGATGCATTTTTACGGGTAAAATCGGCGGATGCAGTTTTTAGACTACGCTTTCGGCGAGAATCACAAGTTCATGATTTTACTGCTTGGTCATCTTTAGTTCCGGGGGCACCTTTAACAGGATCAATGTCGGAATGGATGGAAATATCTGGCGAGGAGGAGGCGTATAACTATTTGATTAATATTGTTTTCTCAAAGCAGATGCTGAAAGATGCGGCAACGGATAATAAAAACTTTAATATTAATCTGGTAGATAAACAGTTGATGCGAATGTTATGGAATGTTGTAAAACGTTCGCAACGGAATAATGGATTTGATGCTGATTTTTTGATTAGCTTTCTTTTTCTTATGATGTTGCAGACGGAAGACTTAATTGCTGTTTTGGAATGTAAAGATTTTGGATTGGAACAGGATTCGGTAACTGATTATTTGATAGGTGATTTCTAATGTTTTTAGCGGAAAAAATGTTATTTGTTAATTTGTTGATTATGCAAGATGATAGACTTGCTGCAACACGTTATTTGGCCGATGCCGGATGTTTACATCTGGTTGAACAAAAAGCGGCTTCCGCATCAGATAACATTAAGTCTTGGTCGGGTGATGAGATAACCGCAGGAACTTGCGAAGCACGATTACGCCGTATTGATGCTTTGTTGGGACAGCTAGATTCTGTTGTGCTGGATGATGTTGAGGCGGTTGATGATGTTATGCAGTATGATTCCGCAGAATTAATGGAGAAATCAGAAGAAGCGGTTGAGGAATTGAGCGGAAAAATTGATAAAACCATCCGGCAACGGCATGAGGTTGATTCTCGTATTACGCAGTTGGATCTTATCTCGGAAGAAATGCATCTGTTAGATGAATGTGGCTTATCTCCGGCTGATCTTGATAAGATAAATTATTTATATGTGGCTTTTGGGGTACTCCCGCAAGGGGCATTACGTGCAATTACGCCTGAGCTGAATAATCTTATATATAATTTGTCCTTTAGAAACAGGGGCGGTAGTGGTGATTTGATTTTGTTGCTTGGCGATAAAGATAAGTCAGATGATTTTGATAGAACTCTCAATGTGGCAGGTTTCTCGCACCACAACATTCCCGAGCGTTATTTAATTGATTACGAGGAGGGGATGGATCTTATTGAAATGGATTTATGGGCGGCACGTGATCAGCTTGCGGAAATTAAGCAAAATCTCAATAAGCATAGAGAGAAATGGGTGCAGACTTTGTCATATTGGCGGAAAGTTTTGTCGATACAGTTGATATTACTCAAAGCTACCGGGAATTTTGGTTATGTTGGTGATGTTGCTGTTGTTAGTGGATTCTTGCCTTTGCTAAAAAAAGATGAAATACTACATGGTTTGGCTGAGAGATTTGCAGGACGTTATTTTATTGAATATAAGGCGGCAGAAGAGCAGGGGCGAGTATCGGTTCCAACTAAGCTGAGAAATTGGAAAATCTTCCGTCCATTTGAAATGTTTGTTAAGAATTATGGGCTGCCACGCTACAATGATATTGACCCGACGCCGTTTGTTGCCGTTTCGTTTTTGATAATGTTCGGGATGATGTTCGGAGATGTTGGGCATGGTATGATTTTAGCGGCAGCGGGTGCGGCGATGGCATTTTTGCCGTATAGATTTTTTGTCGCTATGCGTGATTTGGGAAAGATTTTGATGATGTCCGGAATATCCGGCATCGGCTTCGGCTTTTTGTTCGGCTCAATTTTCGGGATAGAAAGCGATTCGGTTTTGCCTGCATTATGGATGCGTCCGGCAGAAGGAGAGAATCTTAATGTGTTACTGGGGACATCGCTCATTATTGGTGTTGTAGTTATTTCTTTAGGAATAATACTCAATATTATTCAGGCGTTACGTCAGCGTGATCCGGCGAAGGCATTGGTAGGGCAATGGAGTCTCTCTAGTTTGGTGTTTTACTGGATGTTATTAGGGTTAATTATATTTTATACAACCGGACATAGTATTGATATGCCGACTGGAATTATTGCGTTGATTGTTGCTTTACCGTTGATTTTAATCGTTGCCGGACAGTTTGCCGTGCATCACTTCGGAAAGTCAGCGGATGAAGAGGAGTTTGAAATTGCTTCTTTGTTATTTGAGCCGATAGAGATTTTGATGAATCTGTTTACAAATTCCGCCAGCTTTCTTCGTGTTGCTGCTTTTGGTTTGGCTCATGCCGCACTTACCATGGTGACATTTATTCTTAAAGATATGACACCGTCGGCAGGATTAAATTTTATCAGTATGCCATTGCAGCATCTTTTTATTATTGCTCTGGAAGGGATGATTGTTACGATTCAATGTTTACGTATGGAATATTATGAATTTTTCTCGAAATTTTTTAAAGGTGACGGAACAGAGTTTGTTCCGTTAGTTGTTGATGATGTAGAATAAGCGTTTTTGGCTCATAGAGCCAACGCTACAAGGAGAAGATGTAGTGTCGGCTCTATGAGCCGATGGGCATGCGTGTTGCGTGCATTATAGATTAAGATCTTTTGGCTCATAGAGCCAACGCTACAAGTTTTTAAGTAGCAGTTGTTTAGAAGTTAAATAAAACGAAAGGAAAATGGTTATGAGTGAAAGTAGTGAAAAGGTAAGAAAGGTTATGTCTATGTTTAAGAGTTTTAATATTGGTATCGTAATGATTATATTTACGGTTATTGTTGCACAGGGGTTATTTATCAATCATGCGTCTGCCGCAGATTCATCTGATAATGGCATTGTTGCTGAAAATGCAGCTTCTGCTGATGCCGCCACGATAGATAATGTATCTGATGGTAAATATAAGGCAATGGGCTGGGCATTTTTGGCTGCAGGATTAGCTACTGGTATTGGCTCTGTTGGTGCCGGTATTGCGGTTAGTAATGTAGGTGCGGCTGCGATGGGTGCTGTGGCAGAGAAACCTGAACTTATGGGTAAATCTTTAATTTACGTCGCTCTGGCGGAAGGTATTGCAATTTATGGGTTGCTTATATCGATTGTTATTTTATCGAAAATATAGTTTTGAGAATATTTGCGGGAAGAAGTGTTAAATGAAAATACGATTACTTGGTGATAGATTGTCCCTTGAACTGTTCAAGATGGCGGGAATAAGCGGGAAAAGTCCGGTTGAGCCTGCTGATATTGAGCGTGTTATTGAGGAGTTTCTTGCCGAGCCTGATGTTGGCGTTGTACTTATCACCAATTCTCGTGCAAAAAAACTAGGAACAAGTTTTCGCAAGTATATGGAACGTAGAAAATTGCCGTTGGTGCTTCGTATTCCTGATCGGCACGAAAGTGAAGGGCAGGGTGAAGAGTTGCGGGAGTATTTGCAAAAGACATTGGGGATACGATTGTAATATGTTGCACAAATGAATTACAAGAAGTTCGGTAAAGTGAGGTAAAAGGAAATATGCAGACAAGTGGAAATATTGATGATTTGGTAGCACGGATAATGGAAAAAGCCAAAGTTGAAGCTGCGGGTATCATTGAACGTGCTGAACGTGTGGCTACTCTTGATGTTTCCAGAGCACGTGATAATGCAAAGCGTAAATTGGCATCTGCAAAAGCTTTGCTTGATGAGCAGTTCAAAGCTAAGCATGAGGCGGTTAGAGCGGAACTGACAATTAATGAACGCCGTTTAATTATGGAACGGCAGGAAAAGGCGATAGATACGGTCTTTGCTGAAGCTTTACGTAATATTTCTCAAAATAACGATGAGCGGCAACGGGGCGAAATGTTGTTGAAAATGCTGAAGGAATCAATTGATGTTCTGGGGGTTGAGCAAGTGCGTGTAAAGCTTAATCCGACAGATAGGGCATTGGCAGAAAAAGAAAATCTATTTACAGAAATTGATACAGTTACTGTTATTGTTGAAGAGGAAACGATCAATGTTTCCGGTGGGCTCCTCGTTTCTGATACAACGGGGCGGATAGTACATGATAATACATTTGAGGCTCGCTTGGAACGGCAGCGTGGCGAGTTAAGGGCAAAGATTGCTGATATTTTTGAATTTCGAAAGGCGGGGAATAAATGATGAGTACGGAAAAAGCCGAATCGGTCATTATAAGAATTAACGGTCCTGTAGTAATGGCTGATGCTATGGGTTATGCAAACCTTGGTGATCAAGTGAAAGTAGGGCATGAGGGTTTGACCGGAGAAATCATAAGCTTGGAAAATGATGTTGCGACTATTCAGGTCTATGAAAATACTATTGGTATAAAGCCGGGAGAACCGGTTGTTACTTTGGGCATTCCGTTATCTGTAACGCTTGGACCGGGGATTCTTAAAAGTATATATGATGGCATTCAGCGGCCTTTACATAAACTTGAAGAACAGAGTGGTCGTTTTATTGGGCGCGGATTAACTGTGTCTGGCATTGATGTTGAAGCTAAATGGGAATTTACACCGGTTGCAAAGGTGGGCGATAAAGTTGCGGCATTGAGTGTGTTGGGAACAATCCCGGAAACATCACTTATTGTACATAAAGTAATGGTGCCACCGAATATATCTGGTGAACTGGTTTGGGTGGCGGATGCAGGTGAATATGCGGTAACGGATGTTGTTGCGAAAATTAAGACTGATGCCGGAGAAAAAGAGATTACCATTATGCAACATTGGCCAATACGAACACCGCGTCCGGCTCCTAAGCGGTTGCCTCCAAAAATTCCGATGGTAACCGGGCAACGTGTAATTGATTTTCTCTTTCCTGCCGCTCGTGGCGGTGCGTGTGCTATCCCGGGTGGATTCGGGACAGGGAAAACTGTTACTCAGCATCAGCTTGCAAAATGGTCCGATGTGGATATTATCGTTTATGTAGGATGCGGAGAACGCGGCAACGAGATGACGCAAGTGTTGGATGAGTTTCCTTCTCTTATTGACCCTCATACAAACAAGCCGATAATGGAACGCACAACACTGATTGCCAATACTTCTAATATGCCGGTAACGGCACGTGAGGCGAGTATTTATACTGGTCTTACATTGGCTGAATATTATCGTGATATGGGATATCATGTTGCAATGATGGCCGACTCATCAAGTCGCTGGGCAGAAGCATTACGCGAAATATCAGGCCGACTTGAAGAAATGCCGGCAGAGGAAGGATATCCTGCTTATCTTGCAAGTAGAATTGGCGAGGTGTATGAGCGTGCCGGCCGCGTTCAGATTACCGAGACTAATGGTGACGTTCGTGAAGGCTCGGTGACAATTATCGGTGCGGTATCACCGCCGGGAGGAGATTTTTCAGAGCCGGTTGTGACACACACAAAACGATTTGTTCGCACATTCTGGGGACTTGACCGTGACCTAGCAAGTGCCAGACATTTTCCGTCCATTAATTGGCTTACATCATATTCGGAATATGATGTGTCGGAATGGTGGGAAGGACGTTCGGACTTGTCATGGAAAGATTTACGTGAAGAGGCAATGGGTATTCTAAAGGAAGATGACCGCCTGCAAAATATTGTAAAACTAATCGGGCCGGATGCACTACCTGACCGACAACGGATTATTTTGGAAACTGCACGAATGATTAAAGAGGCATTTTTACAACAAAGTGCATTTAGTGATGTTGATAGCTATTGCCCGGTTGAAAAACAGTTGGCCATGATGGATGTGATTCTATATTTTCACGAACAGGCAAATAAATCATTAGCATCTGGCCAAACGCTTCATCACGTTATAGGGCTTGAGGTAGTTGAAGATATTTATCGAATGAAAGAGGCCATAGGTCAAACGGAAATAGAAAAGTTTACAGAATTGAAAAACGAGATTGAAGAAGCTCTTGGCAGTTAAGAGACTGATGAGGAATATAAATAATGCAAACAGGCGGAAAAATAATAAAAGACCTGCAAAGTGCGGGCGGACCGATTCTTGTTGTTAATCGCGTTACTGATGTTGCGTATGGTGAAGTTGTAGAAATATTATGCGGCGACGGAACAACACGTAGAGGTAGTGTGCTGGATATATCTGATAAGCGTGCTGTTATTCAGGTGTTTGAAGGTGCTCATGGGCTTTCATTACGCAATACTTCTGTGAAATTTCTTGGTAAGACTATGGATTTTACTGTGTCCAAAGAATTGTTGGGGCGTGTGCTTGATGGCACCGGCCAGCCACTGGACGGTGCACCAATGCCATTTGGTGGAGAAACAAGAAGTATTTATGGCAGTGCTATCAATCCTGTAATGCGTGCATACCCGGAAGATGTTATTGAGACAGGTGTATCGGTTCTCGATTGTATGAACACTCTTGTTCGGGGACAAAAACTGCCTGTATTCTCCGGCAACGGGTTACCGCATAATGAACTTGCCGCTCAAATTGCCCGACAGGCACGTATTCGTGGCACAGATGAAGAGTTCGCCGTTGTTTTTGCCGCCATGGGGGTTAAGCATGATGATGCCGATTTTTTCAGAAATGAATTTGAGCGTACCGGTGCACTTGAACGTGCAACGATGTTTCTTAACTTGGCATCTGATCCGGCAGAGGAACGACTGGTTACTCCTCGCTTTGCCTTGACCCTTGCCGAGCATCTTGCCTTTGATTGTGATATGCACGTACTGGTTATTTTGAGTGATATGACCAACTATTGTGAAGCGTTACGCGAAATGACATCAGCCCGTGGCGAAGTTCCAAGTCGCAAAGGATATCCCGGCTATCTCTATTCCGACCTTTCGGAAATATATGAGCGTTGTGGGCGTACTCGCGACTCCAAAGGAACCATTACTCAGTTGCCGGTACTTACTATGCCTAATGACGATATTACACATCCTATTCCTGACTTGACCGGATATATCACAGAAGGGCAGATTGTGCTTGATAGAGAGTTACATCAAAAAGGCGTATATCCGCCGATCAACCCATTGCCGTCTCTTTCGCGTATTATGAAAGATGCAATTGGTGAAGGCAAGACTTTGGCTGATCATCCTAATGTAGCTAATCAGCTTTATGCCAGTTATTCCAGAGTTGGCAATATTCGTGCATTAGCGGCAATTGTTGGTGCAGATGAATTAACCGATGCCGACCAGCGTCATCTGAAATTTGGTGATGCATTTGAAGCTCATTTTATCGGACAGGCAAGTAGCGAACGGCGTACCATTGAAGATACATTGGCATTGGCGTGGAAACTGTTAGGACTATTGCCGACACAGGCATTGCATCGTGTTAGCCCGGAAGAATTGAAAGTAAATTATAAGTCAATAAGCGAATTTGAGGAAGAGTAGAGAAAAAATGAACATCGAACATTCAACATTCAACATCGAACATCGAATTTTGGAAGTTTTTTATAAGAAACATCGTAGGAAAAAGCAACATGGCTAAAAGACCGGCACCGACTAAAGCAAACTTATTCAGTACGCAGACGCAACTTAAATTTGCATCTGACGGACGTGATTTGTTGCAGCAAAAGCGTGACGTACTGGTTATGGAATTGATGAGTGTAGTTTCCGGTTTTTCCGAAGTAGAAGAAGGGTTGCAGGGTAGTTTGACAAAAGCTAGGAACAGTTTCCTGCCGGCATATATCGCAATGGGCAAAGAAGGATTGCAACGTACAGTCTCTTCGCATCAGCCCGACCTAGAGTTAGAGATGGAACAGCATAATGTAATGGGTATAGCCTTGCCACGAATAAGGGTATCAGTTGTTGCCGATTTATCTCCGGCAGGTCTTGTTGCATCGTCAGGTGCATTAGACTCAACTCTAAAAGAACTACAGAACGTCTTGGCACATATAGGAGAATATGTGGAAGTTGTCTCCACCATTTGGCGTTTGGCAATAGAGATAGAAAAGACCCAGAAAAGAATTAACGCACTGGAAAATGTCTTTATTCCAGAATCGGAAGAGACAATATCTTGGATAAAATCAGTAATGGAAGAAAACGATAGAGAAGATTTATTTAGACGAAAATTGTTGAAAAACAGGTCGGCATCATAAAACAGTTAAATTGTGATACCAGTTTGAGTGTTAGTAAGGAGCGGCATATAAACCGCACCGTCGTAGGCGTTGCTGTACAGCAGGGGGCTACGACCCTGCGGGGGCTGACAGAACCATGTTAGTAAGAAGGAGAGCATTATGAGTGATAAAAAGCAGCAGCGAATTCTTCTGGTTGTTGATTCTACGGCAGAGAGTTTAAAGGCCGCAGATGAGGCAATAAAAATTGCATTAGCTGAAAAGGGGACACGACTCTTTGCGTTAAATGTGGTAGATAAAGCCGCAGTAAATCGATTGAAACGGTTTACAGAGAAGTCATTAACAGAAATAGAAGTTGAAATGGAAGAAGATGGCTGGAAATATCTTTATCGGCTAGAAGAAAAAGCCAAAGATTTAGGGATTGCCACCATGATTCTACAGAATCTAGGTGTGGTTGATCATGAAATAGTAAAAGA
>CAMZLY010000037.1 GCA_947311825.1 uncultured bacterium
AAGAGCTTAGCAGTTCACAATCAACCCGCCTGCAACGCTGTAGCACTGCGGGCAGGTTGGACAGGGCTTCGACATCCATACCACTGAATATTGCAGAGAGAAACGGGAAATATACAGCGGCAGATCGCTGTCGTTTTTCGATATTGCACGCGGTTCTGCCCTAGAATGTGCCGCATGTTTAGATGTATTGGTTGCAAAACCCACAATATAATGGTAAAGTTCTTACTAACAATAGAAAGGTGAAGATACGTGAAACATAAGACTAAAGAAAAGAAAACTCTTGTATTGGCAATTAAGCACGGATTTGCATATATAGCACTTTGGCAATTTCTTGGTTTCATGTTGCTGCTACTATTAGTCTGGGCAAATGAATTTATAGATTTTGCGGCGTTCTTCTTTGATGTGGCGGCACAAACACCAAATTATATGCGTGCCTGCCTCTCCTCGGCGGCTATTATTACCGCCTCCATTATAGTTGTTGGCAATACATATAATCAACAGCATAAAATCATATCAGGCATGTTGACAATCTGCCCTTACTGCCACCGGATTGAACTTGAAAAAAACATTTGGGACTACATTGAAAATCAACTTAACAAAAAACCATCATTACATGTAACTCGTGGTATCTGTGATGACTGCTTGGAAAAGGTTAAGAAAACCTGGGACGATGAAAAGAGAACAAAATAACTTTTACTACACCGATACAATAATTTAACCTCTCGGTATATTCTATAATGCGATTAGAAATATTAAGACTAGAACACATCATAAAAGACTTCCCCGGCACAAGATCGGCATTCTGGTTTTATGGAAGGAATTAAAGGAACTGATATAAAAGTGATTTTCGACGTGGATATGAAATGGCTAGAACCTAATACCCGCTCAGAAATGGAATCAGCGTTATCACTATTCAAAGATATTAAAAGGAGAAGCCATAGAGAAAGATATTGTTCTTTCTTAACGTATTTTCACCAAAGCCAATCTTAATAACGGTGGAACATTACTGGCCGATTAAAGTGCATCTTTTGACTTTGAGTTTTTGTACATTCGTAGCAAGGTTTTAATCGGACCACCACGTTGCCCCACAGTAGTTACATTTTGTGCATTCCATAGCATATTACGTGCTGATGCTAAAGGTGATGCAAGTCCAAATGATGTATCAAACACCGAACAATAGGAGCCTGCCATCTTTTCTTCACCAGCAAACGGCAATGGGTCAGACCCTGCAATTATTCTAAAACCACGACTTCTTGCATCTCGCATAATGAGCGGTTCCGTCCATATTGTCGGTCTCATACTGCTATCGCCTATCAATAACCTAGCAGGATTAAAGCTATCCAGTAAATTACGAACCACATCGCCGCGCACGCCAAACCATTTACCGGGTGCCCAAGCAACAACCGGCACCCCACCATTATCAAGAATCATGGTAACCGTATCAACCGCCAACATACCGTCAGGTATTTTTGCGGTAGTTGCCAATGCCAAAATTTCTATACGCTCTTCAGTTACAACCTGGCGTCCCGGCAAAATAATACACTTTTCGCCAGAACCGTTATCCCTAATAAGAGAAGACTCATCTTGGCCTAGCTGAATATTCCCACATAATGAAGATAAATTAGACTTCCCTGCTTTTATATCATCAAAAAAATTACAATCATGCCGCTCTGTAAGAAAACCAAGCCTAATAGTCTGTCCGGCACCAACTTTTTTTAGGTTATGCTCCAACATTTCCGAAAATAGTTGTAAATCATAACATGGATATATATGTACATGTGTATCTGCAACTATTTTCATCTTTCATCCTCTTTTAAAACGGCACTATAACATTCGCCAATCATTCTGCTAAATTCTTTAAAGTTGTATCTACTACAATATAATTGATGGCCGGCATTTGCAACCTTGTTTCGTAATTCAGCGTCATTAATTATTTTGATGATGCCATCGGCAAAAGATTCGGCATCCGGTTTCGTTAATATTGCGGTTGAATCATCAACTAATAACCGGTTGGCTGGAATGTCGGTAGCAACTACGGCACCATCTGCTTTAAAATAATCTAATATCTTTAGTGGCGTATTTACACCTGCCTGGCGTGGTGATAGCAAAATATCGGCAGCGGCAAGATATGCAGGAAGTTTGTCCGGTGGGATTTTTCCGGCAAAAACAACCCTATGTTCCAAATCACGCTCACGCAACCAAGCTTTTCTCTCTGCAATCTCATCTGCACTACCTCCTATTATTAAAAATAATGCTTTTGCATTCTCTTTAACTACTTTTGCTATAGCATCAAACATGAGATCAACCCCCTGGTAAACAGCAAATGAACCTACATAAGAGATCAGTACATCATCTTCCCGCCCCTTCAGTTCCATTTGAAGTTTTTTAACCTGTTCTGTTTCAGCTTCTACCAATGATGAGGGAATATCAAAGATATCAAATACTGCCGGGCAAGTTTTCATTTTTCGCACTTGTTCTGCCAATCCGGAACCTGTGGCAATAACAGCATCTGCATGTTTAGCGGTAAAACGTTCCACTGCCGCATACGCTTTCATTATAGAATTACGAACAAAGCTTTTCTTTTTATATGATCCTGGGTCGGAATGTTTTTCATATACTAATTTGCTACGGGTTATACCGGCAATTATCACACCAAGCACACCCGCATCCTCCACGCCATGCACAACATCATAACGATTTTTTATTGCCATACCCAAACCGGTAAACAACAACAAAACATCAAAAGCAGCCTTTATCAGTGATGGCCCGATAGGTACTTCTTTAACAAAGAAAAGATTCCATACTCTAATAATACGAACGCCACCAATAGGCCTATCTTCGCCTACCGGTAATGTCAAAAAGTCAACTTCATACCCCTGTTCTACTAAGGCTGCGAGGTCAAACCCTACTCGAATAGGAGAACCGCGCCATTGAAAAAACGGTTGCGGCGAGATGAATAAAACTTTTTTCATGGTTAATACTTTAAAATCCCCTCAAACACATGTACAGCAGGACCAAGTAGAGTCACATTTTCAAATTCATCACCATCAATCTTAAAATCAACGGCAAGCACATCGCCACTGGCAGGAGTAATATTAACGGGAGAGTCCACCAAACCAAGTTTAGAGGCAATCAATGAGGCGGCAACCATACCCGTACCACAAGCCAAAGTTTCAGCCTCAACTCCACGCTCGTAAGTTCGTATACGAAGAGATTTTTCTCCAGTTACTTTAATAAAATTAACATTGGTTCCGGCGGGAGCAAAATCCTGATGATATCTAATCATATTACCCAATGCCATAACATCACATTCATCAAGGTCACCCACCACCACAACTACATGTGGCACACCTGTATTCAATGTATTGTATACAAGAGAATTATCACCACTTAGTTTTTTCTCCAACAACATATCAAAAGGCTTAGTCATTCCTAAGCGAACAGAATCCCCCATCGCCTCGGCCTGCAAAATACCGGCAACAGTATCTATGGTCATTTTCTGTGCTGCCACACCAAGCTCATTAGCAAGGCGAGCAACACAACGTGCTCCATTGCCACACATTTCCACTTCACCACCATCAGGGTTATAAAACCGCATTCTAAAGTCGGCTTTATCAGACGGTTGAATAAGAATAACGCCCTCGCAGCCAACGCCGGTACGCCGTCCTGCAATTCTGGCAAGCCAGCCACGGTCGGCTGCCGGAAAAGTACAATCTCTATCATCAATCAAAATAAAATCATTTGATGCACCGTGCATCTTCCAAAATGGTATATTCATATTTATCCCCCTTAATCCTAATCGAATTTTATAAGTTTTTTAACATTTCTTCAATTAATTTTGGCCAAGAAATTCTGCTGGTATCATCTGTCATTGAGAATTTCGACTCTTCGTGCCCCATATAATCCCCCATAACCTTAACGGCCTCATCCAAAACGATATCTGAATACTCATCTTTTTCTTCATTATCGGGATTCTCAGGATCCTCAAATCCATCATCCGCCGGCATTAGTTTTTCCTGTAAGTCACTTAATTCTTTATCAGCAATAGCCCGTTTTCGACGCTCATCTATATTAAGCGAAATAGATTTGTTATTATTTATTTTTTCAATACGCTTAAGTAATTTTTGATAAGCCTCAAAGCGTGGGTCATGAGCAAGCCGTTCTTTAGATTTCTGCTGCAACTCCGTAATAACCATACCTAAATTGGAAACAGGTTTATATATTGCCTTATTAACAGGAATACACTTTATCGGATTAGGTAATGTATCTTCTCCCAGCTCCATAAAATCATATCCAGATGACATTATAATATCAGGAACAACTCCACACAACTGAGTTGATCTTCCTGAAATTCTATAATAACCCGCCGTTGTTACTTTTATTTTTCCAAATTTACGGTCAAACCCAAGCGGCAATACAGTCTGCACAGTGCCCTTACCATGCGTTTTCGAATCACCCATAATAACAGCACGATTATAATCCTGCAATGCCGCAGCCACAATTTCTGATGCGGACGCACTTAATCTATTAACCAACACCATCAGTGGCCCTGAATAAGCAACCGTAGGATCGTTGTCCGGCAAAACATGTAATGCACCCCACTCCTGCACCATAACAGTTGGACCTGTACGAATAAATAGACCAACCATTTTAATAGCCTCTAGCAACGAACCGCCTCCATTACTGCGAAGATCCAAGATAATTCCGTCTACCTTTTCATCCTGCAACTTTTTTATTTCTTTCCCCACATCATAAGATGAACTTCTAAATTCCGGGTCGCTAGGCGAACGAACTCTTAAGTTTGCATAAAATGTAGGTAAATCTATAATCCCTATTTTATGCATTACGCCATCTACACCCATTACTTTTTTCACCTTCGAACTGACCGCCTGTTTATCTAGTTTAACTTCATCACGAATAAGTTCCACCTGTTTAGTAGAAACGCCTGTAGGATCATTAACTGGAATCACAGTCAAAACAACCTTCGTGCCTTTTTTACCGCGAATATACCGAACAATCTTACTAAGCGGTCTATGCCTAATATCAACGGAATCCTCATTACCCTGTGCGACACCTATAATTTTATCTCCCGGTTGCAGTTTATTAGCACTTTTATCACTGGCTGCTGGTCCCCCCGGAATAAGCCGTATTATTTTTGCGGCACCATCTTCCGAGCGTAACATTGCACCAATACCTACTAACGATAAACTCATATCAATATCAAAATCTTCAGACATATCGTGGCTCATATAATCTGTATGTGGATCGTAAGCATGAGAAAATGCCGTTAAATATTTCTGCAACACCCAATCTGCTTCACTGTCATTAAGAATAACCTGCATTTGACGGTATCTCTTGATAATCTTTTCTTCGGGTGTTAGCTTTTTCTCTACTATTTTGTTAATGATATTGGTTATCACTGTATCAACAGAATTAGTTATTATCGCATCTACAGAATTAGTCATTGCCGCTTTCGCTTGCTCATCGGCAAGAACTTGTCGTAAATATTCATTTTTTATTTTTTTACGCCAAAGTTCATTCTGCTCTTTCTCGTCCAAAGGCCATGGAGAATCATTGTCTCGCAATATCAACGACTCCTTTTTATCAAGATCAAATCCATCAGCCAACAATTTTTCAACATATTGACACCGGTTTTCTAGACGATCCATAAATAAATTAAACGCATCATAAGCAAAAGAAATATCTCCAACTAGCAACATATCGTCTAAGAACTCTTCTTTTGCTCTGAATAATGCTATATCTTTCTGCGTAAAATAAACATGCGTATAATCAAGCGAAGACAAATAATTTGTCCATGCACGCTGCGACATCTTATCGTCCATTGGCTCGCGTAAAAGATGCCTGGCAGGAAGTGCATTTGCCACTCTCTTAGCAATATTTTTATACAAAGGATCTGGTTTAAGCGGAACATGCTCTACAGCATATACATTCCCTACAAGAAATAATACAAATAAAAGAGTATAAATTAAAGTTGACTTAAGATTTTTCATAAACAACATCCAATAAAAAAGGCGGAAGCAACCACAAACGCAATAGCGTCGTATTGTCCCCGCCCAAAACAATCATCTCTATGCAGACAAAACGCCTTCTTTGCAAGCCTTAGAAACTCTAAACTTTACAACCTTTTTGGCTGGAATCTGAATTTCTTCACCTGTAGCAGGATTACGACCAATACGAGCTTTACGGTCTACCAATACTAATTTACCCAAACCTGGTAAAGTAAAACCGTCTTTTGCTTCAGCATAAGCTAAAGCTGCAAATTTTTCTAAAAATAATGCAACATCTGCTTTTGTCATTTCAGTTTCGTCTGCCATTTTTGATATCATTTGAGTCTTTGTCATACCTTATATTCCCCTTTAATTTTATTAATTTAACAACTTAACGAACTAATTACCAAAACTACGTAGGTAACCATTGTGCATTTTTTGGCAATAAACACAAGTGTTTTTTGTTCTATTATAAAAAATATATAAGCAACTGCATATATCCAGCCAATTTGGCAGTAGTAAGAATAACAATAATTCAAAAAAATCAAATAAAAGCCTCTATTTCAGTAAACAGAGAGTTATTGAGAAATCACAGTAAAACGATTGAAAATAATTGGTCTCGTTCGATTTTGGAGCGGGAACCGCACCATAGCCAACTAGTACAGCAGGGGCTACGACCCTGCGGCGAGCATGGTATAAGGGCCTTCGGGGATAATGGCAATATTGGCGTTAGGGTTATTTTCACAATATCTGTTGATTGCGTTTTGTGCCCTCTCACTAGCACTCCCATTACCAAGTATGGGGTTAACTGAAATACGTTTCTGGATATCCGCCGCAATCCCATCACTGACAAACCATAGTTTATCTTGCCCAATTAGATCTAAGACTCTCGCTTGCATTTGATATTCCCATTGATCCAGATCAGTTCTATCTGAGTGAGATTCAATATCAATTAAAAACTGCTGCCAGTTGTTGTTATACCGTAGCAGTATATTTTTAAATTCTTCTGAGCCGATACCTTCTGAGCATGAACTTATCTGAAGTAATGTTGAGTTTTTTGATAGTGCCGGCAATGCAGTACACATCCCTTTAATAGTCTGATAAAATGTCTGATCAAGTGGAAATCCGCCACCATTGGTAATCACAAAATCGAACTTCTTTCTAATTTTTGCGGTAGTCCATTCGGCAACTTGCTGACATCCAGCCTGATGTGCAAGCTCTAAATCACCACAATATATGCCGGCAACCTGCTTATCCTTAGTAATTGCTACATTAAAGAGGAAATCAACCCCCACCCTTTTTGCCACTTGTAATGCGATATCATGGCAAGGATTGTTTTTTAAATTGCCGGTAACGGCCGCAGAATTGGCAAGAGTTTTGTATCCATGAAACCGCTGAACAGTATTCAGATCAACAAGTGCGGGACAAACTCCTTTCCGACCACCGGAGAACCCAGCCATAAAATGTGGTTCAATAAAGCCGGTTACTATTCTGAAATCTGCCTCTGCAAACCTGCGGCATACGCTTACAACAGGATCAGAACTTATTTGCGTTAATGTTCCTTTATCATTAGCACGATGATCAATAACCTCTATCCGCTCTAAAATATCTTTGCCAACAAGATGTATTCGTTCTTCATCACTACTGGGACGATGCATTCCGGTTCCAATAATAATGACAATGTTAGAGTCATTAATACCACACTCATTCAACACTTGTAATATTACCGGCAGAAATATGGTATTCGGCACAGGTCGTGTTATATCAGAAATTGTTATGGCGACCGTTGCCGGATCTTTTTTGATTAGCAACTCTTTAAGCGATGGTAATCCTATTGGACTATTTAGTGCTTGTAAAACCGAATCAGCAGGCGAATCAAGCGGCAAGGGATTTTTCCCCTCCAAAATAGTAGCGGATGCCGGAACATAAATATCAATGTTCCGGTTTCCATACGGCATCTCTGTTTTCTTTTTCATCATGATTTATTCAAAAAGATTTCCACGATTAAGTAAAAGGTCGGGATCAATAGCTAACTTTGTCTTTCTAACCTGTTCAACCGCATCACTGCCAAAACAACGTAGAAAATCAGCACGTTTTCTCTTGCCTGTACCATGTTCCCCTGAATATACACCGCCCAATTCCGCAGACTTAGCAATAATCTTGTCATATAGCTCAACCGCACGATCAAGCTGTTCCTTTTCAGGAAGAATCATAAAATGAATGTGGCAATCTCCAAGATGACCAAAGGAGAGATAATCCATATTTTCCGATTCAATAATATTATTACTGAACTCCATAAATTCTGTAAACTTGTTTTCAGGGACTAAGGCATCGGTCATAATTGTGAATGTTCCGCGATGCTGAACAATTTCAAGAGAATTTGCCGGCATTGAATGACGAGCATCTTGAAAAATATCACGCTCTCTATCGCTGTCGAACAGAACAATAGCATCAGGATTGATATTGCAGTCAGCCTCTACCAGCATATCCAGCCACTCTTCCGCCGCATCTTCCAGTTCTTTATCGTATAGCGGTATTTTAACAAACACACCGACCTTGTCATCTCCGCTAAATAATACTTCTTCGTTATTCATATATTTACG
>CAMZLY010000038.1 GCA_947311825.1 uncultured bacterium
TACCTATGGTAAAATCACCTTTTCTCACATATTGATCTACAGACCTAGTTCCTTTGACATGATATACATCAATATACGAAATAATTCCGTAAATTTTTCCACTATTCATAACAGGTATTATCGCCAGATTGTTGCCAATAAGAATCGTCTGAACATCTTCCACCGTCATTTTGGAGGTAGCATAAATAAAATTCTCACGAGCTGCCTCTTTTACACTTATCAATTTAAAGATATTCACCATTTTATCTGTTTGCACATAAATTCCACGTCTTGCAAGCTTCTTAGTATAAATATTATCTTTATATAACATTCGCGTCATAAAATTGGCAATTACCACACTTAACATTAATGGCAACATAATCTCGTAATTTCTTGTCATCTCAAATGTCATTATAATTGCAGTAAGACTAGCCCCCGTAGTTCCGGCAACAACTGCGGCCATCCCTACAAGAGCATAAGCCGACACTGGTGCTGTTATCGTAGGAAACAGATGATTAACAGTAATGCCAACAAACGCTCCAGTCGCAATGCCAATAAACAACGATGGTGCAAAAACACCACCGGATCCTCCGGCACCGAGCGTCAGCGAATTTGCAATAATTTTCAGAAACACTAAAACTAAAATTAAAGGTATCGTAATATTTTTATTAAGTAATGTATCGGTAATAAAAGAATATCCCACACCAAATATATAATAATGACCAAAACATAAATAAACCAAATAACCGGTAACACCCAAAATAAACGACCCTATTAAACCTTTTAAATACGGAGATATCTTAAGAGAATCAAAAATATCTTCTGTTTTATAGAGTGTTGCCATATACATAATAGCAACTAAACCTGCTAACAATCCCAAAACTATATAAAATAAAAACTCAAACGATGATACCAAGTGGTACGATGGTATAATAAAAGCAGGGTAAGCCCCCAGAAATCGTGACGCAATATACGTTGAAACAGTTGCCGACACCACAAGCGGCATGATAGTCATAATACTAAACTCTGGTAGAATTAGCTCTAATGCAAATGCAACACCACCGATCGGTGCATTAAACGTTCCCGCAATACCACCGGCAACACCAGCACTAACAAGTACCACAACATCTTTTGTAGGCAGCTTTAATAACTGCCCCAGTGTAGAGCCAAAACTAGCACCAATTTGAACAATAGGCCCCTCACGACCAACTGAACCACCGCTGCCTATCGAAATAGAAGAAGCTAATGATTTGATTATTGAAACAATCGGCCGAATAACACCTTTCTTTTCGAGAACTGCATTCATAACCTCCGGTACGCCATGCCCCTTCGCTTCAGGGGCAAACTTTTCCGTCAAAAAATTAACTATAAACATCCCTATTACCGGAATAAAAATAACGGAAATCCCTAGATTTGAAGTTATATGTTCTTCTGATTTATAAGAAAATGATAATTGCCCAAGAAAAAATAAATTATGAAAAAAAGCTATCATATACCGGAACGCAATTGCTCCAAAACCAGAAACAATTCCCACCAAAGCCGCATACACGGAAATGCGAGCTGTCCCTTTTATGTTTTCTGTCCTTTGCTCGGGCGATACCCTACGCCTTAATGTTTCAGCAAAATATATTTTCTTAATCATTTTCCTCATACTCCAACATGATATCAATGACTTCTTTAGGCGAATGACTCCCCACAAGTAATTCCCGAATATGATGATTTCTTAATAAACTTGCAAATTTAGCAACAGTATGAAGATATTCATCTCGAACCTCCTCAGACGTCAAAACCATTATAATAAAATTTACAGGAACTTTGTCCATAGAATCAAAATCTATAGAAACCTTACTAACAGCAAAAGCAACTATCACACCATTTATATAATTTGTATGTATATGCGGAATTGCCACTCCCGCACCTATGCCCGTTGACATAATCAACTCACGCTCTAAAATATCCGATAAAACCTTCTCCTTACACAACACATCTGGAGAATCAACAAATAACGACACCATATTCTGGAGCAATTCATCTTTTGAAATACTATTTTCCTGTAAAACAACACGTTTTACAGGCAATAGATCAGTAAATTCTATCATTTAGTTTCCTTTGTTATATACAACAAAATAGCTACTTCACAAAAGCATCAAACAACTCTTCACTAGTAACACTCTCCATCAACCGTTCCCGCAAAGTACTATCTTTCAATTTCTGACTTAATTGAGATACCAGCTTCAAATGTTCGCCATGCTGATCAACTCTGGATAAAATCATAAATACCAACTTTACCGGCATGTCATCAAGTGATTCATAATCAGTAATACCATTTTTTACCAAAGCAACCGCCATCACAATTCCTGTCACTGACGCCAATCTAACATGTGGAATTGCTATTCCTCGCCCGATACCGGTACTCATCAGTTGCTCACGGTGAAATATGCCCTCAAGAACCTCTTCCTTTGACGTAACCTCTGGTTTTGCCGATACAATATCAGCCAATGCATGCAAAACATCTGATTTGTTACCACTATCATAAATCACTATATCTGCAGCCGAAAATAGATTCTTTAACATTAATGGAACAAAATTTGACTCTTTATTATTTTGCGACACCAACTGTTTATCCACCCAAGCAACAACATCATCACGTTTAAACCGCCATATAGAACCAATCTTACCGGACGGGATTTCACCTTTTTTTGCCCATTCATAAACAGTACGTTCTGATACCCGCAAATACTCAGCAACCTCTTCTATCGTCATTATCTCAGAAATATTACCCATATCAACCCCTCTCATCACCTTTTTTCAGGAAAAGAAACGAATATATCGCATATAGCAACATACACAAACATATTAAGCGCCAGTTTTAATATTTTTTATGAGCCGAATTCCAACGGAAACTATTGATAGTAATTTACGGGTTAATATCAACTGGCTACGGCGACTAACCGGCAGCGATGATGCAACAAGAGAGTTGCTCAAACAGCTCATGTTTGACGGCACCTTGCCAACAGACATGACAAAACTTCAATCGCAAGTTCGATTCCATATTCTTTTTCATACTCGAAAGAAATGCCATTATATTATTAACCTTATGGGATCGTGGTAATTTCTTACCAACGGGTGCATTTCAGTTTATGTTGCGCACAACATAAACTGAAATGCGCACCTTAACAACTAAAGCACTGAAAACAGCTTGCAGGAGAATATATTTTTTATTACTTTATGTACACCTTGGGGCAAAGAAACTAATGGAAAATTTAAGAACAAAAATATTAAAGATGCTTATAAATCATTTTGGTGATGACGAGAGACGTATAGAACATGCCTTACGTGTTATGTATCACGCCGAATGTATAATGACTGACTATGATAATTACGATACGGATATAACTATCGCTGTTGCACTTCTCCATGATGTCGGTATTAAAATATCAGAAGAAAAACATGGCTATAACGACGGAAAAACTCAAGAGAAATACGGCCCAGCCGTTGCCGAAACATTACTGAAATCAATCAACTTTCCCGCAGAAAAAACAGAAATAGTAAAAAACATTATAGGAAATCACCACTCAAAATCACGATACGACTATCCCGAACTTGCAATACTTAAAAAAGCTGACTTAATAGTTAATAAAAACGAAAGAATATGACAAATATGCATTATGAGCTAATATCAATAATTACCGCAACCATTGTAATTGCCTTTACTCACACTATCCTAGGGCCTGACCACTATATTCCTTTTATTGCCTTAGCCAAATCCGGGGACTGGTCAGTAAAGAAAACCACATTAATAACCTTCTTATGCGGACTTGGACATGTACTAAGCTCTGTCATACTGGGGTTTATCGGCATAGCCTTCGGGATTGCCGTAACAAAGTTAGAAACATTCGAATCAGTGCGTGGTAATATTGCCGCCTGGCTACTTATTGCCGGAGGATTAATATATTTCGTATGGGGCATCAAACAAGCCATACGTAACAAGCCGCATACACATATCCATTCGCATAACGGCATCAAACATGCACACACCCATACTCATACTCAAGAACATGTACATCCGCATTTGGAAAAAAAGCGAAATATAACACCGTGGGTATTATTTATAATATTCGTTTTCGGTCCATGCGAACCTTTAATACCTCTAGTAATGTATCCGGCCGCAAAACATCATTTTGGTGAACTAATACTCGTAACACTAGTTTTCAGTGCCATCACTATAGGAACGATGATGAGCGTAGTGCTGACCTCCATATATAGTACCAAGCGAATCTCAATGACGAGATACGCACGCTATACCCACGCCATTGCCGGATTGACAATACTGCTTTGTGGTCTTGCTATACAATTCCTGGGGTTATAAATGACAAAACCAATTCAAGGTATATTAGATTTTAATAACGGCAATCCAAATGGTTACGAAAACTTTCTTCTGGAAAGAAAACGCTTAAAAGAGAGCATTCGTCAAGAATGGTCTGTTCCATTAGACAAAACAGTCAGAATTAGACTTTACGGTTTTGACGAAGATATAGAAGGAAAACTAGAAACGGCAGGATACCCAACCAAAATCAGCAAAAAGAACCCTCTCCCTCTGAAAGTCGGTAAAATAGAATTCCTTTCCACCGACATAGAACGATGTGCCGTGTTATAATATCTCTTTTAGTGACGGCTAAGCAGATCCTCTTTCTTCTCAAAGTCATCACACATATCCGTCGCCTCTACAAACTTTGCATGTAAATCACAACGCTGGGCAAATGGGTTAAACACGTAATGATTGCAATATCGACAATTCTTATGAAGTTCTTCGTCTTTAAAAATAGTAACTGGCTTTATTTTATCAGCATCAGTAAATATTTCAGTTTTATTTGTGGTCTTAAACGGAACATCGTCCTCGCTGGCATATAGAAAGCCACAGGCAGAGCAAAAAAACAGCTCTCCAACTTTTTTAAATCCATCATATTCCGGCTCACGCCTGACAAGAGCATCAGCCCCACACTCAGTACAAATTATTTCTATCCCACTCATACCTAACTCATTATTCTTGAATCAAAACAGCCTTTATTCGCCGTACCCCGGCACTTGATGAGCCTTCTTTCTTAATTTTGAATCGACCAAGAGAACCTGTACGTTCAACGTGTGGACCACCACATACTTCTTTAGAGAAATCTCCCATAGTATAAACTTTTACCTGTTCGTCATACTTAGCGGTAAATAATGCTATTGCTCCTTGCTCCTTCGCTTCTTCAATAGTCATTGTATCCATATCAACAACATAATCAGCCTTAATAGCGTCATTGACCAAAGCTTCCACCTGTTCTTTTTCTTCTTGCGTCATTTTTGCCGGGTGTGAAAAATCAAATCTTAAACGATCAACATTAATATTAGATCCTTTTTGTTGGACATGATCACCAAGCACTGTCTTTAATGCCTGATGCAATAGATGCGTTGCCGTATGTAACTTTGTTGTTTCTTCAGAAGCATCAGCAAGCCCACCCTTAAATGCTTTTTCTGCACCTTGACGTGATACAGCTTTATGCTTCTCAAACGCCTTATCAAAACCGGCCTTATCAACCTCAAAGCCATTTTCCGCACAAATTTCCTCCGTAAATTCCAAAGGAAAACCACTAGTATCATAAAGTTTAAAAGCCACACGACCCGGCAAAGTTGTCTGATTATACTCTTTCATACGAGAAATAATTTTATTCAATTCGCCCATACCACTATTTAAAGTCTTTTCAAATTTCGTTTCTTCGTCAACCAGTTCCGTAATAATCCTTCCACTACTAGCATCAAGTTCAGGATAAGCTTTTTTATAATTATCAATAATACATTCGGCAACCGGCTTAGAGAATCCTTCATTCAACCCAAGCTGTTTAGCATAACGAACCGAGCGACGAATCAAGCGACGCAAAACATACCCCTGCCCTAGATTACCCGGAGACACTGCACGCACATCACCCAACACAAAAACGGCACTACGAATATGATCTGCAATTACCCGAAATGCCAACTCCGTTTCTGCGGTTGAGTGCTTGCCGGACAATTCACTTATCGTATCCATTATAGGCTTAAAAAGTTCTGTATTGAATACTGTATTTTGCCCCTGCAACATAGCAATAGTACGCTCAACCCCCATACCAGTATCAACATTACTCTGCTTAAGCTGAATATAACTACCGTCATCAGTTTTCTCATACTGCATAAAAACATCATTCCAGATCTCAAAATATTTTCCACAGCTACAGCCCGGTTTACAATTTGCACCACATGCCGCTTTTCCAGTATCAATAAACATTTCTGTATCAGGTCCACACGGGCCGGTTGTCCCCGCCGGCCCCCACCAGTTATCTTTCATTGGCAATGCAAAAATTCGTTCTTCAGGAATACCAAGTTTTTTCCAGATGACCATAGATTCATCATCACGTGCCACTGCATCATTACCCTCAAATACTGTCACAGATAGTTTGTCTGGATTAAAACCTAAATACTCTGAAGATGTAAGAAATTCATGTGACCAAACAATCGCCTCTTCTTTGAAGTAATCACCAAGCGACCAGTTACCTAGCATTTCAAAGAAAGTAAGATGTGATGCATCCCCCACTTCATCAATATCACCAGTCCTAATACACTTCTGACAATCAGTAAGCCTTGTACCTGCCGGATGCGTCTCCCCTAACAAATACGGCACCAACGGATGCATACCTGCCGTTGTAAATAATACTGTCGGATCATTCTCCGGAATAAGTGATGCCCCTGATATACGCGTATGCCCCTTGCTCTCAAAAAAACCGAGAAACATTTCCCGCAACTCTTCTGCTCTCATCTATAACTTTCCTTTAGTACAGGCGAACGATCAATCGTACACCAATAACCAGTAACCAATAACCAATAACCAGTAACCAATAACCAGTAACCAATAACCAGTAACCAGACTATTTTCCTTCAGCAATTTTGGCTCTAACAGCCTCAATTATCTTATCTGTTAATTCTGGAGTCTCCATCAACTGCCGTCTGGCTCCTTCATTCCCCTGCCCTAGCTGTTCGCCATCAAACGACAACCATGAACCGCGTTTCTCAATAAGACCATATTTAATTGCCGAATCAATCACCGAGGCTTCCCATGAAATACCCTGTGCATACAGAATATCAAATTCAGCCTCTGTAAATGGTGGTGCAACTTTATTTTTAACAACCTTTACCCTTGTACGGTTACCGTAAACTTTTCCCGCAGAATCTTTAAGCATTCCGATACGTCGAATATCAAGCCTTATTGACGTATAGAATTTCAAGGCACGCCCACCAGGTGTTGTTTCCGGATTACCAAACATAACCCCTATTTTCTCACGAATCTGATTGGTAAAAATAACCAATGTTTTAGACTGTGAAATAGCACCGGTAAGTTTACGTAATGCCTGCGACATTAAACGAGCTTGTAACCCCATGTGCGAGTCGCCCATGTTGCCTTCAAGCTCAGCTCTTGGAGTCAATGCGGCTACAGAGTCAACAACTACAATATCTAAAGTGTTACTACGCACTAATGATTCAGTAATAGTCAATGCTTCTTCACCCGATGCAGGCTGCGAAATAAGTAGGTCATCCATATTAACACCAATCTTTTTGGCATACCCGGGATCCATAGCATGCTCAGCATCAACAAATGCAGCCATACCACCATCCTTTTGAGCATTGGCAATCACGTGCAATGTCAAAGTTGTTTTACCCGAAGATTCTGGCCCATAAATCTCAACAATACGCCCTCTAGGCAAACCACCGACACCTAATGCTACATCAAGTGAGAATGCACCAGTGGAAACAACAGGGATCGAAGCATCAACTTCCGCCTCACCAAAACGCATAATAGCACCTTCACCAAACTGTTTGCGAATCTGAGCAAGAACACCGTCAAGTGTCTGTGATACTGCTTCTTTTGCTGGCTTCTTTGCCATAATAATGTCTCCTAATTGAGTTATATATTAAAAATTATTACTACATATAGTTAAGTTATTAAGTATTAAGCCGAAACAGAAAAGAGTCAAGAATTTACGCAAAAAAGAGAATAAAAAATTAGTACCCCACCCATTAGTCAGATCGCTCAGATCGGACTGATCAGACAGATCTTTTACCAATAGCTGGCAACTAACAACTTCTTTTAAATAAACTCCGTAACCTGATGACCATGCACAAAATCGCGCCCCGACATACGGCGTTTACCTTCCGGCTGTACTTCACGCAACCTTAACGCTCTTTCACCAGTTGCAACCAGCGGCCCATGCTCATTCATTTCAATCACATTTCCAGGAATACCATTTCCACCTTCAACACGAGCTTCAAAAATTTTCAGCCGACGATCTTGATGATGGGGACTAATGTACCCACTATGACAAGCAGGCCAAGGGTTAAAGCCGCGAATCAGGTTATAAATCTTCGATGCCGGAAGATTCCAATCAATATGCCCGTCACTGCGTTTTAGTTTAGGTGCAAAAGTAGCCTTAGAATCATCCTGCGGAACAGCAACTGCTGTTCCTGCCGCAATTTCATCAACAACATCACGCATCAAAGATACTCCTGCATGAGCAAGCTTATCATGCATAATTCCTGCTGTATCATGCTCATCAATCGGCACAATTTCTGTAGCAAGAATATCACCGGCATCCAAGCGTTCATTCATATACATTACAGTAACACCCGTTTCCTTCTCACCATTTGCTATCGCCCACTGAATAGGTCCAGCACCACGATAATATGGCAATATTGACGCATGTAAATTAATACAGCCTTTTGTCGGCAAGTCTAACAGCTCTTTTCTTAATATCTGACCATACGCAACAACAATCAACAAATCCGGTGCCAAATCTTTTATAACAGCAATACTTTCAGGCGAGTTAACATTTTCTGGCATAAAAATAGGGACATCATGATCCGCCATAAATGCATGTACTGCACAGGGGGATATTTTCAATTTACGTCCACTAGGTCGATCAGGCTGCGTGAGCACGCCAACCAATTCATGGCGATGCACTTTCAACAGCATATCTATGGTAGGACAACCTAATTCTGCAGAACCTGCAAATAATATTCTCATTATATAACCTTTATTAGAGTATCTACCTATCTCCGAGAGGTAGACTGTCGAACGGAAAACGCACTGGACTGTCACCTCTCGAAGATAGGTAACTACTACCCAATTACCGACTTCAACACTTTTTTAGACGAACGTTTAACTCGCTCATTAAGGCTTTTTCCAGAAGAATCAATCGCAACAATAGCTTCAAAGTCTGAAACTATTAACTCCCAAACAGCTTCTGCAGAACCAAACTCTTTCATAAGATGAACATCATCTACAGAGGAAATACGTGATGCCAAAACAGCTGCTGCCCCACCCACAGCCTGCAGGTATACACAGCCAAACTTTTTACACGCTTTCATCGTCGCTGACCCCATACCGCCTTTGCCGATAATTAGACGAACGCCATGTTTTTCGATAATAGATGCCATATATGGCTCTTCACGAATAGACGTTGTTGGACCTGCTGCTAAAACTACCCATTTCCCATCACGCCGTACAACAACAGGACCACAATGGTAGATAGCACCATCATTAAGAGAAACTGGAGAATCACCACCTTCAAACAGGTATTTATGAAATCTATCGCGAGCAGAAAAAATACGTCCGGACAAACTGACAAGCATCCCGACCTTAAGCGTAGAAACCTGATCTTTAGTAAATGGATACTCAAGCCTAATACAATCCTTCATCTCTCCTCCAAATACTTTTAATCTAATCCCTATTTCACCTCTTCAGTATCGGCCTTTTCAGGCTTCGATTCTGCAACATCAGTCTTTTTAGCCACCGGCTTCTTTTCAGATTCGGGCTCTACAACATCAGTCTTTTCAGGCTTCACCTCTTCAGTATCGGCCTTTTCGGTCTTCGGTTCTGCAGCGTCAGCTTTTTTGGCTACCGGCTTCTTTTCAACTTCGGGCTTTTTCTCCGCTTTAGTCTTCCGACCTTTACCGCCCGATCTCTGATCCCTTGACTTCCGCCCCCTGCTATCCGGTTTCGGACTACCAGACTGCCTCTGTTCGGAAACAAACAGGCAGCCATTATAAAACTCTATTATGTGCCCACGCTCTATTAACCAGTGTAACTGAGTAAATACTTTTTCGGCCTCTTTTGAATCAACAGCATGATCAGGACGTAACCCGGAAATCAAATCGATACGTTTGCAATTTGGATTATCTTTAATAAAACTCAATACTTCCGCAATTTCAGCAACCGTATATTGCGGGTCAAGAGGAAGCGGCTGAACTGATGTAACAAAAAACTCACTCGCTCCTACTTTAAAGATATGTAACTGCATATGCTTAAGAGCCGCTCGCAGTGCCAACAATAATGACCGAGGAAATTTATTTTCACGACGCCACCCGGCACGGCAAACTAACTCAAGCCCCGGGTCTTTCAAATTACGAGCAACATTTAGTGGCAAAGAAGCAACCTTTGTACGGACAATAAGCTTGGGGGCAATCTCTGTTGCACAATATTTACAAGCAGCATTCCGATCCATTGTTTCCGCTTTGTTCTCTTCCGGTTCGGTTGTCGACACTTCTGCAACAGCTTCATCTGGAGTTTCTGAAGGAGTATCATCTACCGGTGCCTCCACGGAAACCGATACAGTTTTTTCTACCTTTTTCGTTTCCTGAACCTTCAAACTATATGTTACCTGATGAGTAGACTCTTCTTTCCACTTATCAATAGTCTCTTCATCTTTTACCGTTATAATTTTCTGACGATATTCTTCAAATGACATATTCGGATATTTAGCATCATGAACTTCCTTAACACGTTGATTGTAACTATGATGGTTAGGCGGTCCTAATATTATACCACTCAATCCACACTTTGCAACGCATGTAAAAACACCTGAAGGTGCGGAAACTTCAATACTTTCTTTATCAAAAAAATCATCAATATGCGCGTCCGCAACATGTGCTAACATCTCTTCACGATTAAGACCGACAGCACGACACTGCTTACACTGATATAAAGGAACAGCATCTTCTTTATGCCCAGACTCAATCTTTACATAACAAGAATCAGGCGAAGAAAGAACTAGCGTAGCAAGCTCTGCTAGTGGATATGCCTGTTTTGTTGAATGAATTTTACGTGCTATTGCCGATAACTTGTTCTGTTCCGGCAAAAAACGAACCTGCACAGGTGGCATTTCGATATATGGACGATTACGTACCGGAGAATCACTTCTCCTAAACTTACCCTCGTTCGCTTTCTGTTCACCTATATTGCGGTCAGGCGACCTATTAGGGCCAAAACGGCCAGTTGTGCGTGGTGGTCTGCGATCATTACGCTTAGCAGAAGGACGCCGTTTATTGTCTGACCTACCACCACTTTTAGATTCATTAAAAGTGATCTCAGATGCAGATTTACGTGCCCAATCAGGAGTGAAATCAAAGTCTAACAGCAATTTTCCAGGCTGTTCAGACTGATCTTCTACATTCTCATTGTTATTTGATTCTTTTGTCATGTTGTAAATAGTACTACCGAATTGAATTACATACGTCAATCAGAATGCGTAAATCATTGAAAAAAAATTAAAAATATTATGAGGTGCTTGCAAAACTACTTGTGCGTGGCACTTTTTTGCATTTTAGGCGAGCAGATTCTGCCTTTTAAGCAATTGAGCATACCCGTAGGGTCTGTAAAATTGCGAAAAAGCGGAATATGCCGCATAAAATCAAAAAGTGCCCGCAGATAGTTTTACAAGTGCCTCTATAACTATCAATAAAATAGCCAATAAAACAAGCCAACGATACGGATGCACAGCGTCTATTGCTCCCGCCGGATACTCTTTACGTAACGTAAACTGATGCCGTTGCCTACGATCAAACCGCATTCTAGCATTCACCGCCCAACCGCACCCCTCCAACATGGAACTCAAATCTTGACGGTTAAGCTTTATAACAGCCAGCAATACCACCGGTGCAGAGACAAATAAGACTGCCCCCAACAAGCCCAACAGCACCTGCTGCGGCGAAAGATCAGACAATGTCTTAGTAATAAATGCAAATGATGAACCAATAGCCGCCGCCGAAACACTTAACCCAACAAGAATCGCCGCCGGTCCCCCAGGGACTCCGCCTGCCGAAGAAGGTGCCTTCAACAATGCATCAGTCTTCTTTTGCAACTCCTTTTCCGATGCACCGGACATTCCTTCAATCTTACCAATAATAAAATCCCACAACCGCACAAACGGTGCCGCCATACCTTCTCGAACACTTATCGGATTCTTGATAATCTTTATCACCTGTGCATTATATTCATTACCATCAATATCAATAAATATCCCACGCTTACCAACACTTAGATTACCGCGAGTTCCCGATGTAGCAGGAATAGCCACCGTGAACTTCTTATCAGATTTCTCTGCCATAACCTCAACATACAGCACAAAAATATTACTCGACTTAGCAATCTTCTCATGCGCCGCCACATCTTCAACTTTAAGCGCCAGATTAAACCAACGCCCATCAATAACGGCCGCCCCCATCTCAAACATAGCACGCTCATCAACCTCATAAAGCTGACTGAAACTAACAAAATTATTTGCAAATCTAACCAAATTCTTATGATAAAGAAGCAATTTTTCCAGCACACTTGTTTTGTCTAAAACTTCTGTAACCTTTTTATCAGCCTCAACCAACTTATAAGCCTCTGCCGCCATTTCACCACTCTTATAATCAAGCAGTTGCTTATGGGCAAGTCGCTCAACCCCCGCCTTCGGCTTATTCTTCAAATACGCATGATACGACTCTAATGCCGCCTTGACCTTATTCCAATCTTGCTCCGAAAGAGATTCCGGCACATCGCCCAAAACCGGCTCCAACACAATATTGCACAATTCATCTACCCACGTCCTAAACAACGGATTAACAACGCCGGAATCTAACGGCAACCGACCATCAGCAGTCGGATTAGCAATTGGTGCACACTCCAAACAACTATCCAAATCCGATTGCTTAGTAAAATCAAAATCTTTTAACTCAGAATCAGAACAACCCAACAATGCTTTTGCCCGCGGCTCAAACGCAATTGTCCGGCATAGAGAAAAAAACAAATCAACCTTATCAGAATGCAACCTGCACACATCATATATTTTCGCTGTCTCCTCACCAAACGGAAACAACTCAGAACTTGATCTATCCGGCAACAGCGAACCACACTCCTCCCACGCCAAATACCCGGCAACGGACTCCTGAAAAGCCGCAATATTACTTGCACTTACCCCCTGCTCGCCACCAGCATCAAGTGCCCCGCCAGTACAAGCAATAACATCCTTAATATACTGTACAACATCTTGCCCCTTTGCCGCCACAACAGTAATAACTCCATCGCCATTCATAGGTTGCTTTCGCATATATTCAATAAAACCACGAACATCAGATAACTTAATAGAATTCTTCTCCTCAATCCCAAGTGCTACCTGAATCTCTTTTGCCACATCAACAATATCCTGTCCAATATTGCTAGTTGTGGATATAGAGTTTAGCAAAATCTCATCAGCATTTGCACCAACTTGCGAATCATCAACAAGAAGAGAAAACAGCCAGAAAATAGCATCCTCAACTTCACGAGTATTAATCCGCCCATCATTATTGCTATCCATCAGACTAATAAATTTATTGTCACACCTAAAAACCGATACCGGAGCACTAGTAGCCACCCAAAACGATTCATCCAGCTCAAGCACCGCCCTTAAATCAGCCGCATTCTCAATTCGCAACTGTGCCGTCTTTCCATAATGTTTAAATCTCATAATTTTTCACAACACCTTTTCACAAATACATCAGCATCCCACTTCGCATCTGATTGCCCAATAACCGTTGTCTAATATTGTTTTATATAATTACGATAGTTACTCATTCTTAAAGTGCCCCCTCTACTTAAAGAGCAGAAACAACAGAAATAAACCCCGTTTTTGCGTAATCAAGAATAGCTCTATCGGCAGTAACAAGAACGCCACCACAAAAACGTGTTGTGGCAATAATAATACGATCTGCCGGATCACCATGTATATCACCTGGAAGCCTAGTAGCATCAACAGCGATCTCCGGCACAATAGGCATCAATGATATACCGGGAGCTGATAATGACGTTTTTATCCATTCGCCACATTCTATATCAAAACTAACTCTTCCCTTACTTTCTAGCATAGCAACCTCCCAAATAGAAATTGCAGATATGCCAAGAGCGTGTTCAGTTACAAACTCCTCTATCTGTTTTCTGGCAGAAAGCTTAAGCCTAGGACTGCCTTCCATCAACCAGATCCACACATGTGTATCAAGTATTAATATCTGCTTGTTATTACGCATCAGCCTCCCACTTTTCCCCTGTAGATTCCACTATATCCCCCATAATATTGGCATGACCTTTCATAAAACCAAATATAGGTTTCTCAACAACATCATCTACCGGAACAAGTTTGGCTACCGGCTTTCCCCGCTTAGTAATAATAAACGAACGATGCCCCTCATATACTTGATCCATTAACCCCAAGCAATGTGTTTTAAACTCTCCTGCTGCAATCTGCATAACCATTCTCCTTTATGACTATGGTCATATAACCATAACCGTTTCAAAAAAGCAAGCTGTATTGCAAAATATTATTACACCAAAAAAGCCTTTATGTAGCGTTGGCTCTATGAGCCAAAAACTGCCCGGCACGATTGCCTGTAAGATTGCCACTACTCAATGTACTTACACCATTCACGATCACCTCATCAATACCCTCCGATAACTGATGCGGATTACCAAATGACGAAAGATCCCTAACTTGCCCAGCATCAAAAACCAGTATATCGGCAAAGTTACCCTCCACCAATAATCCTCTATCTTTCAGCCTGAACTGTTCTGCCGGCAATGATGTCATTTTTCTTACCGCCTCCGGCAATGGAACCGTCTTGCCATTGACCGACATCTTAACAAATTTCGAAAAACTGCCATAGCAGCGCGGATGCGGATAATCATGACTCAGAACCCCCGTAGGTGCACGCAGCGAGCCATCACTACCAAGCATTACATACGGTTCCCTCAAAACCTTCAACATATTATCCTCACTCATACCCGAAAAGAATGCACCAGTTTTCAACTCATCACTTTTCGTAAGATAAATAACAGCCTCAGCCGCATCAACACCAAGAATTTCAGAAACCTCCGGCAACGCCATCCCGCGAAAACGAGTATTATCAGGGTGAGTAGTAGAACCGATAGTAATATCCCCCCAAGCATCATCCGAACGAGACGACAGCAAATCATCATGCAACCGTTCAGCCGTTGCCGAATCTTTTAGACGCTGCAATACCGCATCACGACCACCCTCTGCCGCCCAATCAGGAAACACCACATCCAAATCAGTACAAGCCGAAGTATAAGGATACCGATCAGCCGCCACCTCCTGTCCCAACTCTCGTGCATTTCTAATCAAATCCAATGCCGGCTCAAGCAAACCCCAGTTATTTTTGCCCGACGCTTTTAAATGCGATATTTCAACCCGACACCCCGAATCACGTCCAATAGACAAAGCTTCCTCTATCGCATCCAGCAACTTCTTACTTTCACTACGCATATGACTCGTATAAATGCCATTATGCTTCGCCAAAACTTTTGCCAATCCCACAATTTCCTCTCGTGGTGCAAACATACCAGGTGCATAAATCAAACCGGTGCTAAGGCCACCGCCACCCTCATCAAGACTTTTCTCAAGCGAACACACCATCTGCCGCAGCTCAGACTCCGTTGCCATACGCGGCTCATAGCCAACAATCCCGGCACGCAAAGTATTATGCCCAATCAAAAGAAAAACATTCGGCGCCGGCTTAACTTTTTCAAGCAACGCTCTATATTCAGCGACACTATTCCAACCGCCAGGATAATTCTTATCAAGCCAGTCAGACGGCAATTTGTACTCGCCCGCCAAAGGTGCGGCAGAAGCCCCGCAATTACCAACAATCTCAGTTGTAACTCCTTGGAATATCTTACTGTGCGAAGCAGGCTCAAGTAACAGATAAGTATCAGAATGCGAATGCACATCAATAAAACCGGGACAAACCGTTTTACCCACAGCATCAATTACATTTTTAGCGGCAACCGTCGATAAATCACCAACAGCAACAATCCGCTCACCGCACACACCAACATCAGTAACCATAGCTGGCGTGCCCGTTCCGTCAAGAACAGCCCCACCAGATATTTTCAGGTCAAGCTTCATTTTGTATCCTGCACCAAATCATTAGACGGATCAGACTGATCAGACTGATCATCGACTGCGGAAGTGGGCTGTTCAACGTTCATAGTTGATTGTTCTCTTTTTTCTTCATCGTTCATCGTTCCGCCTTCATCGTTCCTAGCTCCTCCTCCGAGAAGATCAACAACCTGTCGCTGAACTTCCTCCAGCTTATCAAGTTGCAAATGCGGCTCCGTAATAAGAAAGGTTTCCCCATTCTTTTTATGCTCATAAATCCTAATCGTATTATCTTCCGTAATCTTCACATCGCGCTCAACCAAAATACGTTTACGCTCCAACATCACAGCTAAAATGTAAATAACGCCAATATTGGGCTCATCATCTTCCAGCATCTTACGCAATAACGATTCTGCCGTCTCTTTTTTAAGCGGTTCTTCCTCCGGTGGTGGAGGAACAATAAAGAGCCCATGCCAGGTACTAAAAGCCGTCTCCTCCAAATCATGTTGATTCCAACAATCACTACAGTAATCCCCCCTGACGTATCCCTCATCGGTAAACGTCAACGCAGAATAACAATCATCCTGATCGTTAAACTCCTTCTCACACGAACTACAATTCTGACTTCGTGATTTTATATTCCATTCTTGTGCCATGATTAAATTGTCAACTATCACCACCCCTGATGTCAAGTACTCATACAATTTCAGCAAAAAATGATGCCCATTTAATTTTAGCGGCAAGAAGTTCAAAATTAGAGGGAATATGCATATTCGGAAAGAATTATTTAGGAAACCAACATCTCCGCAGTATCCGTATAGCATATAGAAACAGCTTTTATGCCCAGCATTTACCTACCTCCAGCAAATAAAATATTGCGTATTCCGCTCTACGGCTCCTTTTAGGTCTATTCAACATAATTTGGTGCACCTGGCGGGGATTGAACCCACAACTTCCAGCTTCGGAGGCTGGCACTCTATCCGATTGAGCTACAGGTGCTATTTTTATAAAATTATCCGTGCCGTTGTTCGAAGTCTTGCATAAATGATACAAGTGCATCCACACCTGCTGGCGGGAATGCGTTATAAATTGACGCTCGCAATCCACCTACAGAACGATGCCCTTTTAATCCGCTTAATCCATTGGCTGTCGCTTCTTCAATAAAAGTAGGCTCAAGATCATGATTGGCTAGTCTAAATGTAACATTCATGTCTGAACGATATTCTTTTACTGCTGTTCCGGTATAAAATTCTGTTGCATCTATTGCTGAATAGAGCTTACCGGCTTTCTCTGCATTCTGTGCATATACATTTTCTATGCCCTTGCTCTTTAACCAGCGTGTAACCAACATAAGAATATAAATGGAGAAACATGGCGGCGTATTAAACATTGAATCATTTTCAATATATGTTTTATACTTAAACATTGTTGATACCGTATCTGGCACACGCTCTGCCAGCTCTTTGTCAATAATTACCAATGCGGCACCGGACGGTCCTAGGTTTTTCTGTAATCCTGCATAAATCAAACCAAATTTCGAGGCATCAATTGGGCGGGATAATATATCTGATGACATATCGGCAACCAGTGGTGCATCAGTCTCGGGAAAATCTTTCCATTGTGCACCCGCAACGGTCTCATTTGATGTGATATGCAAATATGCGGCATTCTCCGTTAGCTTTAATTCATCTAGTGCCGGAACACGTGTAGGAATTTCTGAACCTGTATCAGCAGCAATATTCACATTACCAATCAGTTTTGCTTCTTTTATTGCCTTATTAGCCCATGTGCCGGAATTAGTATAATCAGCAGTCTGCCCATCGCCCAACAAATTGATCGGAATAAAAGCAAACTGCATACTCGCACCGCCAGGTACAAATAAAACAGCTTTATCATCCCCTAGCCCCATCAATTCTCGTATATTTGCACCAGCTTCGGCATGCACCGCCATATAATCTTTGGCTCTATGACTACCTTCCATAATAGACATACCTGAACCTTGATAATCAACAAACTGCTTCTGAGCTTCTTCAAGAACTTCCAACGGCAATACAGCGGGACCTGCACTAAAATTAAATACTCGTGACATATCAATCTCCTAATTATTAAAAAATGAAGTGGTAACTTACTAAGCTTTCTACAAGTAGTCAATGTGATTTATTTCACATTTCCTATTCTTGACGCATACGAGATGCATGCCACTCCCTCATCTCTATCATCTTTGAAAATGGTGTTTGTTGCCTTTTTTGTAAATCAGCAACAATTTCATGTAGATTATGGTGATGTTGTGTAGCGTAGTTTGCGTCCGAACGAGCGCCTTGTTATGCCTTTTTACAGATTTAGAAACCATTGCTTATCAAGGATAACTTTTTCTACCATTTCTGTTTTGACACCGAGACTTAATTCTTTTAGTTTTTCTGCTAAATTTTCACCATCAACTAGGTCTACGGGCGGTGCACCATCTCTAGTCGCTTCTTTTATTGCGGCTGGGGTGAAAGTTCCCGTTGTTATAAACAACCCTTTATCTGCACGACCAACCATTGCGCCACGAAAATCTCTAATTGCACCAGCAGAAACATCTTCTACAGCCATCTCGGGGACTTTCGTCCCCTCTACAATAACTATCGAGACGATCACGTTATTATACGTCACCTCACTCAATCCCCGGGCATCATCAAAAACTGCGGAGGAACCATCTATGTCAGCCTATTACCCTCCATGGAATTCTAGAAAAAGAAGCAAAAAGTAATTGACGAATATTTGCTGAAAATCAATGAACAAATCAATCAATCTTACCCTAAAACCACCCCACTGATTATTTTGCGAATACACGAAGCGGGAATTGACTATTTCGAAATACAGGCATGAAAAAAGGAGCGAAGTGGCGACATTCAACTTGCGAGACAAAACTCGAAAATTACCATTTTCAGTGAGGGCTGACGCACATAATACGGCAAGAATTTTCAAATAATAGTCTTTAGAGGCACTTGCAAGAAGCTCAAGGATTCAAAACATATATTGCAGCAACTCGTGCCCCCAAATCAGGAGGATAACCACCTTTTTGTGGATTCCACGTGGGAACAATACGCATATTTATCCAGTCAAAACCGGCATGAGTCCCTTTAATATTCCATATTAGCCAAGTCTATTTGCCTGCTTCAACCATTTTTGTCCCAAGCTCGTTTTCCTCGTAACTTAGAGTAATCGCAACCCTTGCTCCTGACTGATCTGCCACACAAACAATAAAAACCCAACAAACGCTACAGGAAAATATGATAACGCAATCTTATTGCCCGATAAAACATAACCCAAAACAACAAATGCCGTACAAACAACAACTGTCCATGCCGTAATATGGGCAAATGGTATATTTCGCAAAGTAGCAATGATGTCGGTAGAATCGTAAATTGGATGCCAACGAAAAAACTTTGACGATCTGGGATTCGGATTTAAAAAGTGCCACTTCACCGCAGCCGGTGCCGACAACTTTTCTCCTGATTCAGGCAAATCAATTCACGGCTATCTTAGATATGCAAGCGTAATAAGACACGACCGCCGTGGAGCTGGACGATAGCGACTAGTTAATATGGAAGTATTACGATGGTTTGACAATGACGGATTCTTTATGGTCAGTAGCCACCCTGTCAAAAAATGCACATATCCATATATAGTCGAAGAAGTAGGCCGCACCCCATTGCATACAGCATATTTGCTGCATCCTAATAGCCTAAAAAATGCTGAAACAAAATCGCAACAAACAACTGAAGATATAATACGACTCAAAAATGAATGCAGACAGTTAAAAGAACAGTTAACAGATACACAACACACACTTGACAATATCAGTAACTCAATTATATGGCGTGCATCCAAGCCCATAAGAAAATTGCTAGATGCTCTTCGCCCATCAAAATAATACGCTTTAGATGATAAAACGGTTGTAACGTTGGCTCTACCCGTCACGCCGTACAGGCGAAGCCCGCAGGCGGACGAGACAAAATTTTCGACTCAATAATAAAAAAAATAAAAAAAATCACCTTGCTATTTTCGCACTTATACTCTATCGTTTTGCTCATCATTAAGAAAGGAGACTATAAAATAATTAAAACAGAGTATGTAAAACCAAAATAAGTTCAATAACTATAAACAATATAAAGGAAAACAGAACATGAAAAAACATATAATATTAATAACTGCGACGATAATATCATTCAGTGGCATTAGTGCATTTGCAGCTCATGCTAAAGCTGTTGAGAATGACTTTGATGGTGACGGCACGTCCGACATTGGGGTCTATTATGCACCAAAGGGAGAATGGGATTTCTCTAAAAGTACTGATGGTGTTTCTAAAACTCAATTCGGGTATGAAGGTACCAAATCTATAACCGGCGATTTTGACGGTGATGGCATAGCTGATTTTGGTTGCTATTATGCACCAGCAGGCAAATGGTATATTTATAAAAGCACTGAAGGGTTTTTCACAACTCAATTTGGGTTTGCTGGCACTGTTCCTATCACCGGAGATTTTGATAATGACGGCAAAGACGATTTCGGCTGTTACTATCCCCCCACCGGCGAATGGTATATGTACAAAAGCACTGACGGGTTCTTTACAACTCAATTCGGATATGACGGAACTATTCCTGTAATAGGCGATTTTGATGCTGATGGTGAAGATGATTTCGGGTGTTACTTCCCTACCGGTGGTAATTGGTATATGTATAAAAGTACTGAAGGGTTCTATCAAACTCAATTTGGCTTTGCCAGAACAGCACCTGTTGTCGGTGATTTTGATTCTGATGGTAAAGATGACTTTGGTTGTTATTACCCGGCTGGTGGTGATTGGTATCTTATGAAAAGTACTGAAGGATTCTATCAAACAAAATTCGGTTATAAAGGAACAGTGCCTGTCATAGGAGATTATGATGGTGACGGCGAAGATGACATCGGTTGCTATAATGCCAGAGGCGGCAATTGGTACATATACAAAAGCACTGATGGATATTATGAAACACAATTCGGTTTCTACGGTGCTGAAGCTGTTAGTGATGACTATGATGACGAAGATGGCGAAGATCATTCTGGAAATGAAAACGGTGACAACCATGACAGTAACGATTCTGGTGCCGATAGTAGTCACGGTTAAACTATAATCAATAAATTATTAAGATAATAGGGCACTCGCAAAGTGCCCTATTTTTTTTGGTTCTTGTGACTATTTTGTTGGCAATCAAGATCAAAACATGCTACTTTTACGCCTCCTAATTTATAACAAGTAGAAATATAAGACCATAGTGCGTGCAACACAGACAAGGAATACTAGCATAATTCTATAAAAATAGAGGTACTTGCAAAACTACTTGTGCGTGGCAATTTTTTGTATTTTAGCGGATGTTCCAGCCAAAAATGGTCATAATTTTCCGTAACATCCTTGAAGTCAACTAGTTACATTATTTTTTGCAGCATTTTTTGTAGCCACTAAAA
>CAMZLY010000039.1 GCA_947311825.1 uncultured bacterium
TCTGTACAACCCTGTTTACCTTTTTTCGTATTCATGGCTCCGGTGTATCATGGACAATATGATCTGTAAATGGGGTCAACCATCGGACGCTTACAATAACACCATAAAATATTCAAACAACATGCACAAGCATATTTATAACTTTTTGTATGTCCCTATTTTCTTAGGCCAAGCGTCCACGCAGTTGGTCAATATACAGCGGCTGTGCCGCAACGCTACACAAAAATTTACGACTAGCAGTTTTGAAACGTATTAATTTCGGGCGAATCAGTTATTTTGATGGTTTTGTGCAGGGCGAATAACGCAATATAAATTAATAATTCGCCCTAATGTTTGTTGACAATTGGGGCGGATTATATCATTTTGGTTGTGTTATTCGCCGGATAAGAAACTAAATAATGGTGAAAAGTCAAGGAAATGAGACTATGCAATCGTATAAAGTTAAGCAAAATGACGCATTTATAGGTCGAAAACATGAGATAAAGCGCTTGGATGATTTGTTATCACGTAATGAGGCATCATTCTTGGTTGTTTATGGGAGAAGAAGAGTTGGTAAGACTGAGTTAATAGAACAGTATTTTAGGAATCGCTGTGTATTTAAATTTGAAGGGATAGAGTCCGATAGTGATAATGTTTTAACAACAAAGGCAGAGCAAATCTCAAATTGCAGTAAACGCCTTGCTAAATATATGGAAAATCCAATAATAGCCAAAGCGGCTTGTAATGATTGGACGGATTTTTTTGAGCTTATTGATGATGTTGCGTCAAAAGAGAATGTTGTTCTCTACTTTGAAGAGATTCAATGGCTTGTAGGATATAAATCCGATTTCTTTGCTCAACTAAAACCATTCTGGGATGATTCTTGGCGACACAATAAAAATCTGGTTTTGGTTCTATGCGGTTCATCAGTATCGTTTATTGTGAATCAGTTTCTTTCTAATAAAGCACTTTATTCAAGAGCACAAGAAGAAATACACTTGAAACCATTTAACTTTATTGAAATAGGCAAATTTTTGCCAAATTTTGGTAAGCGGGAACAGATGGTAGCTCAACTAACTGTAGGAGGGATATGTGAGTACCTAAAACAGGTAAAAGGCAAAGGTACTCTTCTAACTAATCTATGCCGGAAATCATTTTTGCCAAATTCTTTTTTTGCGATAGAATACGAAAAAATATTTGTGAGTAGTTTGGCTACTAATAGGTATTATAAATCTGTTATAGAGTTTCTTGCTAAGAATAAATTTGCTGAAATTAAAGACCTTGAGAAAGCTTGCAGAGTTAAGAGTGGCGGTCATCTTACAGAGGTTCTTGTAGACTTAGAAAAATGTGGTTTTATTCAGAAATATGTACCTTTGCATAAGAATGAAAATAGTAAATTGTTGCGTTACACAATTGATGATGAATACCTTCTATTTTATTATAGATTTATTAGACCTATCGAAAAATGCATTAAAAATGGAGACTACAACGAACATCCTGAGAAGGCGTTGAATAGAATAAATTTTAATCAGATTATGGGTTATAGTTTTGAGCGATGGTGTCGAAAGAATCACTATATTTTTGCCAGAATAATGGGGTTTAACGGAGTGGCCTACGAATCGGGAACATTTTTTGATAGAAAATCATGTAACATTGAAAAGGGATTTCAGATTGACTTAATGTACATTATAAATGGAAGTAAAATTATATTTTGTGAAATTAAATATGATTCTGGTTCTATGCAATCTGGGGTTTATGAAAAGATGATAAGTAGAAAGAATCTATTCCTTCAATCTATGCCGAAGTATAGCAATTATACTTTTGAAATGGTTTTGATAACAGCCGAGAAGCCCACAAATGAGATTGATGATTTTGATCTGGTTATTACGCTTGATGAAATTAGCAATGAACAATATTGGTAATAAAATTATTCTGCATTTTTAGCTAATAGCACGTAATCTGTCAATGAAGCGTGCTTGGTAATCTTGTTTAGCCGCATCACTTAAAAAGGATCTATTTATGAGTTCAGTAACTTGTTGACGTTTTTCTATGAAGCTATTTAAAGTTTGTATAGCATGTTTTTGTCTATTCTGTATCTATGCTTATAACTTTTTGTATGTCCCTATTTTCTTTTGTATCTATGCTTATAACTTTTTGTATATAACTTTTTGTATGTCCCTATTTTCTTTTATTTTCTTTCATTGGCTATTTGATACTGAATTTGGTCTATTCAGGCGGCAAAAAATAGATGTTCGCAGAAAAAAATAGTAATTTGTTTATATTTTTTCATTGATTACATGGTGGGGACTTACTACTTTTGTACGCAAATGGGGCGGAAAACCCCATAATTATAATTGATTGCACATCTTGATGCCATGTGCTTTTATAACCTGTAAACGATTACTATTACGAATAATTTATGAAAATACCGAAAAACAAACATTTGTCATTCAGCAATACGGATACTGAAAATATAAAACTTTTCATTACGGGTGATCTCTGTCCTGTGGCAAGTGTAGAGTCTGACTTGCTACACGGCAAAGGCGAGTATATTTATGGAGATTGCCTATCTGCATTACATGATAAAGACTTATCAATTACTAATCTTGAGCTTGCGCTAACTTGTGGCGGAACGGAAATTGATAAATGCGGTCCAAATCTTCGTGCAAATCCTGATATTATGCAGGAGCTTAAAGCAGGTAGTTTCGATATTTATTCAGTAGCAAACAATCATACGAGAGACTGGGGTGATGAAGCATTCATGGAGACATTATCCCATATTGAGAATGCTGGAGCTATGTATGTTGGAGGGGGTAGCAATGTTGCTGTTGCCGCAGAGCCATTAAAGGTTGTCGTAAAAGATGTTCCAATAGCAGTTGTTTCAATCAGCATGCATTGCGAATGTGATGCAGGCATTGAGACGCCTGGAATAAATGCGATAAATCTGCCTTATAATATATTGCAGATTGTTAATGCTGCTAAGGCAGGATATAAAGTAATTGTTATTTTTCATGATGGAAAAGAATGTATACCATTTCCATCAGCACGCATTCGTAATTATTGTCATGCTTTTGTTGATGCGGGTGCAACGGCTGTTATCGGGCACCACCCTCATGTAGTGCGGGGGATGGAAATTTATAACGGGGCGGTTGTTGCGTATAGTCTCGGGAATTTTATTTTTCCTCAACGCAAAGGAGCAGAGATGCCGGAGCCCTTTTGGTTTCAGGGGATGTCTCTGCGTCTATCGGTTAATAAGGAAGGACTTGTCGGTGTTGATGTTATACCGCATAAATTTAATCATGAATCCGGACAACTTAACTTTATGAATGAAAAAGAGGAAGGTATATTTCTGGCAACTCTGAATAAGCTAAACAGTATTCTTGAAACAAAAAATAACAATGAACGTTATTTTTCAGCCGATTCTGAATCTTATATTCATAGTTATGGTGTACGTTTGGAGTCGTTCGCAAACACTATGCAAAACGATACCTGGATTACCTCAAAAGAGCGACAGAACGCAAAAGTCTTTAATCATCTTATAAAATGTAATGAGCATTGGGATGTGCTTGAAGCTTTAAGTTATCGCAAATGGCATGGAGTTACTGATTTTCCAGATGACTTGCCTGAAATTAGAAAGAATTTAGGGTTTAGAGTATGAGTAATATCCGAATTATGGATTTATTAGTTTAAAAATAAGAGAAGGATAAACTGGTGTCGAAATTAAAGTTAGAAGAGTATGGATCAAATATAATTATTTCAAGTGTAAATTATGAAGTGACAATAATTCCTGAGAGATTATTGGTGGTCATTAGGAAAGGATCTGAGTTTTATTATGGTATGTGCATGGTAAGTGCCATTGATATGATAGGGCGAAAGGATGAATCTCATTCGTCTCCACAAGTTGTTGTTAAACATAATTATGCCGATGAAATTGCTATTGATATTATTGCTGATTCATGTTTATGGAAGAGTAAAATTCATCATTATACCTTTAAAGAAGATTTTGTTGAGTACTTTACTGAAATTAATGGTAAAGGCAAAGTCGACCGTGCTTATTACTTTCGTGGTGTCGTGGGAGGCAATGAGCGTGCTTCCGTGCCAGGATTTACCCGCATTTTTTCTCCGCAGTCTAATTTCGTGGAAAAACAGGACTTTTACGCCAATGAATTTCATGCAATTGGCGTTGGTGACTATAAAGAGGTTCAAGAGACTGTTTGGGGATTCGCTTTGCACGGTGCTCCACTTTGTTTCGTTTGTCACGATGAGAATAATGCCACTTTTATGTCAGTGGGTGTGTTGGCTAAACCTGGTGAATACGGATTCAAAGCTTTTGAAGTAAACTATTTTAGCGAGGACGATAAAAAAAACATTGCGGATTGCATTGTCGGGACAGAGGCATTTTCTCTAGCTTATGATGGACACTTGGTCGTGGATGGTGATTGGGAGACGCCAAAGTTGATTATGCGGTTTTCGCAGGATAAAACAATCGCCCTTAAACGATATCTGGATGATCTTGGTGAGTATGGAGGCAACGTTGTGCGTCGGCATCCTTATGAGCCATGGACGTATGAGCCTGTTTTTTGCACGTGGCATGAACAGGTGGCTCTTGGTATGACTGAGATTGAAAACGGTAACCTTTCTTTTCAACAGGCGGAAGGTAGTGAGCACTTTTTTAATAAAATGACGCAAGATAATCTTAGACGTTGGGTTGGGATTTTGAAACAGCACGACATTAAGCCAGGCACTATAATTCTCGACGCAAAATGGCAAAAGAATGTTGGAGACCCTGTGGTTGACGAGTGCAAGTTTCCAGATTTGCGTGGATTCGTGGATGAGTGTCACGCTGATGGAATTAAAGTTGTGCTTTGGTATAATGGTTGGGATAGGGACGGAGTGCCTGATGGCGAGTGTTGTTACCTTGACGGTGTTGCGGTTGCGGTGGATCCAACAAATCCCGCATTCCGGCAGCGTGTCAGGAATTATATTCGGCGGATGTTGTCAGATGACGACGGGTGTTACAATGCCGACGGGTTGAAGATCGACGGAATGACAGGCACACCGATGGGAGCATCTCTTGAAAATGCAGGTTCTCTTTATGGATTCGAATTAGCTAGGTCATTGTTAGAGTTGATTTATGCCGAGGCTAAATCTGTAAAACAAGACTGTGCTCTAGGACAATTTACTGCGTTTCCTTACTTTGCTGATCTTTGCGATTTTGCTCGGACTGGAGATCTCTATACGATCAAAGGAGACCCGATATCTACCAATAAATTCAGGGCTTATATTCAAGACTTGGTTATGCCGGGGATTGCTATTGACACTGATGGTGCATTGCGTTTTAACTATATGATGCCGGACGAAGCTGTTATAGCGGATCAGGAGAGTATCGGAGTTCCGTGTCTCTATCAGGCAGAACATTTGATTCAAAGAAGGAACTTTTGTGTACCAATAATAAAACTGATGGATGATTCACAGTATTCTTTTATTGCGGATTCATGGAGAACTTATCGGAAAAAGCGGCCAGTTTAACCCAAGGGAATTGCGGTGGGGCAAGGCTCTTAACACTCATGCGTCACCTCTTCAGGGTGGACTGTTGATTGTTTGTCAATCTGTATCTATGCCAACTATCAAAGAACCAGATTTCCTATGATTTCCCTATTTGATATTATTATTTTATTAAAAATTATTTATAGTACTCTCTAGTCTTAATTTATAAAAACAAAAGGAACTTTATCATGAATTCTTTTAGATATTCTCACATGGTACAAGAGTATAATCTTTTAAATGTCCGTAATATTATGGAGGAGCGCAGCCAGCGTTTAAACAGTATTAAAACAAAAGCGGATGCGGGCCGTTATGTTTCTGAAGTTCGCAAAAGTATCAAAAAATGTTTTGGTAAAATGCCGGCTAAAACGGCACTAAATCCCGTGATTACCGGAAATATAGAACTATCAAACTGTTCTATAGAAAAAATAATATTTCAAAGCCGGCCGGGATTTTATGTTACCGGCAATCTATATCTTCCAAAAAAACTTAAAGATAAAAATCCGGCCGTCTTGGGACTTTGTGGTCATTCTGTAATAGGTAAGGCTGATGATGCGTATCAGGCATACTGTCAAGCTTTAGCTCAAAAGGGTTTTATTGTATTTATAATTGATCCTATATCACAAGGGGAGCGGCGGCAGTTCTTTCCTCGTGATGGAGGGAAACGTCCTAATTTGTGTCATGCCCATAATCACATGGGTAACAAAATGTTACTGGTTGACGATTTTTTTGGTAGTTGGCGGGTGTGGGATGCTATTAGAGCCTTAGATTATTTGATGAGTAGGGAAGAGGTCGATACAAAACATATCGGGGTTACAGGTAATTCCGGTGGAGGAACTCTTACAAGCTATATTACTGCACTTGATGCACGTATAACAATGTCAGCACCTAGTTGTTACATCTGTTCTGTTGCCGCAAATGTTGAAAACGAATGCCCAACTGATTCAGAACAAAATCCTCCTAGATTTTTAAAGGCAAAACTTGATCATGTTGACCTGCTGTTAGCGTATGCACCACGTCCAACACTGATTCTCGGACAATATCACGATTTCTTTTCTGCAAAATATACTCGCATTGCAGCAAAAGAGATGCAAAAAATTTACAAATTACTTGGGCGGAAATCTGATGCGGAGCTCTTTATTGGCTCCGGGCATCATGGCTATTCGGCGGAGAATCGCCAGGCAATGGTCGCTTTTTTTATGAAGCAAGTTGGCATAAAAGGGGATCCGACAAAGGAAAAGATAAAAATATTACCGGCAAAGGAGTTGTTTGCAACAAAATCCGGTACATTAAAAATGAGAGATGCTAAACGTGTATTTGAAATTACTATGGAACAAAGCAATATTTTAGCAGAAAAACGTAAAGTTCTTTCAAAAGAATTATTGTGCAAAAAAGCAAAACAGATTTTACAAATACCAACAACATCACAACCGCCACATTATCGTGCACTTCCATATTTCAATGATACCAAGTTAAACAAATCGGCTGAATTTTCTATTGAGACAGAACCGGGGATTCAAGTGATTACCGCTGTTTATGGAAACAAAAATATCTTTATGCATCCGCCAACTGGCAAAATCAATGTATATGTGGGGCACACTTCCAGTCAAGATGACATTAAAAAGCTTGCAAGCATTAAACAGATGACAAAAGGTAGAATCCCACTGGTTGCAATTGATCCAAGAGGCATTGGTCAGTCAACCTCAAAAAGCTGTGCGTCCGGTAGTATATTTGATCCATACGGATCAGATTTCATGTATGCATCAATTGGTGATATGAGTGAAAAGTCTTATCTTGGCCAGCGTGTTTTTGATGTTATGCGAGCTCTTGATTTTTTATATGCTGAAGGTGCCGAAGATATAACATTAATTGGTCGTGGCATAAACTCCATTACTGTTGCTTTTGCGGCACTGCTTCATGGGCGTGAACCAAAAGTGAAGCTAATCAATTATCTTCCGTCTTATCAGATAATAATTGACAGTCCAGTATACAAATGGCCGCTCTCTACTATTCCCAGAGGTATATTAAAGAATTTTGATTTGCCGGATATTTATCGAGCACTCGGTAAACGCCTTACAAAAACCGAACCTTGGAATGCTATGAATCAACTGGATCAAACTGCGGAGTAGTTGAGTGTTGAAGTAAGGTGGGCTATGCTTTTATCAGTTGTATTCGTCAAATGGCTACGAGGAAAGGCTCTTCAGCCAGTATCTGATGGCAATCAGCTGCTTCTTCAGCTCCTTGCATGAGCTTTTTTAATATCCAACAGCCAAATCCAATATCCAAATAAGAGGGTCAAGTCCTTGGATATTGGTTATTCCTTGTTGGCTATTGGATATTCAACTGCCGTTTTTAGGTTGAACGATGTATGCGATGCCCTGCGGGCGAACCGGTCGGTGATGGCGAGCATTCGCGGAGAGTAAGAACGGATTGTCTCATGCGAACAAGCCGCGCACGGCCAAAATGGCCGAGGAGCTTTTTTGGTGCATGCTCGCCTATTTGGAGAAATTGCATCCCGGCTTCGGAGGGAAGGGGTTCGGGAAAATGCCCCACCGTTTCAAAAAGGCGGTCTATTCCGTCGATTCATCGTAAGCGTCCGATGGTTGACCCCATTTACAGATCATATTGTCCATGATACACCGGAGCCATGAATACGAAAAAAGGTAAACAGGGTCAGCGAGTTCTTAAGCGGTATACCGCAGAGGACCGAGTTAAATTTGTAGAGGCTTATAAAAATAGTGGTCAGAGGCAATCAGTATTTTGCAATGAAAACGGAATAAATCCGACAACGTTTTATGGTTGGCTTAGTAAAACTCCAAAACATAAAACTAAATTTGTAGAGGTATCATTACCATCTGCCGTAAAAATATCCGCCAAACAAAATATAGAAGTCAAACTGTCATGTGGCACACAGGTAAATATTCCCTCTGATATAGCTATAGATCAGATTGCCGACCTAATCAGGAGGGTAATATAATGTTAAACTTCACAGGTTCTCTTAAAATATTTCTTGCTGTTGATCATGTTGATCTTCGTAAAAGTTTTACTGGGTTATGGTCTGTGACCCAAAATATACTAAAAGAAGATCCGACGAATGGTGCATTATACGTTTTTACTAATCGTCGCCATACACGTATTAAAATATTATATTGGGATGGTACAGGATTATGGGTTTTGATAAAAAGATTAGAAAAAGGTACTTTTTCCTGGCCAAAAGGAATAGAAATTGAAGATGGAAAACTTGAACTTGCACCAGAGGCACTTGCTATATTATTAGATGGCATAGACTTACGACAGGGCAGTTTGAGACCGTGGTATCAGCGATAAAAAACTTTAGAAAAAGTGATATTTTTTTAGCTATTTCACCCCCATTATGGTAGGGTTGGGAGCATGAATTTTGAACAGGAAAAGTTAATTTCGCAAGTCGCCGAACTAGTAGAAAACCAGAAGAAGTTGGTAGCTATTATTGAAGCACTTTCATCCGAGAACAAACTACTCCATCAAAAAGTAAAAGCTCTTCTTAAACGCATGTTTGGTAAGAAAAGTGAGAAGCTTAATCCCAACCAGCTAGAATTATTGCTTGGTTTTGCCGAAGAATTAGAAGTAACTCCTGAAGATGATGATACTCCATCACCTTCATCACCATCACGCCCACGAAAGTCTCGCAAGAGTAAACCACGTTTACCTGAGAATCTACCGACAGAAAAAGTCATTATTGACCCCGATGAAGTTAAATCTGATCCCGACTCTTATAAATGCATAGGCGAAGAAGTTACAGAGGAACTTGATGTTGTTCCACAGCAATATTTCCGCCGTTTAATTATTCGTCGTAAATATAAATCTATAAATGATAAAAGTCTTCCTCCTGTAATTGCACCATTAGCTCCAAGGGTAGTAGATGGTGGATATGCAACACCTAGTTTACTTACAGACATTACTTTAAGGAAATACGAAGATCACTTACCTCTTTATCGTCAAGAGCAAATAATGAAAAGTCGTTTTGGTATTGAATTATCCAGAAAAACGATGAGTGACTGGATCGGCGTAACAGCAAACTGGCTACAGCCTATCTATAATCATATGAGAAATGCTCTTGTCGATAGTAAATACTTACAAATAGATGAAACTCCCATTCGCTATCCTGATAAAAATGTAGGCAGCAAACAGGGATACTTTTGGTTATATAATCATCCCGGAGGTGATGTTATCTACGAATGGCATACTAGTAGGGCGGCAAATTGCCTTGATGAAATGTTAAATAACTTCTGTGGAGTAATCCAGACCGATGGATATGGTGCATATATCAGTTATGCTAAATCGCATAGTAATATAGAACTTGCCGGCTGCTGGGCTCATGCTAGACGAAAATTTACCGAAGCAACAGATGAAGAACCAAAACTTGCAGGATGGTTCTTAAATCAAATAGGCTCATTATATCATATAGAATCTAGATTGCGTAATAGCAATGCTGGTTCAGAATTACGATGTGCCATACGTGAAGCACAAAGCCAAATGATTATATCTAGAATAAAAAAGGCATTAGATCTAAAACGTTTTAAACATTTGCCTCAAAGTAGAACGGGCAAGGCGATAGGTTATGCTTTAAAGTATTGGAAACAATTAGAATACTATCTCCATAATGGGTTAGTAGAAATCGACAACAATTTAGTGGAAAATGCGGTAAGACCTGTTGCATTGGGGCGAAAGAACTGGTTGCGTATAGGTCATGCTGATGCAGGAATCCGCAGTGCTATAATTTATAGCATTATAGAATCGTGTAAAAGGTATGGCATTAATACACAAGAGTACCTTTGCGACGTACTTTCTAGATTGCCATCAATGAAAATAACGGAGGTTTCTGAACTAACCCCGAAAAATTGGATCGCCGCACGCAAAAAACAGGCCGCATAATCCCCATCAATACCAATATTATTATCCCTTTGGGTTTATGTCAATGAGGTCGACCGTCGGACGCTTACCAACATTCAACGTCCAATTCTGAATGAAAAAATTCGATGTTCGATGTTGAGCGTTCGATGTTGGATGTTCAAGAAAAGTAAAATATCAAGTGGTGTTTCAAACTCAACCAAGAAAGAAGATGACCAACAGAACAATGAAGTGCAATATTTCCATAAGGCTGTCGTCTTATGAAAAATTGTGACTTCTGAACGTTCTGTAAAAGAAATCGGGCTGAAAGTCCGAAGCAATATAGCCTAGGGCGATAAGCCCTAGGATATGATGAGTAACAAAATAACAATTAGCGCTGAAAGTGCGTTGCAAAAAA
>CAMZLY010000040.1 GCA_947311825.1 uncultured bacterium
CTCCAGCCATTCGTGCCGCAAAGCGGCACGAATGGCGGGGGGGGGGTTGAAAATTGTGGGATTTTTTGTAGGTAATCACCGTCCCACTGGGACAAGCCCAGTGGTGACGTTATAAAAATATAGTTGAGAAGTTACATGATTTTGTATATGGAAAATTGGTTACTGGTATAGCAAAAGCTCGACAGATATATATGGTTGTGTTAAAAAGATGTTTTATGATTTATAAGGAGTTGTTTTATGGCTAAAACTATTAAGGTTAATTTAGGTGCTCGGTCTTATGACATTTCCATTGGTTCCGATTTGCCGATAGGGGGTGCATTGGGTAATAAGTCCGGTGTTAGTGCTTTGGTTGTCTCTGACACTAATGTGGCACCGCTTTATATGGAACGTTGCATTTCTCTGTTGGAAAAGCGTGGGATAACAGTTTTTAGTGCTGTTGTTCCGGCGGGAGAACTGTCTAAGTCGCTTGACAGTGCAGCAGAGCTTTATGGTAATGCGGTTGATGCCGGACTGGATAGGAAATCGGTAATTGTTGCGTTGGGTGGCGGAGTGGTTGGTGATCTGGCGGGGTTCGTTGCCGCAACTTTTCTGCGCGGGGTTAAGTTTTTGCAAGTTCCGACTAGTTTACTCGCTATGGTTGATAGTTCTGTTGGTGGCAAGACGGCGGTTGATTTGCCGCAAGGGAAGAATCTGGTAGGTGCGTTTTATCAGCCGATAGAGGTGGTTGTTGATCTGGATAGTTTGGATACTTTGCCGGAACGAGAATATATTTCGGGGCTAGGTGAAGTGGTTAAGTATGGCGTTATTTGGGATGCGGAGTTGTTTGATTATTTTGAGCAGAATATTGATGCCATGTTGAGTCGTGATAAAGGAGTTTTATTAAATATTGTTAAGCGGTGTTGTGAAATTAAGGCGGAAGTAGTGGCTGAAGATGAGCGTGAGGGGGGCTTGCGTGCTATTCTTAATTTTGGGCATACTTATGCTCATGCTCTTGAAACGGTTTCCGGTTATGATAAATGGTTACACGGTGAGGCGGTATCATTGGGAATGGTTTATGCGGCAAAACTGTCGGCAACGGCTTGTGGGTTTAGTGAGGATAATGTGCATCGTCTGATTTCATTGTTGGACAAACTTGGTTTGCCGACTTCTTTGGATGAACCTCCTGCCTGGAGTAAGCTTAGAGCGGCAATGGATGCGGACAAAAAGACGCTTAACTCGGTGCCGCACTTTGTGTTGGCAGAGAGAATGGGTAAGGTTGTGTTTGGTTGTGACGTGGAGGAGAATACTCTTAAGAAAGTAATGATTGGCGTTGAAAGGAAAAAATATGAGCATAAAAATAAGTAGTATTGCGGATAGTGCTCTTAATACGGGAGAAGGTATCTTGCGGTTAGTTCCTAACTGGGTACCGAGATCGTTTTGTATTCCCGGTCGTAGAATGAAATTACACCCTGATGATTATTATGCAATGGGTGGCGTACGGATTGTTAATGCCTCGCAGACAGAGCCACTGGTTATGCTCAAACATTTTGGGTCTCTGAATTCAGATTTGATGACAGAATCATTTTAAAGGAAGGGTAAAAGATATGCCATGGTATAAAGGAAATTTACATTGTCATTCGACGAAGAGTGACGGTCGATCAGCACCGGATTGTGTTGCTAAATATTATAAAGAAATAGGATATGATTTCCTAGGTATCTCTGATCATAATAAATATACACCGATAGAAACTTATGCGGAAGACGCAGGTATTCTTGGTATTCCTTGTTGCGAATACACTGGTCAGGAAAACTGTCATGTTGTGGCGGCTGGTGTTACTGAAAATGTTGCACCTGATTTAGGAAGCAAGGATATCTGGGAACGAGGCAAGCCCGATATTACTCTGGCTGAAAAAATATCCGGCAACGAGAATATGAAGAAAGTTTTGATTCTTCAGGATGGAATAAATAAAACTCTGTTAGCAGGTGGAGTGCCTATTATTTGTCATCCATTTTGGCGTTGGACATATAGTTCTAAAGAAGTTATGCAACTTGAGAATTGTACACATTTTGAGATTTGTAATGCCTCGCCTGATTGTAATAGTTTTCCGTTACCGGGAAAATCATACGCTGATGAAATGTGGGACAAGTTGTTGTCTGCCGGATTACGTATTATAGGGATTGCGAGCGATGATGCACATTTACATGAAGGTGTATATCATACTCGGGCAGCGGTGGGGGGGACGGGATATAATATGGTTAAAGCTTCGTCATTAACAAAAGAGAATATTCTGAGTGCAATCAAGCAGGGGCATTGTTATGCAACAACAGGGATTATTTTATCCGGTTACAAGGTGTTTGCCGATAAAATAATGATTGAAGTTGATGTTCAGCAGGAAGAAAAGACTCAAATTCAGTTTTTCGGACAAGACGGAGTGGAATTGCAGTCTGAATATGGCTCTGTTTCCGAATATAGATTTAACGGTGATGAAAAATATGTCCGCTGCCGGATAGCCAGTACTGCTGGCGTGTGGGCGTGGACACAGCCGGTATTTATGGATGATATTCGGTCTGCAATAGAATGGACAGGAGGGGATAAAGGGGAAGGCTGAAATCTTTTTTCCGGCACTAAGACTGTTTGTATAAATTATTTTTCCTGAATCCGCTTCCTTTATTTGTCTTTTTGCAACCAATAACCATAATTTGACAATTAAACAGAACAATGGTAAAAGCTATCTATATATTACTAGCACAAAGGAAAGATGATGTTAGAAGAAAAAACATGTTGCTGTTCCAGGCCTGCATTAAATGAAGACTGGGTTATCGGAAATGTCGAAACTCCTGCGGGAGTAATTCCGCAGGTTCGTACTTTACTTACAAAAAAAGACAAAGTTGGTGCTATAAAAGTCCGTTGTGCCATTGGGCGCAATAATTACATTGTCACACCGGGACTATATGCCGCAGGCTCACCAACTGACGAATCTATGGTTTTTGTTTCGGCTAACTATAAGTTATCATTTGATCATCTAAGGCGTGCACTTGACGGTATAGATTGCTGGATTCTTGTGCTTGACACAAAGGGTGTTAATGTATGGTGTGCTGCTGGAAAAAGAACATTCAGTACTGATGAGATTATCAATCAGGTGATAGAAACAGAGCTTTTAAGAATTGTTTCACATCATAAGCTGATTGTGCCACAACTAGGTGCCCCCGGTGTTTCTGCGGTTAATGTGCGTAAAGAATGCGGGTTCAGCGTCATTTATGGTCCTGTTAGAGCAAATGATATCCCAGCATTTATTAATGCTGATTTTAAAGCAACACCTGAAATGCGGAAAGTGCAATTTACTTTGCGTGATCGTATTGCCGTAATACCTGTAGAGCTTGTTATTTGGTTTAAACAGGCACTTGGTATTGCTGTAGTTTTGTCGCTTTTAAGTGGTATAACACATGATGGATATACATTCACCGTAATGCCAAAAGTTTTCGGAATGGTCTTTGCCGGCTGGTTGACCGGTGGTGCAATTGTTCCTGCTCTGTTGCCATGGTTGCCGGGGCGTTCATTTGCAATAAAAGGACTATGGTGTGCAATAATTTTATGGGGAATATTTTTTATTAGTAAATTAACTGGCTCCACCATGTTGGAAAATTCCGGCTGGCTATTAATGCTATCTGCCATAGTTTCTTTTATGTCGCTTAATTTCACCGGTACATCCACTTATACATCTATGTCGGGAGTGAAAAAAGAAATGAAAATTGCTATGCCCATTCAGATTGCGGCTGTGATAGCCGGGCTTATTTTCATCGTATGGGGCGGATTTTAACTAAAGAAGTATCTATTTATCTCCGAGAGGTAGAACTATTAAAGTAAGGAAATATACGTGACTGTTACCTCCAGAACCGATGGGTGACTAAGGAACATAATAATGAAATATTTAAAAAACGTAGCAACACTTAAATTAGATACAGAAAAATGTATTGGTTGCGGGATTTGCCTTTCTGTATGTCCACATAAGGTATTTGATCTCAATCCAGGTAAAGTAGAGATAATTGATTTTGATGCCTGCATGGAATGTGGTGCATGTATGATGAATTGTCCTGTCGAAGCATTATATGTAAAAACTGGAGTCGGCTGTGCCAGCGGTATTATCAACGGTATCCTAGGTGGTGGCGGTGAATGCTGTTGCGATAAAGGCGGCATCTGTGCATAATATTTTAATAAATCATATATTTTCTGCGATATCCGGCGGCAGTAATACCAAAATGCTCCTTAAATGCACGACAAAATGATTCTGTATTTGCATAGCCAATATCAGATGCTATTACTTTTATCGGCATATCGCTGGTCGCAAGAGAATGTCGTGCTGCACGCATTCTCCGTTTAATCAGATAGTGATGCGGAGTAATCCCAACAAACTCTTTAAAGCGTGCATGCAGGTGTGATGCACTTAGTTTAACGTGTGCTGCCAGTTCTTCAATTCCCAAGTCTGCCGTATAATATTTATCAATATATGACATAACCTCAGATATGCGTGGCGGAATTTCGCGGTGGCTTTTTCTACTTTTATACTCCTCTTGTCTAAATAATAATTGATTCCAAATAAGGTTGCCAATAATACTGCGGGATGTACCACTATTATAAAAAGCATAAATCATTTCATGTGCAAAGCTAATAGCCTGCTTATCATTTTCCCAGAAAAAGTTCCGCAACCAGATGTTTGAAAAACTATCGTCCGTACTATCAAAAAGAATAGTCATGCATTCGTAGTTGCCCGATGGCTCTGATTCCCACACTGTATGCTGACCAGGAGAATGAACAAATATCCAGCCAGCACCGCACAATAAACGCTCGCCAGCTGGAGCATAAACAGATCCGGCCGTGATGACTTCAAAAAAAATCCTACCTTCTGAAATGGTAGATGGCGAAGCCGCACCTCCGGGAGGACTCTTGTAATACCCAACAGAAACAAGTTTTAAGTTCATTTTTTTACCTATTTTCATAGTTTTTGTCAATTGACTGTGTTACTATAGCTGTTATTATGGGGTGAGTCACTATTATAAGTGTTGTTTTTATCAATTATTAAAGGAGAACTTATGTTACCACAAATCACAATACAACTTTATAGCGTTCGTGAACAGGCGGCAGCCGATTATGAAGGGACAATCAGGGATATAGCCGATATGGGGTTCGGCAATGTAGAGCCGGCAGGGTTTCCTGGTTCATCTATTGAAGAAGCCGCAAAGCTATTTAATGATCTTGGTATCAAAGCTCCGTCATGGCATGGTGCATTGCCAATAGGGGATGATAAAAATAAGATTATAGATGAAGCACTTTTACTTGGTGTCAAATATATGATTACCGGCTGTCCGCCAAAATTCAAAGAGCATTATCAAACAGCAGATACTGTAAAAGCAATGGCGGAGTTATATTGTGAAGCTGCCGATAATGCAGCCAAACATGGTCTAAAGGTTGGATATCATAATCACGATTGGGATTTAGCGGATGTTGATGGCAAGCCGGGGTATCGTTATTTTCTTGAAAATACACCGGAAACCGTTCTATGGGAAGCAGATTTATTTTGGGTGGCAAGAGCAGGGCTTAATCCTGTCGATTTTATTGAGGAAATAGGAGTTCGTGGGAAACTACTGCACTTTAAAGACGGTGTGGTTGATACAGGTGCAGAATTCACGGAGGCAGAGACGGAAGATGGGAAAATAATGGTAAGCAATAGTAGCCCATTTCTGCCTGCCGGTACCGGACAAGTTGACCTTATCGCTGCAGGTAAAGTTGCCGCTAACACGGAATATATTGCAGTAGAGTTAGACAGTTATGAAGGCGACATGATGAAAGCTGTTCAAGAAAGTTATACATATCTAACGACAAATAATATCGCACAAGGCAGAATCTAGAATAAAGAAAGAGAAAATATATTATGGCAAAAAAGAAAAATAAAATTAATGTGGGAATAATAGGTTGCGGAAATATATCACAAGCATATTTTGACGGAGCAAAAGCGTTTGAAGTGTTAAAAGTTATTTCGTGTGCAGATATAGATATGTCTGCTGCCCGTGCCAAAGCAAAAGAAAACAAATGCCAAGCACAGACCGTTAAAGCTTTACTTGCAAATAAAGAAATTGACCTTGTAATCAACCTAACAATCCCTGCTGTTCATGCCGAAGTTAGTATGCAGATTCTGAATGCAGGCAAGCATGTACATTGCGAAAAACCTTTGGCGGTTAATCTAGATGACGGCAAAGCCGTACTTGACCTTGCAAAGAAAAAGGGGCTTTTGGTTGGTTGTGCCCCCGACACTTTTATGGGGGCAGGATTGCAGACCTGCAGAAAAATTGTCGATGATGGATGGATTGGAAAAGTTACCGGTGGGACTGCATTCTTGATGAGTTATGGCCCCGAATCATGGCATCCAAATCCGACATTTTTTTATCAAAAAGGTGCAGGGCCAATGTTTGATATGGGGCCATATTATATGACAGCACTAGTACATCTTCTTGGTCCGGTCAAAAAAGTATCTGCTATTACATCAAAAGCACACGATATTCGTATTGCCACATGCGAAAAACAGTTTGGTAAATTACTTCCTGTTGAAATACCAACTAACTATTCAGGGTCACTGGAATTTCATTCAGGTGCAATCATTACCGTAACTATATCTTTTGACGTACATGCTCACGGGCATAGTACAATTGAATTATACGGAACAGAAGGGTCATTGAAAGTTCCCGATCCCAATACATTTGGAGGTCCGGCATTACTTTTCACTACCTCTGATAAAGAGTGGAAAGAACAGACCTTAAGTCATCCCTATGCCGACAATATGCGTAGTATTGGTGCTGCCGATCTTGCATATTCAATTCTCAGCAAGGGTAAACGCAAGCACAGAACAAGCGGTGATCTTGCTTATCATATACTGGAAGTAATGCACGCATTTGAGAAATCCTCAAATACCGGACGACACGTTGCAATAAAATCCAAGCCGGCACAGCCAGCCGCACTACCACTCGGGCTCATTGCCGGGCGTTTAGATTCATAAAAACGTAATTTCTCAAGTATTTTATGATCGGGAAATATCCCCGACCTACATGTGAAATAAACAAAAGTAGGTCGGGAAATCTTCCCGACCGAGTGAGATATTGAGAAGTCACTATATGCCGCAATGCACGTTAAGAGGAATGCCCTTTATTTTAATCTAGGTTCGGCAGTTGAGCATAGGCATTTATCACCTGATTTTGCCATACTTCAAATCGCCAAATTGTGGTTTAATAATCAAATTTTTACACCCATAATATGTCGGACGAACTCCCAACCATTCGATGACCACTGACGACCTAATAATAGCATTTGACGAAAAACAGTGAATGTGCGAGAGTGGTTTATGGAATTTCATATTGATGTATCTGGAGAAGTAGAAAATGAAACGTGAATTTAATGTAACCGGTAGTTGTGTCGCCCATAAACATTATATGGTCGATATTTCCCATAAATTCAAGAAAGTGATGACTTTGATTGAAAAAGGGAAATACTTTGCCATAAATCGTCCACGCCAGTATGGCAAGACCACTATGCTGACAAATATAACAAAGGTTCTGCGGCAGGATGATAATTACATTCTTTCTCGCATGAGTTTTGCCGGTGTTGGAGATACAATATTTGAAAATGAGCAGTCATTCAGCCCACGCTTTGTCGAGATGCTCGCCAGAAGCCTTGAAAGATTTTATCCAGGAACAGCAGAGTTAATTAGAAACAGATCACAAAAAGTTGTCGATCTGGATACTCTTTCTCTCTTTGTTACGGATTTTATAGAAAAAGCGAATCGCAATGTAGTGTTACTAATAGACGAAGTTGATAAATCCAGCAATAACCAGCTATTTGTAAGTTTTCTTGCCATGCTACGGGATAAGTATCTAGCCTGCAATGATGGTGATGATTATACTTTCCAATCTGTAATTCTGGCAGGTGTGCATGATGTAAAATCACTGAAGCTAAAGATTCGTGAAGGCGACGAAGTAAAGATAAACAGCCCTTGGAACATTGCTGCTGATTTTAATGTGGATATGAGCTTTAATCCGGCAGAAATCAAAACCATGTTGATTGATTATGCCGAAGAAAATGACGTGAATATTGATTTTGATGTCATTGCCGAACGTATCCATTACTACACTAGCGGCTACCCTTTTTTAGTAAGCAAAATCTGCAAGAATATAGATGAAGAAGAGGCTGAAGAGAACTCCGACTACGATCCAAAACATTGGACAGTTGATGATATCGACTGGTCATTCCGCTGGCTGACAAGACCAATGTACACAACCACCAACTTTGATGATCTAATTAAGAATATAGAGAACAATCATAAGCTTTATGAACTTGTTCGTGCCA
>CAMZLY010000041.1 GCA_947311825.1 uncultured bacterium
ATCGGTATCAATCCATGAAATATAGTTGGTTGATGTGCTTACATTGGTCGTTGCCGCAAGTTTCCACCAGAAAGTTAAAAGTCCGGTGCCGCTATCTATACTGAAAATATCTAAATCGTTGGTAAATCCTATGGGATAAGAAATTTCACATTCTACATTGTTGTTAGTAAGACGTTCTATGGCTGTAATGCGGATATTAGTAATTGATGCCCCACCGCTCATCATTGCCATCGGTACAGGTACAGATAGTGTGGATAATGATGTGGTGGCAAGTTCCGTCGTTGCCGCATCTTTTTCTGTTGGTTTTGCTTGCAAAATTATCTGCCAAACAACCCGGCGTTTACCGAGTTCAGCGGAAAAATATTCGTCTCGGCTCTGTGTGTAAGTCTGCTCTTCCCATGCCGGGGCGGTAAAGGAAGCCAAGTCCTTTGCCGGCTCTTTTTCGTTGTCTGGGATTGTTTCAATTACAACTTGATTGTTTGCCATATCTTCATAGACCACAAGTGACAAAGGTAGTTGATGTGATAATTTGCTGAGTTCGCCACTATCATCAAGATAAAGAACCGTATCGTTAAATTCCCAAAACCAATCGGCATTATCCTGAATCTTTGTTCCGACCGAAAGAAAAGTATCGGCATTGAATTCTGCACTTGGCGGAATTAGATGATATGAACTATCACGATATGCCAGATATTTGATTAAAACATCATTCCAACTTGAGATCGTCTTATCTGCATAAGGATCGTTAGCATCGGTAAGCGTTGCCGCAATTAATATAGTGCATAGAATTGAGCCGACAAGAATTGCGGTAAAAGTGACACCGCATTTAGAAAACATCTTTTTTAAGCATCCGACAAAACCTCCTTTATTGAATTCGCACAACCATTAAACTACATTTCTAAAATTATCACAAGTTATATCCCAGGATTTAAAAACAATAATACACCGAATCGGTGTATTGTAAAGAATGTTATATGTTTTTTTTATGAAACGAAATCCGCATTCTTTAAAAGAGAAAACATTAAGAGAAATACTCAGAAATCAACGCATAAAAATTAATATGCGGCAAATAGATCTTGCCGAGAAACTCAATTCTCCTCAACAGTTTATTAGCAAATATGAATCGGGGGATCGTCTTTTGACTTTTGCTGAAACAGTAGAAATCTGTCAAGCACTCCAGCTTGATCCGAATAAACTTCTTAAAGAATATTTATTGCATTGTAAAATCTAATAGTTACAAGAATGTAGTTTTAGCCTGCCGAATACCTAAATTGCATATAAGTTTATGGTGTGGGGATTCTTATGAAAAATGATGTTGAGAATAATGAGTTGTGTCCAGATTGTGGGCGATATATTGGACCGGCATCACGATGTCCGTATTGTGATGGCATTGCATCTGCTACTGTTGTGCGGCGACGAATGAAGATTGCTGCCTTAACTTTAGTTGTGGCTGGATTACTGTTTTTGTATATGATGGCTGTTAATCGTGAGATAAAGCTCGTTGTTATCAATGATATTACTCCGATGATGAATTACGCTCCTGTCAGGATTGCGGGCAAAGTTGTGCGGCAACCGTATGTTTCTAAGAATGATGGGGTTGTGAATTATCTTTCTTTTTTGGTTGATGATGGGACTGGTTCTTTACGTGTTTCGGCACAGGGTGATGTTGCTGGGAAAATTATTAATGCTGATAAGTTGCCGCATAAAGGCGATAGTATTGAGGTGTCGGGCAGATTGAGTGTGAAGGGCGATGGAAGTAGGAAGTTGCGGATTCTGATGGCGGAACAGGTGGTTGAAATGAATGATGAATGATGAACGATGGGAGAGTTGTAGAGTCGACTCTACTTGTCACGGCGTAATGAAATGAAGACGGATGAGCCGATGGGTGTGCGAGAATGTTTGATATAGATTAAGCGTTTTTGGCTCATAGAGCCAACGCTACAAGTTTGGTGAGTTTTTATGATGAGGATTGAGAATTGGCATGGGTGATATAGTTTCTATATTGAGCGTTATTTTATTTTCTTTGTTAGGCGTGTTATTTTCATGTCTGCCTGCGTGTTTGCCTGGGGTTCATGTTTATAATATTCTTGGATTGTTTGTGTTGGCTTCTCATTTTCTGGCTGGACATGGAGTGTTGCCTATGCCGGAAGTTTTGATTCCTTTTTTTGCTGGCTTAATGGTGGGGTATGCGATGCTTAATACTATCCCTTCTATATTATTGTCGGCACCGGATGAGAGTGCTCTGTTTACTGTGTTGCCCGGTAGAAAATATCTTATGCGGGGACGTGGCTATGAGGCTGTTATGATTACGGCTTTAGGAGGCGTTGCCGGTTTGTTTGTGTTGTTGATAATTTTTGGATTGCCGACTCAATATTTTTTTATGTTTGTACGTAAAGTGTTAAGTCCGCATTTTCATTGGATTATCTGGTGTGTGATAGGGTTTATGCTGATGTCGGAATGGCCAAAGGGTGGAACTAGAGGAATGGCCGGTTGGTATAATTTTTTTGATGCGTGGAGGTCTATTGGCATAGGTCTGATTACTTTTGTTCTTTCCGGGTTGCTTGGTTTTATACTATTTTACAGATCGCCAGTATCAGTGAATGCTTCTTTTCAGAATTTGATGCCAGCTTTTATAGGGCTGTTTACTTTGCCCGGCTTGATTATGAATCTGGCAGGAAAATTTCAAATGCCGAAGCAGACTTATCAGTGTTCGGTGGACGGGGGATGTGATGCGTTGTTACATGGAACCGTTGCCGGATCTTTAGGGGGTGGTTTTGCGGCGTTTTTTCCTGTTATCACCGGCGGGGTGGGCGGCTTTCTTGCGGGACATGCGACCTCGATACATGATGATCGTAGTTTTCTAATTTCGCAGGGTGTTTCTAAGCTGATATATTATGTTGGTGGTTTTATTTTTCTGTTTGTGCCTGGGGTAAATATGATGCGGGGTGGGGCGGCATCAATGATGAGTGGGCTTTATGTGCCATATACAAAATATGATTATTACATGGTCTTGGCGGCCGTTGCAATTGCTGGAGCTTGTGCATATTTGTTGATGAGTCCATTGACTAAATTTGTTTTGAAGTTGATAGGTAAGTTTGGGCATAATATTATTTCTATAGTTGCGGCGTTAGTTGTATTTTTGGTGGTGGTTTTTATTACCGGCTGGGCAGGAGTATTGATAATGTTGACTGCAACAGGAATTGGATTGCTTCCTGTTTTATTTGGTGCAAGACGGATGAATTGTCTTGGAATAATTCTATTGCCAGTAGCATGTATGATGTCCGGTTGCGGTGCTGCTGTTGCTACGTGGTTGGGGTTGTTGTGATGAAATAATTTTATGTTCCATTCTGCACATATAATGGAAATAAAGATGTCAAATACAAGGGTAGTTGTAAATTGCCGTCTGTTGGTTTGTTTTTTAATTTGCCCCGATAATAATAGCGAGCTAGCTGGATTATAGTTGTCATTGAATACCCGCAGGCTTTTTGCTTTGGTATTTAAACTGGCCTTTACTTCAACAGGTATTATCCTAGGTTCGGCAGTTGAGCATAGCACAGACGCACAACCATTTTGCCCACAGGCACTTATGCAGGGAGTTCGACGCACCCTACGGGTGCGACTTCACCCCCAGCGTAAGCACCCGTGAACAAAAGCCTTGCACTTCTGTATCTATGTCAACTGCCGAATCTAGGATTATCTCACTACCTATACTTATGAGAAGCTCAATTTCCGCAGTATTCTCACGCCAACTGTATATTGGTTTACAATCTCCGGTATTGGTTCCGCAAAACTGTAGCGTTATTGCAAGCCGTTTGCAGAAATCATAAAATTGTTTTTAGAAAAGATGTATGGTTGTCTCTACTTCCAAACCTAAGAGTAACGGGATATGCACACAAATGTTTAGCTTTTCTTAGCACATTTGCTGCAATACAAGCTACAGTAATGCCTGGAGATTAAAAGAAATAGCTGTAGAGCTTAATTTTGTTATAAAAATAAAAACTGGTGCTAGTAGAAATGAAGCATTTTTCATGAAAGAAGACGGAACGTGTGATTACAAAAAATACTTGGGCACACTCGGTAGTAAGGATTTCTTTGAAGTGGTTATTCCGCCTGATGGTGTCGCTTGGCGGCTTACGCTTGCAATTGATGATAACAACTATGATCCGACAATAGATAATATCTCCGTAAAATACGACATAAATAAGGTGAATTTTATGTCTATTGAAGATATTAATAATGGCTTTAACTGTCGCCTGTTGCTTCAAAAAAAGCCGTTTTTAATGTATTTGATGTAGATTAAGCGTTTTTGGCTCATAGAGCCAACGCTACAAGTTTTGTGCGAGAATAGGAGTTGTAGAGTCGGCTCTATGAGCCGATGGGTGTGCGAGAATGTTTGATGTAGATTAAGCGTTTTTGGCTCATAGAGCCAACGCTACGGAGGACGGAGAAGAACGAACTCTACAAGTTTATTGAAAAGTTATATTTCTTATTGCAAAATATAGGTAAACAACATATTATGCACTTTTTTAATAAATAATTGGTATAGTTGTTGTCTTTAGAGATAGAAAAAATATGAATATTGATCAAATACACATTACTAATCCGTTGCCGGAAGATATTGACATTATCTGCGGGATTGCGGTTGCTGCTTGGGAGGGTATTCATGAGGGCTATCGCAAATATATGCAGAATGATGACCTGTACAGTCGAATCTCTGGCAATTGGAAGGGTAATAAATCAGAATCTATCAGGGGGAAGGCGGAGAAAGAGCCAGAAAATGTTCTTATTGCTAAAGATTTTAACGGGCAGATATTTGGTTTTGCAACATTTTCTATCAATAAAGAAAACGGTATTGGAGAAATCGGCAATAATGCTGTTCTGCCAGAGTTTCAAGGCATGGGTATCGGAAAATTGTTATATAAAAATATCCTTGATGTTTTTCGGCAGAAAAAGCTATTATATGCAGTTGTGTCCACTGGCTATGAAGATGAAGGTCATGCCAGTGCTAGAGCTGCTTATGAAAAAGCAGGATTCAAGAAAATGAAAACGTCAATTACATATAGCTTAAAATTATGAGACTCTTAAAAAAAGAAAAAATATATCAGGATATAGTCTATTATATCCTTTCCGAGAATCTAGAAGTAAGTAATCGCATCCCTACAGAGCGTGAACTCTGTGAAAAATTCGGGGTTAGCAGAATTACATTACGAATTGCCGTGGATAAACTTGTTGAAGAGGGTATTCTGATGCGTGATGGTCGAAACGGTACACGAGTAAAAGCTTTACCGCTAAAAGAAAATTTTGGCGATCTTGCACGTCAACAGATTCTCTTTGTCTATTTTTCCAGTCAGGCGGATGGGAAAACTTTGGAACAAACAGGAACTGCACCTGAACAGTTATATCGTGGTATTGAAAAATATATTGATGAGAAAAAAGATATAATAATAGTACAAACAGGTAAAAATTTTATAAAAACCAATACGTCTATTCTGAAGAATATTGATGGGGTAATTATCGGTGGAGATGTTGATGAAGAATCAGTAAAAAAGATTATTTCCAGTAAGATTCCATCAATGATGATAAATGGTCATAAACCGTTATTAAGTATGAACACAATATTTTGTGATCAGTATGAAGCCGGTTATGTGGCATGTAAAAAAGTTTATGAGAAAAATAAAGCACAAAATATACTGTTTCTAGGACTGCTATACGAAAATGATAAACGTCTTCAATCTGGTTACCGAGAACAATTACAAGGGGTAGAAGAGTTTATTTACGAAAATAATGATATGAGATTATTTAGATATGATTTAACAGTATCGGAATGTTCAGGTGGGCAGGATTTAAATAATCCCATTGAACAACTCAATGCTTTTATAAATAAAAATCATATTTCTGGTATTGTTGTATGCTCAAACATTCTTGAAGAACAGGTCAGTCTATATAAGGAAAAGTATAAAACTTCAGGTTCTGGTGATATATCTGTCTGTGTAATAACTACGGAGGCTTTGAAAAACAGAGCTATTCCGCTTGATATCGTTTCGCTAAATTTTCAAAAAGTTGGATATCTAGCAGCGGGCTATCTATACAAAACAATTAATGATCCATACGGGCAAAAGCTTAGAATTACAGTTCCGATTGATCTGTAAATTGGCGTGTTCGTAGTGGTGACGTTACATAAATGGTGTTTTTGAGAAGATACTGTTTTAGCTGATTATGAATTTCTGAAATCTATATTTCGATAGCATTTAGTTTAGAGGTTATACGAAAAGGTTTTGGTAGGGGCTATATCCAGTTTTTGGTATGGCGAGCTCTCCCATCCTTCGTGCTTCGCTTACTACGGCGGACAGGCCGAGCTAGCCGCATACGCATCAAAAAATAATAAAGATAAAATAATATTACGTGTTTATATTAAACTTATATATTTAAGAACGTGCTCGGCTTGCTCCAGTCGTCGCATTGCTATGCCTCGGCAGGCGAAGAGTCCACCCTTCTTATGCTTTTTAACAAAAAAAGCTTTTCGGATATGGCCAGTTTATCAAGCTTGTCGGATCTCGCTGTTTTAATCCAGAAACAGCAGTTGAACTAATTATTCTGCACGTTCGACAATGATTGCAGGATCAACATTTTGTTTAAGATGTTCTTCAACTCCCTGTTTTAGGGTTATCAACGCATGTGGGCAACTACCGCAGGCACCTTTTAGGCGTACGTTAACAGTCATTCCCTCAATAGAAACCAGTTCGAGGTCTCCGCCGTCAGCCTGTAACATTATGCGAATTTCATCTAGTGCTGCTTTGATTTTATCTTCCATTTTATTATCCTTATTGCATTAATTAATTTAAATGTGTAGATTCATTACTGAATCGGTTGCGTATAATCTCAAATGTACGAATGAATGGCAAGATATAAATGTTAATGGTTATTAATTGGTAGTGGTTTATGTTAAATAATAAGAAAACAGTTGTTGCACTCGGTATGAGTGGAGGGGTGGATAGCTCGGCTGCGGCATCGATTTTGCTTGATTCCGGCTATACGGTTTTTGGGATTACTGCAAAGATGACTCAAGAATATTCACGTTGCTGTGCGGATGTTGATATTGTACGGGCTGCAAAATTATGTAAAAGGCTCGGTATAGAGCATCATATTGTAGATTTGTGTGATGATTTTAAGCACAATGTCATTGAATATTTTATGGAGTCGTATATAGGTGGGTATACACCTAGTCCGTGTGTTAAATGTAATCGTTATATAAAATTTGGTTCGCTTTTAGATGCAGCCGTTGAATTGGGGGCTGATAAAATAGCAACGGGGCATTATGTACGTATTGATAATAGTGCTGAAAAAGTGCATCTTTTGCGTGGGGTTGATCGTAGTAAAGATCAATCATATTTTCTTGCTAGGCTTAAAGCTGAGCAGCTGGAGAAATCTCTTTTTCCGCTTGGTGGGATGTTGAAAAGTGAGGTGGTTGAATATGCAGGTAGACATGAGCTAATTGCTAGAAAAAGCCGTGAGAGTCAGGAGCTATGTTTTGTCACTGAGGGTACGCATGGGAGTTATATAGATTTACGAAGTTTCGAGACTAAAGGGGTTGGTGATGTGGTTACTAGGGATGGGGAAAAAGTGGGCGAACACAAAGGAGTCCACCATTATACTATTGGACAGCGTAAAGGTCTTGGTATTGCCATGGGATATCCGGTATATGTAGTTGAGATTGATGCCGATAATAATAGAGTGGTTATTGGACCGCGTAATGATGTTATGTGTCGTAATATGTGGGTATCGGATATAAATTGGATTAGTGGTGGGGCGATGCCGGATGTTTTTGATGCTATTTGCCAAGTTCGTTATCAGCATAAGCCGGCAGAATGTAAGGTTTTTTTGCAGTCAGATGAAATTTGTAGGGTTGAGTTTATCGAACCACAGTTTGCTGTAACGCCTGGGCAACTTGCTGTTTTTTATGATGGAGATTTTGTTCTGGGGGGAGGCTGGATTTTTTCTAGGTCTGGCTCTGAATGCGGAGAGGTGAGGTAATGAGCAGACAGAAAAATGAAATTTGGCAGGTTAAGGGGGCTGGTAAATGGTTTCCCGGAACTAAGGGTGAATTGCTTAAGGCTATGCATGAGTATGTTGATGTGGCAGATGTTCCTAAAATCAAAGGGGGAATAGTCGGGGCATTGGCACCACATGCGGGGTATCAATATTCCGGTAAAGTGGCGGGGGATACTTTTAGGGCATTAAAGGCTAGTGTTGAGCAGTATAGTGAAGTGGGTACTGTGGTTATACTTGGCTTTACTCATGGCATCAGTTATGAGGGGGTCGCATTATTGTCTGGTGGTATTATTCGTACACCGCTAGGTGATAGTGCGATAGATATGGCGTCTATTCTTACTCTTGTTAATAGTAGCAGTCGTATTTTTATTGATGAGCGGCCCCATATAGTGGAGCATTCGGCAGAGAATGAGATTCCGTTTATTCAATATGCACTGCCAAAAGCAGAAATAGTTGTCGGTCTTATTGGTGATCATGATGAAAAGACTATTGATGAGCTGGTTGCCGCATTGGTTTTATTGACAAAAGATAAAAATATTATAGTTGTGGCTAGTACTGATTTGCTTCATGATGCAGATTATGAGAAGGTTACAAAAACTGATAAAAATACTTTAAGTTTGATAGAAAATATGAATATAGAAAAACTTTGGCGTAGCTGGAGTTATGAAAATCAGGTTTGTTGTGGTATTGCCCCGGTTATTGCGACAATGAGATTTGCAAAAAAATGTGGAGTTGCTGGCGGAGACCTGCTATATTATCGAAATAGTGGCGATGATTATCCGGCAAGTCGCGGAAATTGGGTTGTAGGATATGGGGCTGTATCGTTTTCTGTTTCTAATTGAGTTGTTGGCTAATTAAATATATGTGGCAATTAATGTCGGAGGTAACTATGCAGGAAAATAAATATAATAGAGTCTTGCTTAAGATGAGTGGAGAGGTGTTAAGGAATAAGGAGAAGGGGACTAGTATTGACCCAGTTATTATTAATGATGTTGCTACACGTATAAAGGCTGTTGTAAATATGGGCGTTGAGGTGGCGGTTGTTGTTGGCGGTGGTAATATTTTTCGCGGGTTAAGTGGTGCTGAAGGTGGTATTGACCGTAGTTCTGGTGACTATATGGGAATGCTGGCAACAATTATAAATTCTTTGGCTTTACAGAATGCATTGGAAGCAGTAGGGGTTGATACGCGGGTTATGACGGCTATTAGTATGCCGCAAGTGGCTGAGTCATTTATATTGCGTCGTGCATTACGCCACCTTAGAAAAGGACGCGTTGTTATTTTTGGCGGCGGCACAGGTAACCCTTACTTTACTACTGATTCTGCGTCCGCTTTAAGGGCAAGCGAGATTGAGGCTGATGTTTTGCTTAAGGCAACAAAAGTAGATGGAGTATATTCTGCTGATCCATTTAAAGATAAAAATGCTGTTAAATATGAAACGTTAACTTATACTGAAGCTTTGAATAAATCTTTAAAAATTATGGATGGTGCAGCGTTTTCTCTGTGCATGGAAAATAATATTCCGATAATAGTATTTGATTTTTTTGATCCGGATTCAATTGAAGCTGCGGTTAGAGGTGATAAAATAGGCACAATTGTGTCTGAATAAAATCTGTATTAGAGGGGTGCTCGCATAAGTGGTTTTGCGGCATCTCTATGGATATAAAGAAAAAAGTAAAAATAGGAAGGGATTATAATGGAAACTATTGATGATGTAATGCTTGATGCTGAAGATAAGATGGAAAAATCGATCAATGTTCTTGTTGATCAGTTTGCGGGAATACGAACAGGTAAGGCCTCGCCGGCTCTTGTTGAGAATATTCAGGTTGAATATTATGGCACATTAACACGTCTAAAGGAAATGGCAGGTATTTCTACTCCTGAACCAAGATTGATTGTTATTACTGCTTATGATAATTCGGTATTGCCTGAAGTTGAAAAGGCTATATTGGCGGCTAATTTGGGCGTAACTCCTATAAACGATGGGCGTCTTATAAGAATTCCCATTCCTGAACTTAATGAAGAACGTCGTAAGGAGATGCTGAAATTGGCAAAACGCATGGTCGAGGATTCTCGGGTGGCAGTGCGTAATGTGCGGCGTGATGCAAATGAAGCAATTAAAAGCTTGCAAAAAGATGGCAAGATAACAGAGGATGATCGTGATTCAGCTTTAGATGAGGTGCAAAAATGCACTGATAATGCTATTAAAAAGATTGATGATGCGTTAAAAGATAAAGAAATTGAAATCATGGAAGTATAAATCTTGGTATAAATAGAGCGTTGGCGTGTGCTAACAGACTAGTAGTGCGGCTTTTACGGTGTAAATACGTGCTTGCCATCAAAAATACGATGATATTGTGTAGGTGCTTGACATTAATGGCGGCTATGTCATAATGTTTCATGTTGAATTTATGGGAGAAACTATAATGGCAGATAAGATAAAACTGAATAATGATTCTTTACCTCCAAAGGTGAATTTGCAGAATACTGATGCACTAAAAGCCGGTAACGGTAGTGGTGCACCTTTAGGGGCCAAGCCGATAACAGTAAAGGCTAAGCCTATTTCTAAAAGTGAAACAGCTAAGATTCCACTTGATGTGGCGTCTTCAGGGATTACAATTTCTGAAGATACATCGCATACAAAGACGATAAAAATTAAGCCCATTGCATCACATAGTACTATAAAGATAGGTGATACTACGCCGTCAGCTTCATCACCACAAGTTGCAAAAATCGCAAAAAACCAGACCTCTAAGATTCCGTTGGATGCTGTTATGCCTGTGGGCAATGCTGCTGAACCGAGCGGTGGTCCCAAAACAATAAGATTGAAACGTCCAGGGGAAACAGCGAAACCAACGGTAATGCCAGCAAAGGCTCCAGTTGCCAAAATTGCAAAGGATATAAAATCTGATCTTAGTAAGACTTCGCGTCTTGATATCGGTGATGCAGGTATTGAATCTTCGGCAACACCTACTAGGCGAAAAACTATTCGTGTTAAACGTCCTACATCAGATGCCGCACCTAGTCTTAATATTTCTCGTTCAGAACCTGCTTCTGGCGGAGGTGCAATGCCTACAGTTGGTGCACCGTTACCGCCTATGCCGGTTGAAGAGGTTGAGGAAAAATGCTTGATTTCAGGCATCGCATCTATTCTAGCATTATTTGTTGTTTGTACTTTGATTTATGTTTTGATGGCGCAAGTAACGGGGCGGGATGGCTCTTTAAGCAAACTTTCATATTTTATGCCGGAAGTAAATCTTTCGTGGCCGGGGAAAATTCCGGTTAACTAAGTTAAGGAGGGTAATGTTATGGCAGAAACAAGTGTTATTCATATCAGTGAAGATAATTGGCAGTCAGTAGTGATTGAATCGGATATCCCTGTACTTGTAGACTTTTGGGCAGAATGGTGCGGGCCTTGCCGTGCAATTGCCCCAGTGCTTGACCAGGTTTCGGGGACTATGGCTGGTAAAGTTAAAATAGTTAAGGTTAATATTGATAAATCACCTCAGATTGCCGCACAGTTTGGAATACGATCAATTCCTACATTGTTAGTCATAAAAGGCGGACAGGTACAGGAGCAGATGGTTGGGGCAATGAATAAAACAGATCTTGAAGCTAAACTACAGGCGTATGTTTAATTTAGCTGAAAAATGATTTTCTATTTTATTACTGCTCTCTTTTGTTGTTATGTAGAGTAGTTACTTTGTACTTTATGCTAGAATGTTTTCTGTAATGGTCGTGTAATATCTTTTTCCCTTTATTTTTCTGATAATAATCTCATTTTTAATTTATAGGAGTTTTAATGCCTACATACGAATATGAATGTTCTAAATGTAATAACTTATTTGAAGTATTTCAGAGTATGACGGATGCGAGAATTAAAAAATGCCCTGAATGCGGTGGTAAAGTAAATAGGCTTTTTGGTACAGGTTCAGGTGTTATTTTTAAAGGTAGTGGTTTTTATGAGACCGACTACCGTAGCAGTGATTATCATAGTGCTGCAAAAAAAGAGAACTCTTCTAGTAGTTCTGCCACCAAACCTAAAGAAAATAAAAAAAGTAAAGCTGATACCTCTAAGAAAGAGAGTAATTCTAAACCTTCACCATCTCCAAAAAACACAAAAAAAAGTAAATAATTATAAAAGAGTTACTTTGTCAAAAATGTGGATCTTAAAACGGAAAAAATGATAATAACTGTTGAGGCTCTTGCAAAACTATCTGCGGGCACTTTTTGATTTTATGCGGCATATTCAGCTTTTTCGCAATTTTACAGACTTTTATGGTATGCTCAATTGCTCAAAAGGTAGGATCTGCTCGCCTAAAATACGAAAAAATTGCCTCGCACAGTAGTTTTGCAAGAACCTCTGTTAAAAAAGAGGCATCCATTCGCATGGAGTATCCAGTAGATGAGTTCGGTCCCAAATAGAATAAATTCATATTTTATGACATTTTGTGCGAGTGATATATGTTCAGCGTGTTCTAATAAATTCACTTCAGCTCTCAACGAAAGTTTTCTCATTTTTGTTGTTCTGCTGATACCGCTGTTAATTTCCACAGTTACCTTTGCCGCATCTACCAACTCTATTTCAGATGTTTCGGATATTATTGTGTTAAAGAGTACATCGGGGCACTATGTAGTAACTAGTACAAGTAGTATCTGGAATACGTATTTAATGCGTTGGTTAGAAACTGTGGAGTTAAGAGTTAATAATCTTATTGACTTAGAAGTGTCATTTGATGATTCCAGATTGATCCGCATTGTTGTATCAGATAAATATTCAGGGTCAAGTGAAGTTACTTGGTCACAAGGGTATGTTCAGGGAAAATTTATCCAACAGTTAAATATTTATGATTATTTACATTCCGATATTCCGCAATCAGAAGTTGCTCTCTGCGGGTTATTTCTTAATGGATATGTTGTTAACCGGCAACTTGGGATGAGCGGTGTTGGCGTAAATAATATAAAGAGACGTGTAAATAACATAAAACTAGGAACGGCTCCCTCTTGGTTGGCACTAGGTATTGCAAGAAATCTATATCCGGCATACAGGGCTGTTAATTCAAGGGAAGTGCTTAGGGTTTATGATAATGGCGAATTAAAATCAGTATCTGAATTACTTAACCGGTTTGCTGATTCTGGAAAAGATAATGATTTGAATGGGAATGTCTGTGGAATGTTTGTCTTGTGGTTGTCAAGGTTGCCTGAACATGCTTTTATGTTTGATAAACTTTTTTCTATTATTGCAAAAGGAAAACCGGTAACGGCAGTAGAATTATCTTCGATTATTATTAACTGTGATTCGGTTGGAGAGATGAATAAATTGTGGTTTGATTGGGTTGAGAAACAGAAACAAATGGTATATATGCCTGGGGCACATTTTCCTGGTATGGCTGAAAAGTTGAGAAAAATGTTGGTTGTTACGCCGACAGAGCGTGCCGTTGCCGGTGGTCCAAGTGGTGACAATAGTATGACCTTTAATGAATTAATACCGCTTCGTAAAAAAGACTGGGTTTCTTCCTGTGCCAGCCAAAAAAATATTGCTTTAAAGCTTATGTTTATTGGGCGTGGTAATGATGTTAATGAAGTCGTTGACTTATATTGTCAGTTTCTTCTGGCATTAGAAAAACGTAAAAGTAAAAGACATTTAGCAAAAGTCCTCATCAAAGCCGATAATGCAATGGCTGAATTTATTAAGAAAAAGGCATTATATTAAAAATGATTCTGCCATAAAAACCGCAATGAAATTGCGGGGGGGGGATATCAGGTTCTCAGGCTAGCAGTTGAAAAAGCGGAAGCCGGAGCAACTGACGGTGTAGCAGATATAGCGATGAATGGTGAAATCAGGATATTGGTTCTGTATGTCTGCGGCATAGTTTGTGACTTGTTCCAATTCTTCCGGCTGCGGGGCATCCCATTTAAGTACGCCTAGGTTTTTTCCCTCTGCTTTATTGGAGTGCTTGAATTCTATTACAAGTATTTGGTTCTTGAAACTTTTTTCAGGTCGTCCAATCGCCTCCCAGTCGCTGCGTCCGCTTGGGTGATTGACCTCAATGGAAAAGACAAAATCGTAAAAAAGATAGCGGTTGCATAGTTCATAGAAAGTTGTTCGGATAAAGTTTTCGTTCACCTTGTCAAAAGCCTTGCACTTCTGTATCTATTGTCAACTGCCGAATCTAGGTTTAACACGTTTTGGATAATAAAACGGTTGTAATGTTGGCTCTACCTGTTACGCCGTAAAGGCGAAGCCAGAAGGAGGATGAGCCAAAATGTTTTAGTTTTGCAAGAGGCTCATACGAATATGTACATATTATAGAACTACAGAAGAGCAAAGTGGCGTTTAAGTGCTTCAAGGAAATATGTAATAATCCTGGTGTTAACCAAAATCCTTAGCGAAGAATGTATTGTTTTTTGATAATTATATCTAGGTTAAGAGTTAAAAAACTTTTGACAGAATCTAATAAAAGCGTAGTGTATTGGTATGAATATTAGTATTGCATGTGGTGGAACAGGAGGACATTTGTTTCCGGGATTAGCTGTGGCGAAGGTGTTGCGGGCTCGGGGTAATGTTGTTACGCTGTGGGTTGATTCGCGTGCTCTTGTCAGTGCAACGGAGTCTAAGGTCGCTGATAAAGTGGAGGTGATTAAGGCGAAAGGGTTTTCGTTCGGTGTTTCTTTGCAGTCTGTTGGTGCTATTTTTAGCCTGTTGGGTTCTGTTATCTCTTGTTGGCGGCGTATGTTTCGCAATAGGCCTGATGTTGTGCTTGCTATGGGTAGTTATGCCTCTTTTGGACCGGTGGTTGCCGCACGATTGCTAGGCGTTCCTGTGGTATTACATGAGGCTAATGCGGTTCCCGGACGTGCTATAAGTTTGCTTGCAAAATTTTCTAGTGTTGTGGCAATTACATTTTCCGATTGTGCAAAATATCTTACGTGTCGCACAGAGTTAACAGGATTTCCGGTGCGAGATAGTATTGTTCCGTATTTTCCTGATGATATTGAGTTGGAAAAGAATGTTTTTACGGTTTTGATTATGGGTGGTAGTCAGGGTGCACATAAACTTAATGAGGTTGGGTGTGGTGCTTTTTCTTTGTTAGCAGAGAATGGGGTTTCTGTGCAGGTGGTGCATTTGACGGGTAAGGCTGATGAGATGGTTGTGCGAGAGAAGTATATGGAAATGGGTATTAAGCATTTGGTGTATCCGTTTTTAGAGGATATGGGACTTGCGTATGGAGTATCGGATTTGGTGATTTGTCGTGCCGGTGCATCTACATGTATGGAGCTTGCAAAGTTTAGATTGCCGGCATTGCTTGTTCCGTTACCGTCGGCAATGCGAGATCATCAGACGGCAAATGCTAAGTTTTTTGTTGGTGCCGGTGCGGCTGATATGATTGTGCAGAGTGAGCTTTCTGCCGAGAGCTTGGCGGAGTATATTAATATGTTGGTCGATGATAGGTCGTTGCTGGTTAAAAAAAGAGAATGTCTTAAAAATATTGCTATAGAGGATGCGTCTGAGCGTATTGCTGACTTGGTTGAGAAATGTGGGTGAATGGATGAATCCGTATATTCACAAGACTATGATGGGTGATAAGGGATAGGGAGGGGGATGCACGGTGATGGTATTCTATATAGGGAAGGTGATTAATGGGGCGTAGCTTAAGGATATTCTAGATTTTTATGGTCGGATCTTTGTGTAGGAATTTGATATTAAACGGACGTAAAAAACAATGCTTGTGCCTGAACATAATGCCCTTGCCCCTCTCAAAAAAGTATTATTTGTTATAATTTTTCCATTTCTTAATATTTGCCCGTTATAATTTAAGAACAGAAATCTTTCCGGGCATAAAATATTTTTAGCAGTCAATCATCGTTCCACTGGGACAAGCCCGGTGGTGACGTTATATAAATGTTGTTTTTGCGAAGTTGCGAAGTTTTTTCAAGTCCAGTTTGCCGGTTCCGATGGTGGGAAATTCATCAATCGGAAAATAGTTTTTTGGACGTGGCCGCCAGAGGTTCGGGAGAGTTGATGCGGTAATTATCTTCTGAATCTGGTCGGGGGATGTTAGGTCATGCCGATATAATACAATTAGTTTTTCGCCTTTTTTCTCGTCGGGAATGCCGGTTACAAATATTACTCGTTCGTCTATGTTTAGTTCATTATGAACCAGCTCTTCGATAGAAATATGTGGCACCATTTCTCCGCCTATTTTACTGTAGCGCGACAGTCTATCAGCAATAAAAACGAATCCATCTTTATCAATTTTTGCAATGTCGCCGGTTTTATACCAGCCATTAGTCATAACACTTTCTGTCTTTTTTGGGTCATTAAGATAACCTAGCATGACATTTGCACCTTTGATGAGAAGTAGTCCAGTTGTGTTATTTGGTAGTTCTTCACCGGTATCAGGGTCTACAATTTTTGCTAATATTCCGGGTAGAGCCATGCCGATACTGCCGTCTTTATTCCCTTTTTGAGGTGCTCTCCCTTTGGCATTACGGACATTAACGCAGGCTACTGGAGAAAGTTCTGTTGCACCATATCCTTCCAGCGGACGTACTCCGAATTTCTCTTCAAATTTATCAGCTAATTTTTTGCTTAACTTTTCGGCACCGGTAATTATGAGGCGTAATGAAGTAAAATCTTCTTTCTTGGCTTTTCTGATATAGGATAGCAGGAATGTCGGTGTAGAAAGCATGATGGAGATTTTTTTATCACGAACCATGTTAACAACTGCGGCGCTGTCCATTGGGTTAGGGTGATATATTACAGGAACACCCATTAGAAGAGGAACCCATAGTGTGGCAGTAAATCCAAATGAATGAAAGAACGGTAGCATACCGCAGATTGTATCTTTTTTGGTGTAATTCATTACTGAGCCAAAGGTTTCTATATCAGAAATTATGTTGTGGTGCGAAAGGAGAATGCCTTTAGGGTTTCCTGTGCTACCGGAAGAAAATAGTACTGTTGCCGGATCGTCTGGTTTTACTGTTTTCTTTGTTGATGTTATTCGGTGTGCAGGAATAAATATGGCATGTATAGTTGCCATGACTTTATTGAGTGTGGTTATTTGTGGTATGAGCTTTTCAAGGCATATTATTTTCGCATCTGGCTGGAAGTCTGGAATTTTTTCTAGTAGTTTTTCTGATGTTATTATGGTGTTTATGCCGCACTGTTTTATGCAGGAGTTTATTGTGTCAATAGATGAGGTGACGTTGAGGTTTACGGGGATACGTCCATCAAGGATTATTGCAAGGTTTGTCAGGGCGCCTCCGATAGATGGAGGTACAGCAACTCCAATATAGGTGCAGTCCGGGATTTGTTTGTTTATGTGAGCTGCTAGTGCAATGGAGGAAATCAGTGTTTTTCCGTATGTGATATCTTGGCCGTCAGATTGTGCCATTGCCATTTTGTTCCAGTTGCTGTGAGCTCGTCTTGTAAAGAGTGTCGGTAGCGTTCGTTTTTTATTTTTTCGTAGATTCATATCGTTATATTCAAGCTCGTGGACGGCACTTTCAACTTCTGCTGTAGTTGCCGTTGTCGGGAGTGCTGTTCCAAATTGTAGTCTTATGGGGTATGGTATTTTTGTTGGCAGCTGGTTCATAATACCTTTGCCGCTGTGGCTGAAGAAGCTTCCCCATGCCCCGCCTATGTATATTGGGATAATTGGGCAGCCGGTTCCTTTTATTATCTTTTCTAGTCCATGCTTAAAGGGGCGCATGTGCCCGGTGCGAGTAAGGGCACCCTCGGGAAAGATGCATACTAACCTTCCTGATTCTACTGCTTTTCGGGCATTTTTTAGCGATTGCATAATTATTCTTGGTGGATCATTTGGCGATATCGGAATTACTCCCATTAACTTATATAGAGGTTTCATTTTCTTGTTCTCATAAGTTTGACGTGCCATAATGAATTGGATACGTCTTTGGGTTGCGGCAGAAAGAAGTAGTGTGTCAACATAAGAAACATGGTTTGGGGCGAGTACGGCACCACCTTCGGTAGGAAGATTTTTAATATCATAAAGTTTAATTTTGTAAAACATTTTGGCTATAAGAACTGCAATTAGTCGTATAAGGAAATCAGGCAGTATACAGATGGCTATTATTGTAAGTGAGCCGGTCAAAATTCCGATCATGGCAAAGTTTTGTTTGGCGGTTAATCCAAAATAGTGGCTGAGGATAAAGAAATATGCTACGGAAATTGCTATACTGAGAAAACTGATAAAGTTTCCTGTTGCTAGTATTTGACCGCGCCTGGCGTGAGGGCTTCGGTGTTGTATAAATGCATTTAAAGGCACTATGAATAGCCCCGATCCAAGTCCGACTATGATGAGGAGTGTCGCAGTGCTTATGCGGCTTGGTGAGAGTATGCCGAGTAGTATGGTGGATATGGTTAGAAGAATTGCACCCATGGGAACTATACCGAACTCTATTTGCCGTCCTGATAGACGGGAAGAAAAGAATGCACCGGCGCCTATCCCTAGTGCCACTACGGGGAATAAGTAACCACTTGCAATCCAATCTAGTCCTAGGCAGTCTTTTGCATATACTAAAATGTTTTGTTGTATGAAAACTGCAACAAATGAAAAGAATGCTGATCCGATAACAGCCATAAATAGTTCCTTGTCAGAATGGATTATACGCATAGTTTTGATGATTTCTCGCAAAAAGAAAGGGTTGAGTTTCTGGTTGGGGTTTTGAACTTTAGTTTTAGGGATTTTAAGGCTAGTTAAAGTGCCGGCAATGGCTATACCTACACAGCAAATACCAAGCAACAGATAGTTTTTATTTAATACATTTAATAGAAGCCAGGAGGGGGCAAATGCACCAAGAATAACAGCAAGGTATGTGGCGCCCACTAGTAGTGCGTTAGTGTGAGGTAATTTTTCCGGTGTTACTAGCTCTGGGATGATTCCGTATTTTGATGGGCTGAAAATTGCACTTTGTGTGGACATGAGGAAGATTGTGGTGAATAGTAATACAGGGCTTTCTGCGTAGATGGCAATGCAGCCAAAAATCATGATGGTTGTTTCAAATACCTTGCTTAGAATTATCACTTTTTGCTTGCTGACTTTGTCGGCAAGAATGCCGGCTGCGTGTGAAAATAGCAGAAATGGCAATACAAAAAAACCAGATGCCATAGCAATTACTTCGGCACGGTTGGTGTTACCCATTAAGGTGATGCCGTAAAAAATTACTAGTAACTTAAAAACATTATCATTTAATGCACCAAGAAACTGTGTTGTGTTAAGCCATTTAAATCCGCTGCTAGTTTGTGTGTGTGTGCTCATTGTTGGTTCCTTTTATCTGTTGTTATTGGTTAAATATACACTTTATATTGCATAAGTTGTGCCAAAACAGAAAATTTTTATAGTTAGGGTGCTAAAGAGTGGTAAAAGTGTAGTAATAATATGCAAGATGCTTTGCTGCGCTACACCCCGAATGAACTAGAGGGTGGCAAGGTAGCGTTCTTGTATTTGCTCGTCAAGGGTGTTTGAAAAAATCTCAGTTTTTATTTCTTTTCTAATTTTAGGTCACGGATTTCTATTTGACCGCTAAAATTTCCAGTGACTTTGAATTGTGCTTTTATGCTGTTGGCAGGGATATCGTCTGTAATTTTTGCTGCTAACCAGTTATTTTTTCTGTAACTGATAGGCTCTTTGAGCATGAATTGCTTTAAAAGTGTAATTTTTCCGTCTTTTTGTTTGATTATTGATAATGATATAGAGATGTTACCTTTAAAATCATCGCTTTTACGGAATAGCCCATATATGCAGATCCGCATTTTTGGTTTTATGCGTATGGGCGGTGATTCAAGTCGCATTTCGTCTTTTGAATTTTCGGATTTTAGGAGAAATGTGATGCCGGACTCTGTATTTTGAACTTGGGCTGATTGTTGCCGCTTGTTGCCTAGATGGATAGTCCAGTTATCAATTGCTTGTCCTGGGGATGATATATGATTTGGCATTTTTAGCAGGTTTTGTTGTTTTGGGGCGGAAATGGCGTTGATTGATGTCGGAATAAGTCCTGTTATGTTCTTTGACCGATTGTGATACTGCAAAAATATGAAGGCAAAGGTTATGCCTAGTGTCAGAGTTAATGTTAAAATAAGTATGGCGAATATGCGCCAGAAGCTACGGCTGTGTTGGAGTACTGATAGGTCTTGCACTTCTATTGCGTCTTGTACTGTATCTGCTTCTGTTTGTGCGGGCGAGAAATTTAGTATTTCACGGAGTGGTGGTTGTTCTTTGCGTGGATCGTGTTTTAGGAACCATGTGCTTTTCGGGTCTAGTGATGCTGCGATCATTGCGTTGCGATAAGCATCAATATCAAATGGAATGCGTCTCCAGATTACGCTGTTGTTGTCGGTGTCGTATATGCAGTAGCAGGCACGGGTGTCTGTATCGCGTGGTTGACCGATGGAGCCTACGTTAATAAGGTAGCGTTTACCTTCCTCCAATTCGAAATCTTGTGGTGGGATAAGGTGCGGTGTTCCGCTATGGCCGAGTAGAAAAATGCCGGGAATGTGAGTGTGTCCAATAAAAAGAAGTTTATTGTTGGTGCTGTTCCATGAACTAACTGCGTCTGCTGGATCTATAACATAATTATAGGCTGATGGTTTAGAGAATTCGCCATGACTGCAACGGAAAATACCGCCATCAAGTGTTAGCGGTAGTGTTCGGAGAAATCTTATAGCATCACTACTAAGTTGAGAATGTGTCCAAAGAATTAGTTTACGTGCTTTGTCGTTAAAGAGGTTGGAGTTCATTTTTCCGCATACTACAGCGTCATGGTTACCGAGAACGAAGTGATTTATATTGCTGTATGCAGATGCGAATACTTCTGCCGGGTTGGGGCCATAGCCAATAATATCGCCAAGGCAGATAATGGAGTCTACGCCAATATTACGTATATCCAGCAAGGTTGCGTCCCAAGCTTGAAGGTTGGCATGTAAATCTGATACAATTGCATATTGCATAATGCAGTAAGTGTTGTTGTTTATATGAAACAAGTCAATATTTTAATGTTGATTTTTATTATGATAATGAGTTTAATGGTATTTCAATAGTTTGTTTAATTAGTAGATTGGAGATGTAGATGAATAAGTTCGGTAAGTTGGCAGTTGTTTTAATGGTGTTTGTAAGTGTGTTATTTGTTGGTTCGGCAGAGGCTGGATTTATGGATAAGCTTAAGGGTAAGGGTGATAGTGTTAGCAGTGAGCCTAAACATAAGGCAGAAAAAAAGGCTGAAGGTAATTTACGGTATTCAATTTCTGTTACTACTTTCCAGAAAGCTTATCAGTGGGTTGGTCCGTATGATATAGCGGGTGCATTTTCCATGATGCTTACTGATGCATTAAATTCGTCTGGTCATTTTATTGTGCTTGGTGATACTGATATGCGAATGGCAGCAATGGCGGAACAAGATTTTGCATCTTCTGGCAGAACGGCCGGTGGTAAGAAGGCGCCTAAAAAAGGTCGTATGACACCGGCTCAGTTATTGATTAAAGGTACGGTTACTCATGTTGAGTCTAAGAAGTCTGGCGGGGCTGGTAAGCTGCGATTTAAAGGTATTTCGCTGGGTGGTTCCAAGGGTAAGGCGGAAATAAATCTTACTTTTAATGTGATTGATACAGAGACGGGGCAGATTAAAGCGAGTACAAAAATTATTGGTAAGTCCGGTAAAAAAGGATTGTCAGTTGGCTATTATGGTTCTGGTTTGGGCGGCTTGACTGGTAATATGGCTGGATTTAAAAATGATAATGTTGGTAAGGCGACTGAAGATGCAATGCGGCAGGCGGTTGAGTTTTTGGTTGAGCAGTTGGAAGACATTCCGTGGCAGGGTTCTATTATGATGTCGAAAGGTTCTAAGATTATTGTAAATCGCGGTAGCCGTGAGGGTGTTGCAGTTGGACAGAAGTTTACGGTGGGTGATGTTGAGGAGTTGGTTGACGAGGATACTGGAGAGGTTCTTGATACTGAGATTACAAAGGTTGGCACGATCGAGGTTACTAAGGTTAAGGAAAAAATTAGTTATTGTAAGGCTTTGAGTGGTGACGGTTTCAAGAAAGGAATGACTGTTCAGCCGTAGGTTTTACGGGTAAATTGCGAGCAGGCAAACCTGTGGGTTGAGAAGTTTTGTGGTTAGGCGGGTCTATTTATGTTGATTGATGCGGAGGACAGATCCTGATTCTGGTTCCCAGATATCTAGGTTTGCCGGTATTGCCATGCTATTCTTTTCTGTGTTGGCAGTTACTGCTTTAGCGTTATCAAATTTTATTGAGCGGACATCCATGTGGTCTTTAAATACGTGAACAAGTTTGAATTGGTGAAATGAGTCTGCTGCCATGGTCCATGGTTTGCTATCATTTGACGGGCGAAGAGGTGCACCCCAAGTGCCTTCGCCGATATAGGTTGTGCCGCGTTTATCATCACGGATAAAGCTTTCAAAACTGTCAGGACCATTATCAGGTCTTATGGGGTAGGTGCGTTTTACTGTATGGCTGTCTGATTCTACTACTAGGTTTACGCCGTAGTCGTAAAAAAGTTGTGCCCAAGCATTGATACTTTTTAACATTTCTGCTTTGTTTTTTGTGTGTGGTCGCATTGGGCGGTGGTAGGCTACTACTTGCCATGTTGCATTAGTGTTGTTTTTTAGTTCATTTGCTATCCATTTGGTTTGCTTGTTCCATTCTTTTTTGTATTTAAATTGTAGTTCTGAGTTTAGTGCATAAATGTGCATGAAATTATCGCTAATATTTACACTGTAATATGATGCTGGGTTTTTAAGGTCGAATAGTTTGCTAATGGCTTCAAAGTCGTTGTTTTCATGGTTCCCGTGGGTAGGTATGATGGGGTACATTCTTCCATCTTCGCTACGGGTGTGTTGCCAGTCGTCTAGCCAATTTTTGCATAAGTCTGGGTTTATATGACCTACATAGTCGCCGCCGAATAGAACGAAGAGGGGACGAAGTTTACTTACCAAAAGGTTGCCTGCAGTTCTTGCTTTGCGGTTTCCACGGGAGTCGCCGCCGGTGATAAAGGTGAATGGTTGTGGTTTTGCCGGTGCTGTTCTGAACTGCATATTTGGGCTGACACCTTCGCTGTCTTTGATTCGGAAGTTGTAGAGTGTGTCTGGTTTGAGGTCTTTTAGTCGGGCAAAGTTGTTGTTCATGTCCATATATATTTCTGTTCGATCGGCAAATTGAGATTTTGTTTTTTGATTTTTATTTGTGGAATTATGTATGTTGTATTGCACAATGGGGTAGTTGCCACTTATTTGATCCCAGCCAATGACCATGGTGGTTGCCGGGTCATCGCGCCAGCTTAAGCGGTATCTTGCAGTTTTCGCTTGGGTTGACAAAGATATTGCAAATTGTATAAATAGGCAGGGGAGTAAAAGATATATCGTTTTATGTGTCATAATTGATTCCTTTTTATTTTTATTAGGAGGTAAAGATATAGTAGTTATCTTGTTTTGTCATCTGATTTTTGGTGGATGTTTGACAGAACGCATATTTTTGTCCATTATTCGTTGATTATGAGAATTTTAGATTGCGATTATTTTGTGGTTGGCAGCGGTATTGCCGGATTGATGTCTGCACTTGGACTCAGCAGGTATGGGAAAGTTGTTGTTGCCACAAAGAAAGAGTGTGCTGATAGCAATACTAATTATGCACAGGGCGGAATTGCCTGCGTGGTTCGTGATGATGATAGTTTTGATGATCATATTGCTGATACGCTTGATGCTGGTGCGGGGTTGTGTGATGAAAGAGTTGTTAAAGAGATTGTAAGTGGGGGGCCTGAGCGTATTGCTGAGCTTGAACGGCTGGGGATGGAGTTTGCTGCAAACAAAGATTCTAGTGATGGTCGTTATGACCTAGGTAAAGAAGGTGGACATTCTCATCGCCGGGTGTTTCATGCTGGGGATATTACTGGTGCAAAAGTTGAGGCGGCTCTTTTGGCACAGGTTGCTGAATCTCCGAATATAACCATTTGTGATCATTTTATGGTGGTGGACTTGATTACTACTAGCTGGCTGGGGATTGATTCTGATAATCGTTGTGTGGGTGCTTATGTGTTGGATAGTAGTACTAAAGAAATGGCAGTAGTGCGTGCTCCGCATGTTGTGCTTGCTAGTGGTGGTGGTGGGAAAGTGTATTTATATACGAGTAATCCTGATGTTGCTACCGGCGATGGGGTTGCAATGGCATGGCGGGGGGGGGTTCCGATTGCTAATATGGAGTTTATTCAGTTTCATCCTACTTGTCTTCATCATCCTGATGCGAAATCATTTTTGATTAGTGAGGCGGTACGTGGCGAGGGGGCGATGCTGGTTGATGCGGCAGGGCATCCTTTTATGGATAAATATGATAATCGTCAGAGTTTGGCGCCTCGTGATATTGTGGCACGTGCTATTGACCATGAAATGAAAGAGCATGGCGAGCTTTGTATGTATCTTGATGTGCGACACAAATCAGAAGAATTTTTGAAAGAGAGATTTGAGAATATTTATAAAAAGTGTCTTGGTTTTGGAATTGATATGGCACGTGACTTGGTGCCGGTTGTTCCAGCGGCACATTATTTTTGTGGTGGGGTTAAGGCTACTATTGATGGTCGTACCGAATTAGATGGGCTTTACGCCTGTGGTGAGGTGGCTTGTACCGGGTTACATGGAGCAAATAGACTTGCTAGTAATTCGTTATTGGAAGCATTGGTTTGTTCGTGTGAGATGGTAAGATTTATTGGTGAGATGCCGAAAGCGGAGTCGTATGATAAGGTTGCTATTCCCGATTGGGAATTTGGTGATGCTGTACGTAGTGATGAGCAGATTGTGGTTGAACATAACTGGAGTGAGTTGCGTACTTGTATGTGGGATTATGTAGGTATTGTTAGAGCTGATAAGAGGTTGGAGCGTGCTTATCGTAGGATTAGAAATCTTAAACAGGAAATTCGAGAGTATTATCTGGATTATCTGGTTACACCTGATATGTTGGAGTTGAGAAATATTGCGGCAGTGGCAGAGTTGATTGTTAAATCGGCAATGCAACGTAAAGAAAGTAGGGGGTTGCATTATACGTTGGATTATCCTGAGATGATGGATGAAGCGAAGGATACGGTTATTACTCGAACGATGAACGAGTGAAAATAAAGGAAAAATAAAATGGGAATGAATGTTGTAGAAAAGATTTTGTCGGAGCATTTGATTAGCGGTAATTTGGTTGCCGGTGAAGAGGTTGCAATTAGAATTGATCAGGCGTTGACGCAGGATGCTACTGGTACAATGGCGTATTTGCAGTTTGAAAGCATGGGTATTGAGAAGGTTAAGTGTGAGCTGGCGGTGAGCTATATTGATCATAACACGGTTCAGGTTGGGTTTGAGAATGCTGATGATCATGCGTATTTACGTTCGGCAGCGGCTCGTTATGGTGCTGTTTTCTCGCCGCCGGGGAATGGGATATGTCATCAGGTGCATCTTGAGCGTTTTGGTGTGCCGGGTAAAACATTGCTTGGCTCTGACTCACACACACCTACTGGTGGTGGTGTTGGTATGATTGCCATAGGAGCCGGCGGAATTGATGTTGCGGTTGCTATGGGGGGTGGGGCTTTTTATTTGACTGCTCCGAAGGTGATTAAGGTTGAGCTGACTGGTGAGTTGCGTCCGTGGGTAAGTGCTAAGGATGTTATTTTGAAGGTGCTGGAGATTTTTGGTACTAAAGGTAATGTTGGTTGTATTATTGAATATGGCGGTGATGGTTTGAAAAACCTTGAGGTTCCGGAGCGAGCGACGATTACCAATATGGGTGCTGAGCTTGGTGTTACAACTTCAGTGTTTCCTAGTGATGATGTTACGAAGAAATTTTTGGCAGCTCAGGAGCGTGGGGGTGTATGGCATGAGATTGTTGCGGATGAGGATGCTGAGTATGCACAGGTGGTTAAAATTGATCTATCTGAAGTTATGCCGATGGCGGCAGCTCCGCATTCGCCGGGGAATGTTGTTCCTATTATATCGTTGGCGGGAAAGAAAGTTGATCAGGTCTTGATTGGTTCTTGTACAAATTCATCTTATGTTGATTTGAAGACTGTGGCAAAGTTATTGAAGGGTAAGGTTGTTCATCCTGATGTTAGTTTTGGGATTGCACCGGGGTCGCGGCAGGTATTGAATATGCTGGCAGAGGAAGGGTATCTGAGTGATTTATTGAGCAGTGGTGCACGTTTATTGGAAAGTGCGTGTGGCTTTTGTATTGGGAATTCACAGTCGCCAGGAACAAATGCGGTTTCGTTGCGTACCAGTAATAGGAATTTTGAGGGGCGTTCAGGAACTCCGTCGGCTGATGTCTATTTGGTTAGTCCGGCAACGGCTGCTTTGGCGGCATTGCGTGGTTGTTTTGTTGATCCTGAAGGCGTGATTGATATCAAGTATCCCAAAGTGAAAATGCCTAAAACGTTTAAGATTGATGATTCGCATTTTATTGGGTTGTCACGTGAGGCAAATAGTGATGTTGAAGTTGTGCGTGGTCCGAATATTGGTGTAGTTCCTGCTGGTGAAGAATGTGCGGAGGCTCTAAATGGAATATCGGCAATTAAGGTTGGTGATAAGATTACGACTGACCATATTATGCCGGCTGGTGCTAGGTTGAAATATAGGTCTAATATTGCTAAGTATGCAGAGTTTGTGTTTGAGGGTGTTGATCCTGAGTTTCCGGGGCGTGCGGCATTGAATCGTGATGCCGGTATTGCGAATGTGATTGTGGCTGGTGAATCTTATGGGCAGGGGTCTAGTCGTGAGCATGCGGCTTTGTGTCCGATGTTTTTGGGGGTAAAGGTTGTGATTGCTAAGTCTATAGAGCGTATTCACATGGCAAATTTGATAAATTTCGGGATTGTACCATTTATGTTTGCCGATCAATCTGATTATGAAAAGATTGATCAGGGTGATATATTAAAGATTAAAGGTTTTAGGAGTGCGGTCATGGGAAATGATAGTGTTGTTTTGAGAAACGAGACAAAGGGTGTTGATATCGCATTGGTTTTGAATATTTCCGATAGACAGCGTGAGATTTTGCTGGCTGGCGGGCTTTTGATGTATAATGGGTAAAAATAGCTTCATATTGGAGTTTTAGAAGAGGCGTTATTAAATTTTTAAAAAAATATTCGTTAGATAGTTGACATAGTTGCATATTTTGATAAGTTGTTGCGGTTTTGACTCCCGAAAGAAAGGAATCAAGCGATAATAAAAATTTAGATAGACGGCGGTACTGCAGGCGATTAATCAATGATCATTTGGTTAGTGGATGTTTTGTACGGTTGTTTTTCTGTTGTTAAGTAGGTGGCTACTGAAGCGGATGAAATATTAGGTCGCCCATGTAGCTCAGTCGGTAGAGCACGTCCTTGGTAAGGACGAGGTCAGCGGTTCAATCCCGCTCATGGGCTCCATAGTTTGAAGAAGAGTATAATATAGAAAATAGTTAGTTGGAGGAAGTACACGATGGCAAAGGAAACATTTGACAGATCAAAACCGCATGTAAACGTAGGAACAATTGGTCACGTTGACCATGGTAAGACTACATTGACAGCAGCACTTACAAAAGTGCAGTCACTTAAAGGGTTATGTGAGTTTGTTGCATACGATACAGTGGCAAAGGCTTCTGAATCACAAGGTCGCCGTGATTCAACAAAGATTATGACTATTGCGACATCTCATGTTGAGTACAGTTCAGAGAATCGTCATTATGCTCATGTTGATTGCCCTGGTCATGCTGATTACGTTAAAAACATGATTACTGGTGCCGCACAGATGGATGGAGCTATTTTGGTTGTAAGTGCAGCTGATGGTCCAATGCCTCAGACTCGTGAGCATATTCTACTTGCTCGTCAGGTTGGTGTGCCGGCGATTGTTGTTTTTCTTAATAAGGTAGATTTGGTTGACGATCCGGAATTATTGGAATTGGTTGAACTTGAAATCAGAGAGTTACTTTCGAAATATGATTATCCTGGCGATGATATCCCAATTATTCAGGGTGATTCACTTTCTGCAACACAGGCTAACTCACCTGACGATCCTGCATGTCAATGTATTCAAGACTTGCTAGATGCGTTGGATAGCTATATTGAAGAGCCAGTTCGTGTTATTGATCAGGATTTCTTGATGCCGATTGAGGATGTGTTCTCAATTGAAGGACGCGGAACAGTTGTAACAGGTCGTGTTGAGCGCGGAATTATTAAGGTTGGCGAAGAGGTTGAAATTATTGGTCTTAAAGACACGGTAAAGACAACAGTTACTGGTGTTGAAATGTTCCGTAAGCTTCTTGATGAAGGTAGAGCCGGTGATAACATTGGTGTACTACTTCGTGGTATTAAGAAAGAAGATGTAGAGCGTGGGCAGGTACTGGCTAAACCAGGATCTATTACACCGCACACTGATTTTAATTGCGAAGTGTATATTCTAAGCAAGGATGAAGGTGGACGTCATACTCCATTCTTTAAAGGATACCGTCCTCAGTTTTACATCCGTACAACTGATGTAACAGGTGATGTTACATTGCCTGAAGGTGTTGAGATGGTTATGCCTGGTGATAATATTCACATGGACGTTAAGTTGATTGTTCCTGTAGCATTGGAAGAAAAGATGCGCTTTGCTATTCGTGAAGGTGGGCGTACTGTTGGTGCTGGGACAGTTGTAACAATTAAATCATAAATTAACAAATAAAGATCGGGGCGTTCAGAAGCTGAACGCCTCGATATTTTGATTTTAACCGGATGGGGCTGTAATGGCGAGAGATCATGCAATATTGGCTTGTACGGAGTGCAAGCGGCGTAATTACATTAAGACGCGTAATAAAAAGACAATGGCTGAGCGTATAGAGCTCAAGAAGTACTGTCGTTTTGATCGGAAACATACAGTGCATAGAGAAGTTAAATAAATAATTTTTTTGCGGGACTAGGTGTTTGTTAGGCCAGTAGCTCAATTTGGCAGAGCATCGGTCTCCAAAACCGAGGGTTGGGGGTTCGATTCCCTCCTGGCCTGCCAGTAAAATGGCGGCGAATATTTAGTTTTGAGTAGTTTTAGGTAGAGAGTTCAGCTAGTTATGAGTGAAAAGCAGAGTATTTTAAGTGGCATTAAAGGCTTTTTTTCTGATGTTGGTGCAGAGATGCATAAGATCACATGGCCGGAGCGTCAGGAGTTAGTTGGATCTACTGTAGTTGTTATTGTTTCGGTTGTGTTGTTTAGTTTGTTCATAGCCGTTTCTGACAAGGTTCTTGTAGAGATTTTGAAGTTATTGACCTAAGGCAAAATTCTTATGGAAAAACAGTGGTTTGTATTACATACGTTGACCGGACAGGAATACAAGGTTCGAGATAGCATTATGATTCGTCGTGAGTCGGCGGAGATGGATGAATATATTGAGGAAGTATTGATTCCTACGGAGAAGGTATCCGAGGTCAAAAAAGGTGTGCGTTCAACTAGTACCCGTAAGTTTTTTCCTGGGTATGTGTTGGTTAATATGGCTCTTTTTGATGAAGAGCGTAATATTAGAGAGCGGGCATGGTATTTTATAAAAGATACACCTGGCACAATCGGCTTTATCGGAGGGGAATGTCCGGTACCGCTAAGAGATTCGGAAGTACAGGATATTTTAGATCAGGCGGAAGATAAGACTGATTCGGCTAAGCCGAAGATTAGTTTTGAGCCTGGCGAGACGGTAAAAATTATTGATGGTCCGTTTGTTAGCTTCAATGGAATTGTTGAAGAAGTTGACCCTGACCGCGGAAAGATTAAAGTGTCGGTTGCTATTTTCGGAAGAGCAGCACCGGTCGAATTGGAATATTGGCAAGTAGAACGCGAAGAATAGTAGGTGTATCCTCACCAGTTGAAAGACAGTGGGTTTTGATGGAGAAAAAGAATGGCTAAGAAAGTCACAGGAAAAATTAAGCTACAGATTCCTGCCGGGCAGGCTAATCCGGCACCGCCTGTTGGTCCTGCATTGGGGCAACATGGTGTTAATATTATGGAGTTCTGTAAGGCATTTAACGCAAAGACACAGGATCAGGCTGGTTTGGTTATACCAGTTGTTATATCAGTTTTTCAGGATAGGTCCTTTACATTTATCACAAAAAGTCCACCTGCAGCGTCGTTATTGAAACGTACGGTTGGTTTGGCTAAAGGGTCGGGTGTACCGAATCGTGATAAAGTTGGTAAAGTGACTCGTGAACAGTTGTTGGAGATTGCGGAGATCAAAAAAGATGATCTTAATGCAGTTGATGATGAAGCGCGTATAAGCATTATTGCTGGTACAGCGCGAAGCATGGGTATTGAAGTAGAGTAGCCCCGGTAACGATATAATTAACGGTTAATTATAAAGTAGGCGGTAAAGCGGACTCTCAAAAAGAGGTTAATAAATGGCAAAGACTGGTAAGAAATTACGCAAGATTCTTGAAACAGTCCCGACAGAAACTGTTGGGTTGGAAGAGGCGATAGCCTTTTTGAAGGAGAATCATCCTGCGAATTTTGATGAGACGATGGAGATGTCCATGCATATGGGTGTTGATCCTCGTAAGTCTGAAAACTCGATACGAGGCTCTGTATCATTGCCGAACGGCACTGGTAAAGATGCTAAAGTGTTAGTATTTGCAACGGGTGAAGCGGCGGATGCTGCGACTGCTGCAGGGGCTGATTCTGTTGGGTTTGAAGATATGCTTGAGAAGGTGAAGGGTGGCTGGGTTGGCTTTGATGTGGCAATTGCTACGCCAGAGGCGATGAAAGAAGTTCGTAAGCTTGGTCGTGTATTAGGACCACGCGGACTGATGCCTAACCCGAAGACTGGAACGGTAACTGATGATACCGCTGCCGCTGTAAAGGTGGCAAAAGCTGGTAAGGTTAATTTCAGAATGGATCGTCAGGCTAATATAAACTTTTTGTTTGGAAAAGTTTCATTTGAGCCTGCTGCACTTCTGGAAAATGTTAAAACAGTTATTGACGCTGTGTTGCACGAGCGCCCTGCTGCAGCTAAAGGTGAATACGTTAAACGTTGCACTGTTAGCACTACTATGGGTGCCGGCATCAGAGTAAGGATTAAGGATTAACGATGAGACCGGAAAAAGAAGCTATTTTAAGAGAGTATAGCGATAATCTTGATTCTGCAGATTATGTTATTTTGGCTGATTGCCGTGGTATGACGATGGAGCAGTTCGATGAATTGCGAGGTAAGCTTCGTGCTGATGACGGCAAATTGCAGATTATTAGAAATAAGATTTATGCGAAAGCGGCTGAAAAATTAGGTAAGACAATTGATGGCGAGTGCTTCATTGGTCCTACTGCTGCTATTAGCGGTACCGGAGACGTTACTGTTATTGCAAAATCTATTAAAAACTATGCAATACAGACTAAATTACCTGTCGTAAAAGGCGGATTATTGGGTGATAGAGGTCTAACGGCAGTTGATGTTAAAGCTTTGGCTGATATGCCATCGCGTGAAGTTATGCTAGGAATGTTTGTCGGAACAGTTGCGGCACCAATGACCCAGCTTGTAGGGGTTGTTAACCAGAAACTGTTAACGCTGCTGTACGTCCTGAAGGCGGTTGCAGATAAGAAAAATGGTGAGTAAATAAAAAGAAGATATAGTACTTATATGTGAGTGCGTATTAGAGGAGAAGTTAGTCATGGCAGAGGAAGTTAAGGAAGCAGCTGCAGAAGAAGTTAAAAGTGATAGCCCTGTTGTTGAAGGCAAGATGGCGGAATTTATTGATTGGATTGAAACTATTTCAGTGCTAGAGCTTTCAGAGCTCGTAAAAGCTCTCGAAGATCGTCTAGGTGTTTCAGCAGCAGCTCCGGTTGCAGTTGCAGCAGTTGGCGGTGGCGGAGATGCTGGCGGTGGCGCAGCTGCAGAAGAGCAGACTGAGTTTACTGTAATGCTTACTGAAATCGGCGGTCAGAAAATTGGAGTTATTAAAGAAGTTCGTGCCATTACTGGTCTTGGACTTAAAGATTCCAAGGAACTTGTTGAAAGTGCACCTAAAGCGGTCAAAGAAGGTCTTTCAAAAGAAGATGCTGAAGAGATCAAAGGTAAGCTGGAAGCAGCTGGCGCAACAGTTGAAATTAAGTAATTTGTTTTTACTAAACCAACCGAAGGTATTGACTCTTAGCGGGTCAATACCTTGGTTGTTGTTTAGGACAATTTGAATAAGAAATGGTCATCCAGGCTTGTATAAAGAGTTTTATACATAGTTTTGGCGGGCTTTGTTAGGTTTATGGATGTTTTGGTTCGGCTGATATGCAGGATGATTTCAGGCCGGATAATAAGAACTTACGAACGAGGTACGGAATGGGCGATAGAAAGAACTTCGGAAAATTAAAGGCGGTTATAGCTCCACCGGATATGATTGATATTCAAACCAAATCATATCTAAAATTTCTCCAGAAAGACGAGAGTCCTTCTAAGCGGAAAAATAAAGGTTTACAGGCTGTTTTTAAAGAAGTGTTTCCAATTGAGAGTTACGATGGCCGTTATATTGTAGATTTTGTTAAATATGAATTATCAGATTCTAAGCTAAGCGCATTGGATTGTTTGCGTTATGGATCTACTTATGCAGCGCCTTTACGCGCTACTTTTAGGCTTCAGGATGGTGAAGAAGTAAGAGAAGAAGCTGTTTTTATGGGTGAAATCCCGTTAATGACCAATACTGGTGCCTTTGTTGTCAATGGTGCTGAACGTGTTGTTGTTAGTCAGTTGCATCGTTCTCCCGGAATATGCTCTGAATCTTCTTTGCATACAAATGGAAAGACAATATATTCTGTTCGCGTTATTCCTGATCGTGGATCGTGGATTGAGATACAGTTTGATACTAGTGATTTGATTTGGGTATTTATGGATCGTCGTCGTCGTCGTCGTAAGTTTTTGGCAACGACATTTCTTCGTGCGATTGGCTACAGTACTGATGAAGAGTTGCTTGGTCTGTTTTATGAATTTAAGGAATTAAAAAGCAATAAGGCTTATGTTGAAGAAGATCTTGTTAATTTGGCGTTAAAGACGGATTTGATTGATATTGATTCAAAGAACGTTATTGCGCGTAAGTATGATCCGGTAACGGTGGAGATTTTACAGCAGGCAAAAACGGCAGGATTTAAAACTGTTGAGGTTGTTGATGTATCTTGGGATGGCGGTATTTTTATGGTTAGCGTTACTGCGGATCCAAATCAGAATTCTGATGATGCGTTAAAAGATATTTACCATCGTTTGCGTCCTGGTGATCCTGCGACGCCGTCAAATGCAAAGCAGTTGCTACGTCGTTTGTTCTTTGATCCACGCCGTTATGATTTGGGTCGTGTTGGTCGTCATAAGATCAATCAGAAACTTGGTCTTGAGGGTGAAGTTGATAAGGATCTTCGTGTTCTTGATAAACTTGATATTGTTGAAACTATCCGCCATTTAATTTCCGTGCGTAAGGGCGAGGCAACGGTTGATGATATTGATCATCTTGGAAGTCGTCGTGTTCGTACTATTGGTGAATTGCTGGAAAATCAGTGTCGTGTTGGATTGGTCCGTACTGAGCGTTTGGTTCGTGAAAGAATGACTTTGTTTGATCCTACTAAGGGAGTGCTTACACCGCAGAAGCTTGTGAATTCAAAATCGCTATCGGCAGTTGTACAGGATTTCTTTGGTCGTAGTCAGCTAAGTCAGTTTATGGATCAGACTAACCCGTTATCAGAGCTTGCACATAAACGTCGTTTAAGTGCGTTGGGACCTGGTGGTTTGAGTAGAGAGCGTGCTGGTTTTGAGGTTCGCGATGTACATAGTAGTCATTACGGTCGTATATGTCCTATTGAAACACCTGAAGGGCCGAATATTGGTCTAATTTCTTCACTTGGTATTTATGCTAAGGTTAATGATTACGGATTTATTGAAAGTCCATACCGTAAGGTTGTTAATGGCGTTGTTAGTGATAAGGTCTCTTATCTTTCTGCTGATATTGAAGAAACCTTTGTTATTGCACAGGCGAATGCTCCTTTAACAGATGATAGCAGGTTTGTGAATGAAAAGGTTATGGTTCGTTATCGTGCTGACTTTTTGGAAGTTCCACGTGAGGAAGTTCAGTACATGGATGTTTCTCCGAAGCAGGTTATTAGTATTGCTGCTGGCTTGATTCCGTTTTTGGAACATGATGATGCTAACCGTGCATTGATGGGGTCTAATATGATGCGTCAGGCGGTTCCGCTATTACGTCCGGAGGCACCGTATGTTGCAACGGGTCTTGAAAGCGTTGTTGCTCGTGATTCACGTGTAACGGTTCTTGCTGAGAAAACAGGAGTAGTTGCTTATGTTTCTGCTACGAAGATCATTATATCTGATGACGGCAAGATTCCGGCAAAAAAAGCTGATAAAGAAACTTTTATGGAATATAATCTAGAAAAGTTTCGCCGCACTAATGCTGGTACATGTTTTAATCAGAAGCCTATTGTTGAAATTGGGCAGAAAATTAACAGTGGTGACGTGATTGCTGATGGCCCTGCTACCGATGGTGGAGAGCTTGCTCTTGGCAAGAACTTGACTGTTGCATTTATGCCTTGGGGTGGATACAATTTTGAGGATGCTATTTTGCTAAGTGAGCGTATTGTACGTGATGATGTGTTTACATCAATTCATATTCAAGATTTTGAAATTGGTGCACGTGATACTAAGCTTGGCCCAGAGGAAATTACTCGTGATATCCCAAATGTTGGGGAAGAGGCCTTGAAGAATCTGGCAGCAGACGGAGTTATCCGTGTTGGTGCGCGGGTTAAGCCTGGCGATATTCTGGTTGGTAAAATCACTCCAAAAAGCGAAACGGAGCTGGCACCTGAAGAACGGTTGTTAAGAGCTATTTTTGGCGAAAAAGCAGCTGAAGTTCGTGATACTTCTTTAACTGTTCCTAGTGGGGTTAGAGGAATTGTGATTGATGTTCAGACTACTGCTACACGTGAAGTGAAAACTAATAATGCTGATACTCCTGCAGACAGAAAACGTCAGGTCAAAAACATTAAGGAAGATTATAAAAAGAATGTTGCCGAGTTGACTGAAGAGCTTACGGAAGCTTTGAGTAATATCTTGCTTGGTGAAAAGATTCCGCTTGATGTTGTTGATGTGGAAACGGATGAGATTATCATTCCTGCAAACCGTAAAATTACAAAGACGTTGTTACGTAAGCTTGCTTCGTGCAGTGAGCATATTCACATTGAGAGTAGCCCTATACAGATTAAGATTGATGAAATTATTGGTGAGTTTACGCCGAAGTTTGCTGATCTTAATGAAGGACGCGAACGTAATCTTGATCGTATTGAGAGCGGCGATGAGTTGGATGCCGGAATTATTAAGCAGGTGCGAGTATATATTGCAGCTAAGAAGAAGCTTAATGTTGGTGATAAACTTGCTGGTCGTCATGGTAACAAAGGTGTTGTTTCGCGAATTATGCCGGATTGCGAAATGCCATTTTTACCAAATGGAAGACCAGTTGATATTGTTTTGAATCCACTTGGTGTGCCATCTCGTATGAATGTCGGACAGGTACTGGAAACGCATTTAGGTGCGGCTTGCAGAATTTTGGGTATGAATGCCGCAACACAGGTGTTTGATGGTATTTCCGAGAAGAAGATTATGGAATATCTTGAACAGGCAAACCTTCCTGCCGATGGAAAAACGGAATTGTTTGATGGACGTACCGGTGAAAAACTTGATCAGCGTGTGGTTGTTGGTGAAATTTATATGCTGAAGCTTCATCATCTCGTGACAGACAAGATTCACGCACGAGCGGTTGGTCCTTATTCACTTGTTACGCAGCAACCTTTGGGTGGTAAAGCCCAGTATGGTGGACAGCGACTTGGTGAAATGGAAGTTTGGGCGCTTGAGGCTTATGGTGTTGCGTTTACATTGCAGGAACTCTTGACAGTTAAGAGTGATGATGTTGCTGGAAGAACGCGGATTTATGAGTCGATTGTAAAAGGAGAAAACACGTTGTCGGCCGGTATGCCGGAGTCGTTCAGCGTGCTTATCAACGAACTGCGCGGTCTTTGCCTTAATGTTAGGGTAAAGGGTGAGAAGTCAAGTACAGAGCTTTTTAATAGGGGGTAGAACTTGAATTACTACGCTGGAAGAGAATTATCAGAATTATCAGAATATGACAAATTAGATCATGTATCGATCACGTTGGCGGCGCCGGAGACTATCCGTGCGTGGAGCCGAGGTGAAGTTAAAAATCCTGAAACGATTAATTACCGGACATATAAACCGGAACGTGGTGGATTATTTTGCGAGCGCATTTTTGGGCCGACTAAGGACTGGGAGTGTAGTTGTGGAAAATATAAGAGAATTAAGCATAAAGGTGTGATTTGTGACCGTTGTGGTGTTGAGGTGACAGTTTCTCGTGTTAGACGTGAGCGTTTAGCACATATTGAATTGGCTGTTCCTGTATCGCATATTTGGTTTTTTAAATGTACGCCAAGCCGAATTGGTTTGATGCTTGATATGACAGCAAGTAGTCTTGAGCGTGTTCTCTATTATGAGGATTATATTGTTGTTGATCCTGGTGATACGCCGTTAAAAGAGAAGCAGTTGCTTACTGATACAGAGTTTCGTGAAGCCGAAGATAAATATGGCGATAGTTTTGATGCACGTATGGGGGCTGACGCTGTTCGTGATGTGCTTCGTAAACTAGATTTGGATTCTTTGATTGATCAGTTAGAAGAAGATATTGAAAACACTCGCAGTAAACAGACACGTAAGAAACTTTCTAAACGCATGAAGGCTGTTGAAGGTTTCCGTCGTAGCGAAACACGTCCTGAGTGGATGGTATTGGAAGTTCTGCCGGTTATTCCGCCTGATTTGCGGCCCTTGGTTCCGCTGGAAGGTGGTCGTTTTGCTACATCTGATTTGAATGACCTGTATCGTCGTGTTATCAATCGTAACAATCGTTTGAAGAACTTGTTGTTATTGAAGACTCCTGATGTAATTATCAGAAACGAAAAGCGCATGTTACAGGAAGCTGTTGATGCGGTATTTGATAATGGTAGACATGGACGTGCTGTAACGGGGGCTGGTAACAGACCTCTTAAATCATTGAGTGATATGCTTCGTGGTAAGGGTGGTCGTTTCCGTCAGAACCTGCTGGGTAAGCGTGTTGATTATTCTGGACGTTCTGTAATTGTTGTTGGACCTGAGCTTAAGTTGCATCAGTGTGGCTTGCCTAAGAAAATGGCGTTAGTTTTATTTGAGCCGTTTATTATTAAGCGTCTTAAAGATCTTGGTGCTGCACATACAGTTCGTAGTGCAAAGAAACTTATTGAGAAGCAGTCGCCGGAAGTTTGGGATATTATTGAAGATGTAACACGCGGCAAGACTGTTATGCTCAACCGTGCACCTACATTGCATAGACTTAGTATGCAGGCATTTGAGCCGGTACTTGTTGAAGGTGATGCATTGCGTATTCATCCTTTGGTTTGTACAGCGTTTAATGCTGACTTTGATGGTGACCAGATGGCTGTTCATGTGCCACTTTCAATTGAAGCACAGATTGAGACTAAATTGTTGATGATGTCAACAAATAGTATTTTTTCACCTTCCAGTGGTAATTCTATAATGACACCTACGCAAGATATTGCATTGGGTATTTATTATATGACTGCACTTGCGCACAAAGATAAGCTTAGTCAATTTTCTAAGAAGAAAAGATCTAAGAATGAGCGTTTAGCTATTATTGGTAATACTGATGAAGTTAGAGTTGCTTATGATGATAGATCTTTATTGTTGCATGACAGAATTCTGTTTGCGAATCCTGATTTTGGTAAAGATACAGTTTTTGGAGACAAAGAATCTAAATTGATAGAAACTACTGTTGGGCGCGTTATTTTTAATGAGTTGTGGCCTGACGGCATGGGGTTTGTAAACAAGGTGGTTAACAAGGGTGTGCTTGGTAATTTAATTTGGCAATGCCATAAACTCACCGGTAAAAATGTAACTGTTGAAATCCTTGATAGACTGAAAAGCTTAGGGTTTGAAAATGCTACATTGGCTGGTGTATCGATTGGTATGGTGGATATGATTATTCCTGCTGATAAGAAAGTTATTATCAATGGTGCTATGAGTACGGTTGCTGAAGTTGATAACCAATATCGTCAGGGTATTATTACTGATGGTGAGCGTTATAATAAGATTATTGATATCTGGACTGATGCTACTGAAAATATTTCCAATTCTATGTACCGTGCAATTGAAGAGAATGATATTGATAGCAATGAAATCAACCCCGTTTATATGATGGTAGACTCAAAGGCTCGTGGTAGTCGTCAGCAGATTCGTCAGTTGGCGGGGATGCGCGGTTTGATGGCTAAACCATCTGGTGAGATTATTGAGCGTCCTATTATTTCTAACTTCCGTGAAGGTTTAACTGTATTGGAATACTTTATTAGTACGCATGGTGCTCGTAAAGGATTGGCTGATACAGCACTTAAAACTGCGGATGCGGGATATTTGACTCGTAAATTGGTTGATGTATCTCAGGATGTTATTATTGTTGAACAGGATTGTAAGACTGTTAATGGTGCTGATCTTGCGGTAATGGCTGATGGAGAAGATGATCTTACAACATTACGTACACATACACTTGGTCGTACTGTACTTGAAGATGTGGTTTGTCCTGATGGCGAAGTTATTGTTAAGGCTGGTAATGAAATCAACGAAGAGGCATGCGACTTGATTCTTTCCAAGAATATAACGAAAGTTAGAATGCGCAGTGTATTAACTTGTGAATCGCGCACTGGTCTTTGTGCAAAATGTTATGGACGTGATCTTGCTACTGGTGGTCCGGTTGAAATCGGAACGGCGGTTGGTATTATTGCCGCCCAGTCAATTGGTGAGCCAGGAACACAGCTTACTATGCGTACTTTCCATATTGGTGGTACGGCTAGTACAAGTTTTAAACAGCCGGAAATTAACACTAAGAACGCTGGGGCTATACGTTATCACGATTTACGCGTGGTTCGTAATAAGGAAGGCGATCATGTTGTGTTAAATAAGAATGGTGCAATTGGAGTATATTCTGATTCTGGTGTTGAGCTTGAACGTTATACACTTAACCTTGGTTCCATTTTGTTGGTTGATGACGGAGTTACAGTTAAAGCAGAAAAGATGATTGCGAAATGGGATCCATACAGTGTGCCAGTTCTTGCCGAGCAGGAAGGGGCTATTGAATTTGTTGATTTTGTAAATAACGTAACAATGAAGACTGAGGTTGATGAAGTTACTGGCCTTGAGGGTACTGTTATTCTTGAAAGTAAAGAAGATTTGCATCCACAGATTGTGATTAGAGATGCATCTGGTAAAGAAATATTGGGATTTTATAGTATTCCTACCGGTGCTCACGTTATTGTTAAGGCTGGTGATAAGGTTAAGCCTGGTGATCAATTGGCTAAGATTCCACGTAAGGATTCAAAGACAAAAGATATTACTGGTGGTTTGCCGCGAGTTGCAGAGTTATTTGAAGCTCGTCAGCCGCGTGATGCTGCTGAGATTGCTAAGATTGAAGGTATTGTTGACTTTGGTCCTAACCAACGCGGACGTAGATGTCTTATTCTCCGTGATGAAATCACTGGTGGTACAGAAGAGCATCTTATCCCTATGGGGAAACATATTGTTGTATTTAAGGGTGATAGAGTTCGTAAAGGACAGCAACTTACTGATGGGCCAGTTGTGCCACAGGAAATTCTAGAAGTTTGCGGACCCCAGGAGTTGCAGGAGTACTTGGTAAGTGAAGTTCAGCAGGTTTATAGACTGCAGGGTGTAGAAATTAATGATAAACATATTGAGATTATAGTTCGTCAGATGTTGCGTAAAGTACGTGTTACGGATCCAGGCGATACTGATTTCTTGTGGGGTGAGCAAGTGATGAAGCAGGCATTTTTGGAAGAAAATGAAGCTGCAATACGTGAAGGAAAGCGTCCGGCGGAAGCAACACCGGCTCTGCTTGGTATCACGAAAGCATCGCTTGAAACTGATAGTTTTATTTCTGCTGCATCTTTCCAGGACACTACGCGTGTGTTAACTGACGCTGCAACACTGGGCAAAAAGGACACATTGCGTGGCTTTAAAGAGAATGTAATTATGGGGCATTTGATTCCTGGCGGAACCGGATTCCACATGTATCGTGATATTAAATTAGTGCCATTAGTGGAGCCTTTGGAAGATGAAAAAGCCAAGGATAAAACTGATGCAGAAAAAAAATTGCAAGATTTATTAGGTTAAGCTTGTTGAACCGGAAAAATAGTGATATTGTTCCGGCTGATTTTACCAAATAGAGAAAGAAGAAAATATGCCTACAATTAATCAACTTGTAAGAAAAGGCCGTAAGAAGATACGTAAAAAGGTTAAGTGTCCTGCTTTGGTGGGGTGTCCCCAAAGACGTGGAGTTTGTCTGCAGGTAAAGACAATGACTCCTAAAAAGCCTAACTCTGCTTTGCGTAAAGTGGCGAGAGTTCGTTTGACTTCTGGGTTTGAAGTTAATGCGTATATTCCTGGTGAGGGTCACAATCTACAGGAACATAGTGTAGTATTGGTCAGAGGCGGTCGTGTCTCCGATTTACCAGGTGTACGTTACCATATTGTGCGTGGCACATTGGATAGCTTGGGCGTTGATGGTCGCAAGCAGAGTCGTTCTAAGTACGGTGTTAAACAGCCAAAAGGTTGATGCATCTAATTTTGTTTAAAGAATTCTGACTTTCTGTCGGTATTTACGGGCTTGGCCGGATGGTTAAGTAGTGTATATTGACGGGAAGTTAAATAATGTCGGAGTAAAAGATGGCCAGAAGGCGGAGAGCAGAGAAACGGAGTGTAACTCCTGATCCAAAGTTTAATAGTGAACTTGTTGCAAAGATCATCAACTACGTGATGGAGCGCGGTAAAAAGACTACAGCTGAGCGTATTGTATATGGAGCGCTTACTACAATTGATGAAAAAATGAGTGAAGATCCACTAGAGGTGTTGATTAGAGCAGTTGACAATATGAAGCCGCGCGTTGAAGTTAAGTCTCGCCGTGTTGGTGGTGCAACGTATCAGGTCCCGGTTGAAGTTCACCGTGACCGTCAGTTAGCTCTGGCAATTCGTTGGATGATTTCATCTTCAAAGGGGCGTCGCGGTGTTCCAATGCAGCGTGCTGTAGCTATGGAGTTGATGGATGCATATAACAATCAGGGCAGTGTTATAAAGAAAAAAGATGATACGCATAGAATGGCACAGGCTAATAAAGCTTTTGCTCATTATGCATGGTAGTTTTGTCGTAAGGTGCAGGAATAAAAGAAAATGGTAATGGTTTTGGACAATAACAAAAAACGCAAAAGCACGGCAGGCAACGTTAAACGCGAAGCTACTGAGCGCGATAGTGGTTTATCCATGGTTCGTAATATTGGCGTTATTGCTCATATTGATGCGGGCAAGACCACTACCACTGAGCGTATTCTTTATTATGCCGGTAAAGTATATAAAGTTGGCGAAGTGCATGATGGCACGGCGGTGATGGATTATATGGAGCAGGAAAAAGAACGCGGCATTACTATTACCAGTGCGGCAACTACTTGTTTTTGGAATGATTGTCAAATTAATATTATAGATACACCTGGGCATGTTGATTTTACTGTTGAAGTTGAGCGCTCTTTAAGAGTTCTTGATGGGGCAGTGGGTGTTTTTTGTGGTGTTGGTGGTGTTCAGCCGCAGTCTGAAACGGTATGGCGTCAGGCGGAAGAGTATTCAGTTCCACGGATTGCTTTTATTAATAAGATGGATCGTATGGGGGCTGATTTTGATCGAGTTGTTGCGGACATGCGTAAGAGTTTAGGTTCGAATGCCGTTCCACTTCAATTGGCTTGGGGTCGCGAGGAAAACTTTAAGGGTGTCATTGATTTGATTGATTTAAAGGCTATCAGTTATGATGAATCATCTAAAGGTATGGATATGGTTGTTGAGCCTATTCCGCCTGAATTAGGTGCTGAGGCAGAACGTGCAAGGGTTCATCTGATTGAAAGTGTTGCTGAAACTGATGAAGAGGTTCTGGAGGCTTATCTTGAAAATCCTGACCTTGATTCTGATATTTTACGTGCTGGCATTCGCCGTGTAACTTTGGCTGGTGTAATGTTGCCGGTTTTATGTGGTTCTTCTCTTAAGAATCGTGGTGTTCAACAATTGATGGATGCAGTAGTATCGTATTTGCCATCGCCATTGGATATGCCTCCGGTTGTCGGAGTGCATCCAAAGACTGACGAACAGCTGGAATTTATTGCTGATGACAGTGCATCCTTGGCTGCATTAGTATTTAAGGTTATAAACGACCCGTATATGGGGAAAATGGCATTTGTTCGGGTTTATTCTGGTGTTCTTAAAAAGGGATCAAATATTTTCAATCCCCGTCTTGGTAAGCGTGAGCGTATTAGCCGTTTGTTGCGTTTGCATGCAAATGATCGCACTGATGTTGATAAGATTTTTTCTGGCGAGATAGGTGCTATTATAGGTCTTAAAAATTTCACTACTGGCGATACGCTTTGCAATGAGAATATGCCGGTTGAGCTGGATCGAATCAAATTTCCGGAGCCGGTGATTTTTATGGCAATTGAGCCAAGAAGCACTGCTGACCGCGATAAACTTATTGATGCACTTGATGCAATGGCGGCAGAAGACCCAACCTGCTGTGTTAGAATTAATGAAGATACTGGGCAGAAGATTATCAGTGGAATGGGCGAGCTTCATCTTGAAATTATCAAGGATCGCTTGAAGCGCGAATATGGTGTAGAGGCAAATACTGGGCGTCCAATGGTTGCGTATCATGAGACAATCACCAAAACGGCAACAGCAGAATATAATTTTGATCGTGAAATTGGCGGTAATCGTCAGGTTGGACATGTTATTTTAGAAGTATCTCCTTTACCTAGGCGTGAAGGTGTTAAAATTGAATTTGAAGTGAGCACTAATGTTATTCCTCAGGTTTTCCGTAAGGATATAGAGGCTGGTCTGCAGGATGTTATCATGACGGGCGTTTTGGCTCGTTATGCACTTGTGGATATGTTAGTGAAAGTGGTTGGAGGAACGTGTGATTCTGAGCTGTCTACAGATGTGGCATTCAGATCGGCTTCCGTTATGGCATTAAGGGCGGCAGTGACAGCTGCTGGACCGGAATTGCTTGAGCCAATTATGGCGCTTGATATCGTTACGCCGGCTGAAGTTATGGGCGACGTATTGGGCGATCTTAATTCCCGTCGCGGAAAAGTGAAGGGAATGGAGACGCATGGAGATATGCAAATTGTACAGGCGGGAGTACCGCTTGCGGAATTGTTTGGATATTCTACGGTAATTAGATCACTAACTCGCGGGCGTGCCACCTATACGATGGAGCCTGAAGAGTTTGCGATTGTACCGGAGGATATTAAACAGGAGTTGTTAAGTAAGTAAGCGGTAGATGCGGCATTGGTGCCGTTAATAATAGATACCAGGAAAAATAAATGGAACGTCAACGTATTAGAATAAAATTACAAGGGTACGATTATGGGGTATTGGATCAGGCCGTACTAGACATAATTGATACAGCAAAGGGATCAGGGTCTCAGGTTATTGGACCTATTCCATTGCCGACGGTTATAGAACGTTATACCGTTAATAAAAGCCCGCATGTAAACAAGAAGGCAATGGATCAGTTTGAGATGCGGACGCATAAGCGTTTGTTGGATATCGTAGAGCCGACAGCAAAAACAGTGGATGAGTTGAAGAAACTGAATTTGCCGGCTGGTGTGGGAATAACAATTAAGATTTGAGTGGTGTCATGCAAGGGTTAATTGGAAAAAAATTAGGAATGACTCAGGTATATGACGGTGATGGCCGTCGAGTTGCAGTTACTGTGATTGAGCTTGGGCCGTGTTTGGTTGTGCAGCGCAAAACCAACGATAATGATGGATACGAAGCAGCGCAACTAGGTTTTGCTGAGCAAAAAGAGTCGCGGGTTAAGAAACCGTTATTAGGTAAATTTAAGAAACTAGATAAAGCACCTCTTCGTCATTTGAAGGAATTCGGTTTGGATAAAGCTGAAGAAGTTAATGAAGGTGACGTTATTAAGGTTGATACTTTTGAGGGATGTTCACACGTAGATGTTAGTGCTACTTCCAAGGGACGCGGTTTCCAGGGTGGAGTTAAGCGTTATAATATGCGTGGTGGTCGTATGACCCATGGTGGACATGCTAAACGTAAAATTGGTTCAATCGGACAGTGTTCTTATCCAGCTCGTGTTGCTAAAGGGCAACGTATGCCTGGGCACATGGGTAATAAGAGAATTACCATGGAGAGTCTGGCGGTTGTGGAGTTGATCGGTGATGACAATTTGATGTTAGTTCGCGGTGCAGTACCGGGACCTAATGGCGGTATTGTTGAGGTCAGAAAATCCTTAAAGAAGTCAGGTAGGGGTTTATGAGCAAATTAAAATTATATGATATGAATGGAACGGAATCGGGCGATCTTGAATTGGCTGATGAGTTATTGGTTCTTGGTGTTGGTGATCAGGCGGTGCATGATGTGGTTGTTGCCACTCGCAATGCGGCTCGTCAAGGATCAGCTTCGACTAAGCATAAAGGTGAAGTTGCTGGTAGTAATAAAAAGCCATGGCGTCAGAAGGGTACTGGACGTGCTCGTGCTGGATATCGTCAATCGCCAGTATGGCGTGGTGGTGCAGCGGCTTTTGGACCAAAACCCCGTAGCTATGCTGTGAAGGTTAATAAGAAGGTTGGTCGTTTGGCGTTTCGTCGTGCGTTCAGCGAAAAAGTTCTTACTAACCAGATTATGGTGCTTGACGGCTTGGAAATGGCAGAGCCAAAGACTAAGTTGTTTCAAGATTTATTAAAAAGTCTAAAAATAACAACTCCGGTCTTGATTGTGACGGACGTAGTTGATATAAATGTTTGCTTGGCTGCCCGGAATATCCCAAAAGTTAAGGTGCAACGGGCTTCTGATGTTAATGTTTATGAGTTATTGCGTTATCCGCAGGTAGTTATTACTAAGGCTGGTCTTGAAGTTATGAAACAGAGACTTACTGATGGTAATGGAGGTGCTGAATGAATGATGGACAGATAATTAAAAAGGTCTTGATTACAGAAAAGGGCACAAATTTGCAGGAGCACAATAAGTATATGCTCGAAGTGCATCCGAATGCCAATAAAATTGAGATTAGAAAAGCCATAGAAAATCACTTTGATGTTACAGTGACTTCTGTGAATACTATGAATTATAAGGGAAAACGTAAACGTATGCGTACAGCCAAGTATGGTAAACGACCTGATTGGAAGCGTGCGGTTGTTACTCTTAAAGAAGGTGAAACAATTGACGTAACATAAGTTACGTTATGTATTAATAATGGTTGCTGAAAAAGCCGCCGATAAGTAAAAGGTACGGAAAAAAATGCCGTTAAAATCATATAACCCAAGGTCGCCAAGCAGACGATTCATGACAGTTTCTACATTTGAGGAACTGACGACTGATAAGCCTGAGCGTTCGTTGACCGAGAGTAAGAAACAGAATGCCGGACGTAACTCGGCTGGACGTATTACTGTCAGACATCGTGGTGGTGGCCATAAACGTAAGTATCGTATTATAGATTTTCGTCGTGATAAGGCTGGGATTCCAGCACGTGTAGCTACAATTGAGTATGATCCGAATCGTTCGGCAAACATTGCTTTGCTTAACTATGTAGATGGTGAAAAGAGATATATTATCGCTCCGGTAGGATTGAAAGTAGATATGGTTCTTAATTCAGGCCCTGATGCAGAGCCTGCAGTAGGTAATGCGTTGCCTATTGAAAAGATTCCTCTTGGAACGCCGATACATAATATTGAACTTGAACCTGGTGGTGGAGCTAAGTTGGTTAGAACTGCCGGTGTGAGTGCTCAGTTAATGGCGCGTGAAGGTAAATTTGCTAATGTAAAACTTCCTTCTGGCGAAATAAGACTTGTTAATATTAAATGTTTGGCTACAGTTGGTCGCGTTGGTAACTCTGATCATGGAAGTGTTACTGATGGTAAGGCTGGGCGTAAACGCTGGCGCGGAATTCGTCCGACAGTTCGTGGTGTTGCTATGAACCCGGTTGACCATCCTATGGGTGGTGGAGAAGGACGTAGTTCCGGTGGTGGGCATCCTGTTTCACCTTGGGGCAAGCTGTCTAAGGGTGGCAAGACGCGTAACAAGCGTAAGAATTCATCAAAATTTATTGTAAAGCGGAGAAAATAAACAATGGCACGATCATTAAAAAAAGGGCCTTATGTAGATGAAAAACTTTTGAAGAAGGTTGAGCGTATGAACCAGACAGGCGACCGTCGTCCGATTAAGACTTGGGCACGTAGTTCTATGGTTTCACCTGAATTTGTGGGGCATACACTTGCAATACATAATGGGAATAAGCATCTCTCTATATTTGTTACAGAGAATATGGTTGGTCATCGTTTGGGTGAGTTTGCGCCTACCCGGACATTCCGTCGGCATGGAGCGCATACAAACAAATAGAGGTGGGGTTAGGTTATGGATGTTTCGGCAACCACAAAATTTGTAAGAATATCGCCAACAAAAGTGCGAGATTTAGCACGTCAGATGCAGGGATTACCAGTAGATGCCGCATTACGTGTTGTTAGTTTAAGTGCGCGTAAGGGTGCTTTTCATTTGACGAAAACTTTGAAGTCAGCAATCGCTAATGCGGAAAATAATGCAGATTTAGAAGTTAACAATTTGATTGTCAAGATGGCAGTAGTTGACGAGGGACCTCGGTTGAAGCGTCACTGGCCACGGGCAAGGGGCATGGTTAGCCCGGTTATTAAACGTATGTGTCACATCAAGGTGGTGTTGACTGATGGTATCGATAATTAAGACGCAGAGCCTATTTTTTTTAAGGTTTAGTGTTATTTAAAGTAAGGAGCAGAACGTTGGGACAGAAAGTAAACCCGATCGGTTTACGGGTAGCCGTAAACAAGAACTGGAAGTCGCGCTGGTTCAGTGATAAGAAAAACTTTGGCGATATGCTCAATGAGGATTTAAAAATCCGTGGGCATGTTAAAAAACGTCTGGAAAATGCCGCCGTGTCTGATGTACGGATTGAGCGTTATGCCAACCGTGTGCGTGTAAATGTGCATACGGCTCGCCCTGGTATTGTTATTGGTAGAAAAGGCCAGGATATTGAGCGTATTCGTGCTGAACTGGCAAAGATGACCAATAAAGAAATTTATATTGAGATTCGTGAGGTAAAGAATGCTGATGCTGATGCACAGTTGGTTGCAGAGAATATTGCAACACAGTTGGTTCGCAGAATTTCTTTACGTCGTGCGATGAAGCGGGCGATTAAGTCTGCAATGGATGCTGGCTGTATCGGAGTAAAGATTTCTGCCGGTGGTCGTTTGAATGGTGCGGAACTGGCTCGTACTGAGTCATATAAAGAGGGAAGTATCCCGCTGCATACATTACGTGCTAATATTGATTATGGAGTAGCTGAAGCTGCGACAATGGCTGGATTGATCGGACTTAAGGTTTGGATTTGTAAAGATGCCGATGAAGCTAATATTCGCGGAAACCGGAGGAGAAACTAATGCCTTTAATGCCTAAAAGAATCAAGCATAGAAAAGTGCAGCGTGGATCCCGTAAAGGTAAAGCGACTACAGGTGAAAAGATTTCTTTCGGTCAGTATGGACTAAAAAGTCTTGGTCGTGGTTGGATAAAGAGCACACAGATTGAAGCATGTCGTGTTGTGATGAACCGCCATATGAAACGAAAAGGTAAGCTTTGGATCAGGATTTTCCCTGACCAACCTGTTTCACAAAAGCCGATTGAAGTTAGAATGGGTAAAGGTAAGGGAAATCCAGAGTATTGGGTTGCCACTGTTAAGCCTGGAACAATGTTGTTCGAATTGGATGGAATTCCTGAAAAAACAGCTCGTGAATGTATGCGTTTGGCAGATGCTAAGCTTGGTATACGTACGATGTTTTTGACTAGAGATTAATTGCATTGGTATAAGGAATCAGTAATTATGAAGGCAGCAAAATTAAGAGAGCATACTGATGAAGAATTGCGCCAAGTGCATGATGATGTCAGTAAAGAGCTTATAGAAACAAAAGTAAGACAAGGCTGGAGTGATGGTGCAGAGCAACCGCTTAAAGTTCGTACTTTACGAAGAGATCTTGCACGGGTCAAAACAGTTATAAAACAACGGGAGTTGAATAAAGATGACTGAAGAAGTTAAAAACAGAGCCTTGCGTAAACAACGTAAAGGGAAGGTGGTAAGCAAGAGTGGCGACAAGAGTATTGTTGTTGTTGTTGAAAGTCGTAAGCCACATCCGCTGTATGGCAAGATCATTAAGCAGGCCAGCAAATTTCATGCACATGATGAAGAAAATGCTGCAAATGTGGGTGATACTGTTGTGATTATGGAAACACGTCCCATAAGCAAGCTGAAAAGATGGCGTTTAGTGGAAGTGACGGAAAAGGCGAAAGTCTAAGGATCAAAAAATGATTGCTGAAGAAACAGATTTAGTAGTAGCAGATAATAGTGGTGCAAAGCGCGTTCGCTGTTTCCGGATTTTGGGGCAGCGCAAGCAGTATGCTTATGTTGGCGATATTATCAAAGTTGCGGTAAAAGAAGCGCAACCTAACGGTGCGGTTAAAAAGGGACAAGTTGCAACAGCCTTAATTGTAAGAACCAGACATCCACAGACTCGTGCTGATGGATCGCATCTGCGTTTTGATGATAATGCTGTAGTTATGATTGATGCAACTAACAATCCTATTGGGTCAAGAATTTTTGGACCTGTGGCTCGTGAGTTACGGGATAAGAATTTCATGAAAGTGATTTCATTGGCACCTGAGGTGTTATAGAGAGTTAAATTTGGCTTTTTGTTAAAAAAAGCTGTTTTTTGAGAGGTATCGCTGACTATGAGCGTTCAGAGAATAAGAAAAGGTGATACAGTTATAGCTGTGTCCGGTACTGATATAGGCAAGAGTGGAAAAGTCTTGCAGATTGTTGGAGAGCGAGCGCTCGTTGAAGGTTTGAACCTTCGCAAGAAAGCACTGCGTAAGACTCAGGACAATCCGCAGGGTGGCATTATAGACAAAGAGTGTACAATTGCTATTTCAAACTTGATGCCGTATTGTCCAGAATGTAAAAAAGGTGTTAGACTAGTGCGTAGCCGCGAAAGTGGTAAATCGATTCGGAAGTGCCAGGCCTGTGGTCATGCATTTGATAGTTGAGGTATAGAATGATTGGTTTGAAGGAAAAATATAAAGACGAGGTGATGCCTAGTCTTAAGGAAGATTTAGGGATTACTAACGTTTCCCGAGTGCCGCAACTTACAAAGGTTGTGGTTAATATGGGGTTCGGGATTATTGATAAAAACGAACTTCAGGGTTTACTTGAGCAGTTGACATTGCTTACTGGGCAAAAGCCTGTTGTTAACAAGGCTCGTAAGAGTATTGCTAACTTCAAGTTGCGTGATGGTATGAATATCGGAGCAAAGGTGACTTTACGCGGAGATCGTATGTATGAGTTCCTTAATAGGTTGATTAATGTTGCATTACCACGTATTCGAGATTTTCGTGGTATATCTTCTACAGCCTTTGATGGTATGGGAAATTACACATTGGGTCTTAAGGACCAGTCAATTTTTCCGGAAATTGATGCTAATAATATTAAGAAGACGCAAGGCATGGATATTACTATAGTTACTTCTGCTACAACAAATGAAGAAGCACTTAAGTTATTGACATTGCTTGGTATGCCCTTTGCAAAAAAATAGTTGGAGGAAGTCAAGTTGGCCAAGAAATCAATGATAGCAAAAGCAAAACGTGTTCCTAAGTATAGTGCACGTGGTTATAATCGCTGTATGAAGTGCGGGCGTCCTCGTGCATATATGGGTAAGTTTAAGCTTTGTAGAATATGTTTTAGGGAATTGGCTGTTTCTGGCCAGATTCCTGGTGTAACTAAAGCCAGTTGGTAGGTTGGGCGGTTGCCTGAATATTTTAACTGGTGTTTATTTAATAAATTTTCTTACGGAAGGTATTCGTTGAGAAATATTAGGAGTTAATATGAGTTGGTCGGATCCTATTGCAGACATGCTAGTCCGCATTCGAAACGCACATATGGCGGAATTAGAAATAGTTGAAATGCCGCATTCAAACGTGAAGAGTGAAATAGCCAAAGTTCTTAAAAAGGAAGGTTATATTACTGACTTTGCTGTTGAGGGTGGCGTTAAAAAGACTTTAAGAGTTTATCTTAAATACACGCAGGATCATGATCCTGCTATTCTCGGGCTTAAAAGAATAAGTAAGGCCGGACGACGGAGATATGTACCTGCAGATGAAGTCCCTAGGGTATTGAATGGGCTTGGAATAGCTGTTATTAGTACATCATCCGGAATTATGACGGATAAAGAGGCACGTAGTAAAAATATTGGTGGCGAGGTTATTTGCTCTGTTTGGTAGAGACCGCACATCGTTACATTTATAAGCCATTTAAGGCAACAGGAGTTATGGATAATGTCCAGAATTGGAAAAAAACCGATAGAGATACCAGCGGGTGTTACAGTTGATATTGCAGGAAACTGCATTACTGTTAAGGGCCCTGTTGGGGAATTGAAATATGACATTCCAGCCGACATACAGGTAAAGTTAGATGGAAACATCTGTATAGTTGAGCGTAGTAGTGAAACCAAGAAGGTTCGTAGTTTGCATGGTCTGGTTCGTAGCCTGATTGCAAATATGGCAGAAGGTGTTTCTAAAGGATTTAAAAAAGAATTAGAAATTGAAGGTGTAGGATTTAAGGCTGAGGTACAGGGGCAGAAAATTATCCTGAATGTTGGTTTTTCCATTCCTATGGTTTATGTTGCACCCGATGGCGTTAAGCTTGAGGAAAAGGGTGGCACACGCGTTACTGTTTCTGGTGCTGATAAGCAGAAGGTCGGTGAAGCGGCAGCTCGTATTAGAGGGTTTGCACCTGCTGAGCCTTATAAAGGCAAGGGTGTCAAGTATAAGGGCGAACGTATTCGTCGTAAAGTTGGAAAAACAGTGGCATAACCATTTGATATTTAACTTACTTTTATTAAATATTTGGAGACTTAAAAATAAATGAAGATACAAAATAAAACAGACAGTCGTCGTCGGCGGCATAGACGCGTGCGCAGAAAGATCAGTGGAACAGCTGACCGTCCTCGCATGGCGATTATGAAGTCAAGCAGACATCTGTATATTCAGTTGATTGATGATGTTGCAGGCGTAACTTTAGCTTCAGTAACAACGGTTGGCACAGCGGCCAAGCGCAATATTGCTACAGCTGGTGAGCTTGGGAAGAGTATTGCCGAGGTTGCTGCAACTAAGGGTATTGAAAGAATTGTTGTTGACCGTGGTGGTTTCCAGTTTCATGGTCGCGTAAAGGCTATTGTTGATGGAGCTGTAGAAGGTGGTCTAAGTATTTTATCCAATCCAGTAACGGCAGAGCCGACTGTAGATGAGAAGGAGGAATCGTGAGAAACGAAAAACCCCAAGCACGTGAGCGTGAAGATGAATTTGATGAGCGCACTGTTTTTATTAACCGCTGTTCTAAAGTGGTAAAAGGTGGACGTCGATTCAGTTTTAGTGCAGTTATTGTTGTTGGTGACAAAGCTGGCAGGGTTGGTTATGGCTTCGGAAAAGCTAATGAAGTTCCAGATGCAATTCGCAAGGGTTCTGAAATGGCCCGCAAAGATGTTTTTAATGTAGTAATGAATGAGCGTACAATCCCACATGATGTGACTGGTTCACATGGCGGAGCACGCGTGTTGTTGCGTGCAGCTAGTCCAGGTACTGGTATTATTGCCGGTGGTGGTATGCGTTCGGTGCTTGAGGTGTCGGGCATTAGAGATGTGCTTGGCAAATCTCTAGGCAGTAAGAACAAGCTTAATGTTGTGAGAGCTACTGTTGATGCACTTCAGCAGTTACGTTCTAGAGATGAGATTGCGGCAGTACGTAATGTTGCTGTTTAATAATTAGATTTAATGAAGGTTTAGGTTATGGATTTACATTCATTGTCAAATACAGATGGAGCTAGATCGAGTCGCATTCGTTTGGGACGCGGTTTAGGCTCTAAGGGAAAAACTTGTGGCAAAGGTCATAAGGGCCAGATGGCACGTAAGGGTAATAAGCATAAGTTGGGATTTGAGGGCGGACAGATGCCTTTGATCAGACGCTTGCCTAAGCGTGGCTTTCACAACCCTACTAGAAAAGAATTATTGCCGGTTAATGTTGGTGATTTAGCACAGTTTGAAGATGGTGCTGAAGTTACTATGCTTTCTATTCGTGAGAGTGGCTTGGCAAATGGTGTCGCTGATGGTATAAAAATCCTAGGGCGCGGTGAACTTAACAAAAAATTGAACGTCAAGGCTAGTTCCTTTAGTGCAAGTGCTAAAGCGAAGATTGAGGCTGCTGGTGGTTCTTGTGAGGTTGTAATACCATAATGTTATCTGCTTTTGCAAATTCTTTTAAAATACCGGAACTCAGGCAGAGGATTTTTGTTACGCTTGGGTTAATCTTTATTTGTCGCATTGTTACAAGTGTTCCATCTCCTGGGGTTGATGCACAGGCTTTACAGGCTGCTATGGCTGGCGCAAGTAAAGGGGGCGGATTCCTCGGTTGGATTGACTTATTCAGTGGTGGCGCTTTAAGAAAAGGTGCTGTTGGGGCGTTAAGTATTTGGCCTTATATCAGTGCTTCTATTATTTTGCAGTTAATGACTGCAATTATTCCGGCATTGGAAAAACTTGCAAGAGAAGGTGATACTGGTCGCCAGAAGCTAACGCAGTACACACGTTATCTTACATTATTTATCTGTGTAATTCAGGGTTTTTTCTTGGCAATTACACTTGAAAAAGGTATGGGGCTTGGTGCTACTCTTGTTCATAATCCGGGGTTAGCTTTTAGAGTTTTAACCGTATTAACAATGACTACTGGTACTATGCTGATGATGTGGCTTGGAGAGCAGATTACTGACCGAGGTATTGGTAATGGTATTTCTATTGTTATTTCTGCCAATATTATCAGTCGTTTACCTGCAGCTGTTTATGCGGCAATCGGTATGTTTAGTAAGGTTGATGGAACTTCTCAGTTTACTATTTTCCATTTGATAGGTTTGATTATTTTGATTTTCTTGGTAACAGCCGGTACGGTTGCTATGACGCAAGGGCAGAGAAAAATACCTATTCATACAGCAAAACGTGTTGTGGGTCGTAAGGTTTATGGTGGACAGAATACATATATGCCATTACGCGTAAACTATTCTGGTGTTATGCCTATCATCTTTGCGGGTGCAATGTTAGCATTTCCTACTATCTTATTAAGCAAGTGGTCTGTTACTAGAGGGTTGGCGGCAGCCTTGAGGATGGGTGAACCGTTGTATATTGTTATTTATAGTGCAATGATTCTATTCTTTTCGTACTTTTGGGTTGCTACACAATTTAATCCGTTACAGATTGCAGATGATTTAAAACGTAATGGTGGGTATGTTCCTGGAATTAGACCTGGTCGTCCAACTGCTGAATTCCTTGATAAGACAATGACTCGCGTCACGTTTATTGGTGCAATGTCTTTAACAGTTATTGCGGTTTTGCCCTCTATTTTGACTGCCCAGTTTAAGGTCCCATGGTTAGTAGCAGGATTTATGGGTGGAACGAGTCTTTTAATTATTGTTGGTGTAACATTGGATACAATGCGTCAAGTTGAGTCGCATTTGCTGATGCGTCATTATGATGGATTTTTGAAAAAAGGTAAACTGCGGGGGCGTAGATAGTATACGCTTGGTTGCTTTAATTTAAGGCTCGGCTTATGGTTATAATAAAAGGCGACTCTGAAATTGAAGCAATGCGTGCCAGTGGGCATGTTGCAGGAATTATTCGGGATGCAGTTGCGGATAAAGTTACAGCAGGCATAACTACTAAGGAATTAGCGGATTATGCAGGTGAGCTTATAGTGCAGCATGGAGCAAGAAGTGCATTTTTAGGGTATCGGGGATTTCCCGGTAGGATATGTGTTTCGGTGAATAACGAGGTTGTTCATGGTATTCCCGGTGGATATAGGATTAAGACGGGTGACATTGTAAGTTTGGATATAGGTGTTGCTTTGGATGGATTTATTGGTGATACAGCCACAACGGTTATGGTGGAAGTTACCGATCTTGAAGTTGTAAGGTTGGTAGATTGTACCAAACAGGCGTTATTCGAGGGTATTGAGAGTGCTTGTGTTGATGGTCGGTTGTCAGATATATCACATGCAATTGAAAGCTTTGCGGTAAAAAGCGGGTTTAATGTTGTTCGTAACTTTGTTGGGCATGGAATTGGACGTTCTTTGCATGAAGATCCTCAGGTGCCAAATTTTGGGCGTCCTGGAAGAGGGATGAAGTTGCGGCATGGCATGACGCTGGCTATAGAACCAATGGTGAATTTTGGGTGTGGTGATGTTGAGGTTCAGTCGGATGGCTGGACAGTTTTAACAAAAGACAGGAAGTTGTCTGCTCATTTTGAGCATACAATATTAATAGCAGATGGTGGTGTTGAAATACTCACCTTATAGAAAAAAATAAAATTATATGGACTTTCTCGGGGAAAGTAGCTAGATTCTTGCGTTTTTGTAGCCAAAAGGCAGGTAGGAGAAATCCAGAAAGTATTTTGAGATGAAAGTTAGAAGTTCAGTTAGAAGAATTTGCGAACAGTGCAAGGTCATTCGTCGTAAGGGCGTTGTACGTGTTTTGTGTACAAATCCACGTCATAAACAAAGACAGGGTTAAACAATTAAGTATATTTGCCACAATGGTTTGGTAGATATAATTACAGTGAAAGGTATATTTAAATGCCAAGATTGCTTGGAGTTGATATTCCGGGACGAAAACGTATTGAGTATTCTTTAAGATATATTCATGGTATCGGTCCTGCGCGAGCTAAGATAATTCTCGAGAAAACAAAGATTGATCCAGCTAAAAAAGCTGATGATCTTACTTCAGACGAATTACGTAGTATTATTTCTGTTGTCCAGAACGAATTTCGTGTTGAGGGTGATTTGTTGCGTGAGGTATCGCAAAATATTCGTCGTCTGATTAGTATTGGTAGTTACCGGGGATTGAGACATCGCCGTGGGTTACCTGTACGTGGTCAGAGAACCAGTACAAATGCACGGACACGTAAAGGGGCTAAGCACACTGTTGGCGCTGTGCGTGATAAAGCTGCCCGTGCCGCAATGAAGAAATAGTCCTAGGAGATATTTTCGATTATGTCTGAAGAAGATAAAAAAGAAGTAGTAGAGGAAGTTGCCGCTACAAAGTCAGAAGAAGCTACTGTTGCAGTTGAAACTGCTAAAGATGCTACTCCTGCTGAAAAGAAAAAAACTGCAGTTAATCCTGTGGATAAAATATTGAATGTTGAAGAACCTGAAGCACCTGTAGTTCAGAAGGCGCGTCGCGGATCACGTGTATCTCCAGTAGGAGTTGCTCATATTAAATCAACATTTAATAATACTCTTGTTAGTATTACAGATGTGCGTGGTAACGTTGTGTCATGGAGTAATGCTGGTAGATCCGGCTTTAAGGGGTCGCGCAAGAATACAGCATTTGCTGCAACAGTTGTTGGGCAGGATGCTGCGAGACAGGCAGTGGCCAAGGGAATGCATGAAGTTGAAGTGCGTGTTCAGGGTGCTGGGGCTGGGCGTGAATCAGCTATTAGAGCTATTCAGTCGTCTGGTTTGGTTATTTCCTCCATTAAGGATGTTACGCCAATGGCACACAATGGTTGCAGAATGAAAAAGAGAAGGAGAGTGTAATGGGACGATACACTGGACCAGCATGTAAAAGATGTCGACGCGAAGGCATGCGCCTATTTTTGAAGGGTGCACGTTGTAGCATGTCTAAATGCCCAATTGAGACCGGTCGTCCGGCTCCGGGTATGCACGGGCAGAGACGTGGTAGAAAAATGTCTGATTATGGTATTCAGTTGCGTGAAAAGCAGCGTTTACGTCGTCAGTATGGCCTGCAGGAAAAACAGTTTCATCTGTTTTTCGAACGGGTTTCACATCAACGCGGAGTTACCGGCGAATTGTTTTTGAAGGCACTTGAGTCACGATTAGACAATATTGTTTACCGTTTAGGATTTGCTCCGTCAAGGCGGGCTGCTAGGCAGTTTGTTACTCATGGTCATGTAACAGTTAATGGCAGTGTTGCTTCTATACCTTCTATGATTATTGATGCCGGTTCTATTATTGGTGTTAAAGAAAAGGCTTCTAGCAAGGCACAGGCTGCAGCATGTTTGGAAGCTGCCGAAGGACGAGAAATGCCGTCGTGGATGACGTTGGATGTGAAAACCATGAAGGGTGAATACGTTCGTGTTCCTACACGTGATGAGATTGCACCTAATGTGGATGAGCAGTTGGTTGTAGAATTATATTCTAAATAGTATTCGTTGATAAGTAGGCGAAACTATTATTATTGTGAAACTTATAAAGTAGTGAGGCAACAATGCCAATCAGACTGAATAGATTTGAAATGCCCAAACGGGTAATTAAAGATGAAGCAACGGAAACAGATACTTATGCAAAATATGTAGCTGAGCCATTTGAAATTGGGTATGCAAGGACTATTGGTAATTCATTGCGGAGAGTGCTATTATCTTCTATTGAAGGTGTAGCAATTGTTTCTGTAAGAATTAAAGGTGCGGAGCATGAATTCTGTGCTTTACCAGGTGTAGTTGAAGATGTAGCCGATATTATTATTAACCTTAAAAAGGTTTTACTTAAATCATATACCAGAGAACCTGGTAATGTGACCATAAGTGCAAAGGGACCAGGTGTTTTAACTGCTGCTGCTATTGAAAGTAGTGATGGTTCTGTTGAAGTTGTTAATCCTGAACAGGTTATTGCAACTCTTGCAGATGATGGTGATATTGAAATGGAACTTGAGTTACAGATTGGTCGCGGTTTCCATCATGTTAATATTGATGAGATTAAAGATGATGAAATCGGACGTATAGCAATTGATGCATTATATTCACCTGTAACAAGAGTGAATTTTTCAACGTCAATGACTCGGGTTGGACAAAAGACTGATTATGATAAGCTAGAATTAGAGATTTGGACTGATGGTCGTGTATCTCCTGATAATGCTTTGACTGTAGCCGCAGCCATACAGAGACATCATATGGATGTATTTGTTGGGTATGACTATGAAATTATTGAGTCCGATGAAATTGAAAATACTGTTGATACTGAGCGTGAAGATTTACGTGCTAAGTTGAAAATGAGTGTAAATGAAATTGAGTTAAGTGTTCGTGCAGCAAACTGTCTTAACAATGCAAATATTACCACTGTAGGTGAATTAGCTCAGAAAACTGAAGCTGATATGCTTAAATATCGTAACTTTGGTAAAAAATCATTGAATGAGATTAAAGATAAGCTGATTGACTTGGGATTAGGTCTTGGGTTAACATTTGACGCTGATTTATTGGCTCCAATTAATAATGCTCCAGCAGCTGAAACTGAGGTTGACGTTGAAGCTGAAGCTGAAGAAGGGGAATAGAGGTATATTATGCGCCATAAAAATGGAAATAAAAGGCTTGGTCGTTCCTCTTCGCATCATAAAGCGATGATGGGAGCACTTGTATGTGCCTTAATTAAAGATAAAAGAATTAAAACTACAGTCTCAAAGGCTAAATTAGCACGAAGCATGGCTGAAAAAATGGTTACGCTTGGGCGTTCTGGAACGCTGGCTGCTCGTCGTCAGGCTATTGCAAAATTACGTCGTGAAGATATTGTTGCAATTTTGTTTGACGAAATTGCACCTACATTTGAAGGTCGCAATGGTGGTTATACTCGTGTGATTAAACTTGGCCGTCGTTCAAGTGATGGTTCAGAGATGGCTATACTCGAATGGGTCGAAAGTGCTGTAGTTGCTGATGAAGTGGTTGCACCTGCTTAAACTTCAAAGCTATAACTATAAAATAAAAATGCCAGCTGTTGTTTCGACAGTTGGCATTTTTTATTGCAGTAATATTTAGGTTCAACCTAACACAGTTCACCTAACACATTCATAAAAACGCAGATTATTCTTTTCGCACTTGAGTTTTTCCCTGTTTTTATGGCATAGTGTTCGTTTGAGCGTATATATTGTCTAATCGTATTACTAAAGAGATTAATTTATAAATGAATATACTGGGAATAAGTGCTTTTTACCATGATTCTGCGGCGACATTAATTTGCGATGGCGAGATTATTGCAGCAGCACAGGAGGAGCGGTTTACACGCATAAAGCATGATCATAATTTTCCACTTAATGCAGTAAAGTACTGTTTAGCAGAGGGTGGTGTTGGTAAAACTGAGCTTGATGCGGTGGTTTTTTATGATAAGCCAATAACGAAGTTTGCCCGTATTATGGAAACATATTTTAGTGTTGCACCAAAGGGAATACGTTCTTTTATGATGGCTATGCCGTTATGGTTGCGTGAAAAACTATGGATTCCTATGGATATAGAGAAATCTCTTCTTAAATGTGGTATTGATATGCCTAAAGAAATATATTTTCCTGAACATCATGAGTCACATGCGGCTAGTGCGTTTTTCCCCTCACCATTTGAAAGTGCGGCAGTTCTTACTGTTGATGGAGTGGGCGAGTGGACCACTAGTAGTATTGCACATGGCAGAGGTAATAAACTTGAGATGCTTAGTGATATGCATTTCCCGCATTCTCTGGGGCTTCTTTATTCTGCTTTTACGTATTTTACAGGGTTTAGGGTTAATTCAGGGGAATACAAACTAATGGGGCTTGCACCGTATGGTGATCCGGTTTATGTGGATGTAATTAAAGATAAATTGCTTGATATACGTGATGATGGCTCCTTCCGTATGAATATGGATTACTTTGGTTATCTTGATGGGCTGGTAATGACAAATAAGAAATTTGCCGATTTGTTTGGTGGTCCTGCTCGTGATGCTGAATCTGATGTTACTAAACGGGAAATGGATATTGCAAAGTCTATACAAGTAGTTACTGAAGAGATTGTTCTGTCTATGGCACGTTATGCCAAGGAAATAACAGGAGAGAATAATTTATGCCTAGCTGGTGGCGTAGCTCTTAATTGCGTGGCAAATGGTCGTATTTTGCAGGAGAAAATTTTTGACAATGTGTGGATTCAGCCAGCCGCAGGCGATGCAGGAGGTGCACTTGGTGCAGCATTAGCCATTTGGCATATAGTTAAAAATGGTCCACGCACGAGTGATAATATCAATGATAAAGTTTCTGGTTCCTACCTTGGTCCTGAATTTATGGCGGCCGATATAAAGGAATATTTAGATGAAAAAGGATATTCTTATGAGAAAATGCCGGTCGAGAACCGTGGTGCGATAATTGCAAAGATATTAGATGAACAGAATGTGGTCGGACATTTTGCGGGGCGTATGGAGTTTGGGCCACGTGCACTGGGAAATCGCTCCATTATAGGAGATGCACGGTCTCCCAAAATGCAGTCTATTATGAATCTTAAAATAAAATATAGAGAATCTTTTCGTCCATTCGCTCCATCCTGTCTTGAAGAGTCGGTATCAGATTTTTTTGAACTTGATGAGCCTTCACCATATATGTTGTTGGTTGCTCCGGTCAAGAAATCACGATGCATCGAAAGCAAGGTTAAACGCGATGCCGCAGAAATGAAAGAATGGATAAACGAAGCTCGTTCTGATGTTCCTGCTATTACGCATGTAGATTATTCAGCACGTGTTCAGACGGTTTCTCCCAAGACAAATAAACTTTATTATGATATTATTAAGGCGTTTGAGGAACTTACAGGATTAGGTATTATTATTAATACCTCATTTAATGTCCGGGGCGAGCCTATTGTATGCACGCCGGAAGATGCATATCGTTGTTTTATGCGTACTGAAATGGACTATTTGGTGTTGGGTGATTATTTGTTAGAAAAGACTAAGCAACCGGAATGGAAAGAAGAAGGCGATTGGCGTGGCGAGTTTGCGTTAGATTAGATTTGCGTATTAACCTGGCTACAATATGTTTACTTGTTATAGCATAAAGAGGTGCCCGCAGATAGTTTTGCAAGTGCCTCTAAAGGAATTAGATATGATATTTTTTAAACATTTAGGAAATTTACTGAAAGAGTTTGCTGGCTTTGCGTGGAAAAATAAAGTCTGGTGGATAGTCCCTATGGTTTTGGTTTTACTGCTTTTAGCGTTGTTGATTGTTACCGGTCAGACGGCCGCACCATTTATTTACACGCTATTTTAGAATTCTTTTTCTGAAGTAATAAAGATGTAGTGTCAACTCAAGATTATGGATGGGAATGTAATGGATATTGAAAAACAAAAACAGGTAATGGATATAGTATGGCCTTGGAAAAAGGCTAAAGAGTCTACGTTGATTGCCTATGTTCGCCCTGAGTTAAAGAAACTTTTGCTTGAATTACTGATTCCTGTTTCTATAGGATTGATATTATGGTTTGTATTTAAGGAAAAGAAGACGTTAGCAGTAGTAGTATTTGCTATATCGGCATACTTGTTTCTTACCGGACTTTTTGTGCCGTCGTTTCATTACGCATTTAAAAGATTCTTCCAAAAATTTGCGGCAGGCGTGGGGGTGATTCTAACCTGGGTATTGTTGCTTCCTTTTTTCTATATATTTTTTACTGTTGGTCGTATATCACAATTGATTCTCCGCAAAGATCCGATGAAACGGGCATGTCCAACTACAGCTGATACCTACTGGATAAAACATTCGGCAACGGGTGATGTGGCGTCATATTCCCGTCAGTATTAATTGATTTGATAAATTAGCATGTCTGGTCTGTTGGCATCAGAACAGCCGGAGCAAGATGATTTACACGATGCACATTTAAGGTCGACTATCCGGACGATACCCTTGTTCACTAGAATATCCAATGCTGGCTCGATTGCCGTCGGCTCCATTTTAAAGTGAATGGATAATTCTCTTAGTGACATCGAGTTACGTTCATTAATAAGGTTTTTTATTTCTGTTATAAGCATCTTTAACCTTTCTGCTTGTTAGCATGGACTACAGTTTGATTTATGAGCCCCAAAGCCTTTTTATCTAGCCTCTAATATTTTTAGCTTTCATCTTTAGTCCGGTATAAAATAGTAGAAGCACTGTTATACATCCCAGCAACCATCCGGCAGAGGATCCTGGGTGGTTAAGGAATGTCCCGCCTTGATACACCATTGTGGCGACGATCCATGCAAGACCAGTGAGATATATCACTGAGAAAGTGGCCCACTTAATGTTGGTTTCTTTGTAAATTGCTGTTATGGCGGCTAAGCATGGTGAGTAGATCAAGATAAATATTAAGTAGGCAAGTGCACCGATCTGCCCGTTAAAGAATTTGCTGATACTTGTAAATGTCTGTTTTGTTGTTGCTACAGTTGTGGCATCGACATTATTTTCTTTTGACCAGCCGAATTCTGTTGGAATAACTGCAAATGCATCGGTTATTCCCGCCCAGAAATTAAAAGGCACTATTTTTTCTGTAGTTGTGTCGTCTTGCCTATCAAGGGTTGCATATAAAGTGTCAAGTGTTCCCACAATAGCTTCTTTTGCAAATATACCACTAAATAGTCCGACGGTTGCTGGCCAATTGTCTTTAGTTATGCCCATGGGATATAGTGCAGGAGTAATGGCCTTGCCGCTTGCTGCTAGTAGCGATTTGTCAGAATTATCGTTACCGAAGCTACCGTCAGTACCGATGGATGTAAATAGAGATAGTACAATGACCATTAGTAAAATCACTCTACCTGCTCGTACAATGAAGTCACTTAGTCTTTTCCAAGTGTGGAACATAATACCTCTAAATGTAGGAAGATGGTAAGGAGGCAGTTCCATTACAAATGTAGCCGGTTCGCCTTGCAGGATAGTGCTCTTGAATAATAAGCCAGTAGCAATGGCAAGTAGAATGCCGCCAAAGTATAGGCTGAATATAACAATGCCACCATGGGTAGGGAAGAATATTGCAACAAAAAGAGTATAAACCGGCAGACGTGCACTACATGACATAAATGGGTTGATTAGTATTGTCATTATCCGGTCTCTGTTGTTTTCGAGAGTACGCGTAGCGAGAATAGCCGGAACATTGCAGCCAAATCCTACAAGCATGGGTATAAATGCTTTGCCGGGTAGTCCGATAGTTCGCAGAGACCTATCCATAACAAAAGCGGCACGTGCCATATAGCCGGAATCTTCAAGAATCGAAAGGCAGAAAAATATCAGAAATATGGGGGGGATAAATGTTGATACCGTCTGAATGCCACCACCAATACCATTTGCTAAAAATACGATGAGCCAGTCGGGCGTATTAAAAATGCCAAGAAGTGCGGCAAAGCCGTCAACGAAAATAGTTTCACATAAATCGTTGAAGAATGTTATAAATGGTGAGCCTGCATTAATTGTTACAGCAAATACAAGGTACATAATTGCAAGAAAAATGGGGATTCCAAGAATTCTATTAAGCATTATTTTGTCTAGCTTATCGGATATAGTTTGCCTTATCTGATTGTTACGTTTAACCACATCACGGGCAAGTCCATGGATAAATCCATATCTTCCATCAGCAACGACTATGTCCATATCCTCGCCAGTATGTTTTTCTACACGCTTTATTTCTATCTCAAGAAATTTTAATATTGCATTATCAGTTACAAATTTTAGTGCAATCTCATCTTTCTCGATTAGTTTAATCGATAACCAACGAGCATCAACATTATTCTCTTTTGCTGTTTTTGATACTTTTTCCGAGATGATGGTAATACCTTTTTCTAGCTCGGAGTCATAAAGGATATTTGTTTTAGGGATTGTTTTATGTTCGGCAACCTCTATGATGGCATCACGGAGTTCTTGGATACCTTTTCCTTTACTGGCGACAACTGGTATTACCGGACAATTAAGATGTCTGGAGAGATGTTCTACCTCAATTTTTATTCGGCGGCGATTTGCTAAGTCCATCATATTGAGAACCACGACCATTGGAACTTTTATTTCCAGAAGCTGGGTTGTCAGGAAAAGGTTACGTTCAAGGTTAGTTGCATCAAGTACATTGATAACAAGATCTGGGTGGTCGTTTAAAATATGTTCACGTGCTATTGTTTCATCAATCGAGTAGGCAGAGAAAGAGTAGATTCCCGGTAGATCGGTTACATTAACTTTGTTATGCTGATGCTTGTATGAACCGTCAAGACGCTCCACAGTAACGCCTGGCCAGTTACCGACATGCTGGTGTGAGCCGGTCAAAGCGTTAAATAGTGTTGTTTTGCCGGAATTTGGGTTTCCGGCTATAGCTACTTTAATCTGCTTCATAATTCAAAAAACTTTCAATTAATTGAGGTCCTTGCAAAAGTTGCCTCGTAAAGTAGTTTTGCAAGCACCTCTAGTATTTATAATACCAGCACCTATTTTATTAACTCTAGCTGCATTGTTTCTGCCTCATCTTTTCTTAGCGTGAGGCTGAATCCTCGTAATTTGATCTCTACCGGGTCACCCATTGGTGCTTTTCTTGTCAAAGTGAATTCTTCCCCTTTAATTAATCCCATGGAGAGAAGTTTATGCCGGTAGGCCTTATCGGACTTTTCGTAACCTATTACTTTTACTGTTTGTCCTACATTAATTTCTGTGATATTCATTTTTATTATTCCGTTGTTTTATAAGCAAAGCCAATACCCTCAATCCATTCAGTAGTGGGGTTTTTCTCCTTGAAATCAATATATTTAATAAAACGTTCAAGAACTTCGTCTGGTATGGCGTGCTCTATTTTGCAGGCACATTCGTCGGATGTTTTATCATCAATATTCAGGATTTTAGTGAAAAAATGGGTTAAAACTTTATGTTTGTGAGCAATTTTAGTAGCGAGCCTTTTGCCGTCCGGTGTTAATGTTACTATATCGTAAGGTTTATGATTGATTAGTTTACGGTTTTTAAGCAAGTGTAGGGCGGCAGTTGTTGAAGAATTGGCGACATTAAGATGTGCTGCAACATCGGTAGGGCGTGCGGCACCTTTTTCTGCTGAAATTAAATATATAGCTTCCAGATAATCTTCTAAGCTGGAACTGATTTTCTTTCTTTTTGCCATTGCCGCTTCTCCTGATTCAGTTAAACAGGCGATATTTAGACGTAACTAAACTTTTAAGTCAAGGCTAAAAGTAAAGCTTTCGAGGAGTTTTTGCCGCAAATACACAAATGAACACGAATATTGCTCTACAGTGCATCTTTATTGATAAGTTGCAATGCCGTCAGTATCAGGGAGTTCAAGTATCTTTTGTGATTCAATGGCGGTGAAGGTTTCTACATTTTTTAGTTTTTTTTCCATGACGTTTGTTCTGGTTGTTTGTAGTGTTTCTAGCGTGCCAGATGCCGTGGTTAACTGTTTTTGTGCTTTTGCTAATACGGCAGAAAATTCACCGAATTCATGTTTTACTGCTTTTAGTATATCCCATACTTCGCTACTGCGTTTTTGAACGGCAAGAGTTCTGAATCCCATTTGTAGGCTGCTTAGTAGTGCTGAAAGCGTTGTGGGGCCGGTAACGGTTATTTTATATTTTCTTTGTAAGGTTTCAAATAGTGCTGGGTTGCGCAGTACTTCTGCATATAAACTTTCAACAGGGAGGAACATTATGCCGAAGTCGGTTGTATGTGGTGGATCGATATATTTTTCGCTGATAGTTTTTGCGAATCCTTCAATATTTTTTTGTAATATTTTTTGGGCTGATTCAACCTCTTTTTTATCACCACGCTCAAAGGCATCAAGCAGTTCGTTATAGCTTTCTATTGGAAACTTTGAGTCGATTGGCATCCATACCTCTTTGTCTGAGTCTTTGCCGGGGAGTTTGATGGCAAATTCTACATTTGCCTGACTGCCCATCTTTGTTGCAACATTTTTGCCATATTGATCAGGGGTAAGTATCTGTTCTAGAATATTTTCCAACTGATACTCTCCGAGTACACCGCGGGTTTTTACGTTGGATAGAACTTTTTTTAAGTCACCAACACCGGTAGCTATATTTTGCATTTCGCCTAGACCTTTATGTACCTGTTCAAGGCGCTCGCTTACTTGCTTGAATGATTCACCAAGACGTTTTTCAAGAGTTGTCTGTAATTTTTCATCCACAGTTTTTCGCATTTCGTTGAGTTGTTGGGTATTATCTTCTCTTATTGCTTTTAGATTTTTTTCGATGGTGGTCTCCACACCTTTTATGTTTTCAGTTGTTAGTTTGTTGATTTCCGTTTGTTGTTTACTGAAATCGCCGAATCTCTGTCGTATAAGCTCGTCTGATTCTTTTACGCTTTTTGAAAACTGAGTTTCAAATGAATCTAGGGATTTGGTTAACTCTTCTCGACTGCCTTTTGCGATTTCGTTAGTTTCCGTGCGGTTACGTTGGAATTCATCTTTAATTGATGTTTCGGTGCGGTTTAAGGTAGTGTCAAATTTCAGGATAGATGTTTCGATCTCTTTTAGATGTGGTTTAATGTCCACGGATGTTTTCTTTTTTATGGTTATTATTATATTGATGATGATAAGAAAAATTAATATTGATAATAAGGCTGTTGCCATCTGTTTATTCCTATTTTTTATTCGTTCTTTTATTTGTGCATTCGTGGCAATTTTTATTTTTTGTGTTTCTTCGTGTTTTAAAAAAGTTTTGGAGCATTTCTTTACATTCGTATTCTAAAACTCCGCCTATAGCTTTACTTTTGTGGTTTAGGTTTTGTTGATCTAGTAGGTTGAAGGCTGAGATACCACCTCTTAGAGGATCACTGACTCCGTATACTACAATGGGGATACGTGCAAGAACAATTGCTCCGGCACACATACTGCATGGTTCTTTTGTTACGTATAAAATTGTATTTAGTAGTCGCCAATTATCTAGGGCGGAAGCTGCCTGTGTTATGGCGATCATTTCGGCATGGGCTGTCGGGTCTTTTAGTAGCTCTGTCTGATTATGGGCAGAGGCTATTAGGCGTGGTGGATCCTGTTGTTCTTTATTTCCCATTGATATTATTACGCAACCGGTGGGGACTTCTCCTGCATCGGCTGCCTTTTGTGCTTGGCGTAGTGCCATGCCCATGTAGTGTTGGTGTATTTGGTTTTGCATATAAAAAGTTATAAAGGTTCATGGTTTAAGGTGCAAGGTTTAATTTAGGCATTTTTTTAAGTCGCTGGTTAGACCAATGTAAGTATTTTGTTGGTTTTGACTTCGTAATAGATAGACGTAATACATAATGGCTTGCCATACGTAGCTCGAAGCATGTTGTAAATGGACCTACTTCGCTCTGCACTTCGCTTGAGCTACGAAGGGCATACCTCCACTCTACGCTTCGTTTCGAGCGGAGTATGGTCGGGGTGGAGAGATTCGAACTCTCGACTTCTACGTCCCGAACGTAGCGCGCTACCAGGCTGCGCTACACCCCGAATTGGACTATTAAGAAGGGGTAAGGTAGCATTCGGCTATTTATTAGTCAAGGATGTAAAACAGAATGGTTTTTATTTGGTGCACTTGCAAAACTATTTATCTGTCTGATTGCGAAGCTTTTGGTATGATCTGCGGGCACTTTTTGATTTTATGAGACATATTCTGTCACCGCCGGCGTGAAAATGTATCTATTCAGCCAGTTTGAAAATGTTGAATATTTAAGGTACGGTTCTTGCTTTAGCGTTATAATATGTCAAGAAA
>CAMZLY010000042.1 GCA_947311825.1 uncultured bacterium
TCCGTAGAACAGAAAATCATTTTGTCCCTCATCATTTTGTCAAAGCTCTTTCCGTAGAACAGAATCAGCCCTACTTCTTTTTAAACAATTTATTTTGTAACAACTTAACCAATGCCGGTAAAATAAGCAAGGTTGCCAGCCATGAAATTAACATAATCATCGATAAAAAGAATCCAACCGTACGATAAGGAATCAGTGGTGCCAACAGTAATGGCATAAATCCTAACGCAATCACAATTGCATTACGGCTAATAGCCCGTGCCGGCTCATCAAACATCTCCGTTGCCGCATCTTTCCAGTTGCCACATTTCTTATAAGCCTCACGTCCACGTTCCAGAAAATGAATCGCAAAATCAACACTCAAGCCAAGAGTCATCGCTGACAATATTGCCACCGGCATATCGTAATCTTTACCAACCCACCCTATTAATCCATAAATAAAGGTGATCGTTACAGTTAACGGAATCATTGCCAACAGGCCAAACAATACTGATCGGAACAGAATCAACATCATAATCAAAACAACAACCCAGCTACTGCCAAGTGAGAAAAACATTCCCTTAACCATCTTATCCTGCCACACAACATTAATATATGTAAGCCCAGCCCAACCAACATCCAATTTAATCGGTGGCGGATTTTCTTTAACATACTTATCAACAGCAACAACAACATCATTCATATCCTGATTATCACCACTAGTCAACTGTACCCAGATATTTGCACCCTCAAAATCACGAGTAACAAGATGAAACAGTGTATTACGCTTTTTCATGCCTTCAAGCTGAATATAGACCTGACCAGCTGCAGCCGCAGTTTTCGGTACAGAGAAATTCGCATCATTCTTGACCTTAGTTTCCGCAATTTGTTCTGCAGTTGCATCTGTTGGCGGTTCCTGATATTTCAGCTCATACTGAGCCTTTTCAAGTGCATCAACCGCTGATGAGGTCTTGCCAACCTTACCCATATTATTCAGACTTTTCTGCAAATCACGGAGCCAGTTAAGAACTATCGGATTCTTAAATGCCGGTGCAGTCAACTCTGTCTGCATATCCAAAATAAACTCCTTAAAGGATGCAGAAGAGTAACTATCACATACCGCCAAAGCCTTATCCATCAATGTATCACCAGATAAATTGCCGCTATCCTTTAATTCGATAAAAAGCTTATCCTTCAAAGATTCCGCAATATACGGCATAGCCTTCACCTTTTCCTGCAATACGGCATAAGTCAATCCTTCAGGATCAAGATAATTTATCTCCTCAGCAAACTGCTCCCACGGCACAATAGAAGTTTTGTCAATATTATCAGCCACCTTAACAAGCTCACGAAAAAGATTCTCACTTGACATTGCATTATCCGTTGCCGCCTTATCAAGGCTGGTTATAAACAACTTTGTTTCAGCCGGCAATGATCCCCCAAACCGTGATTCTGCTGCCGCTTTAATCATCTTTTCCTGACCAGCAATACTCATGGCACTATCTTTGTCAGCTTGAAAAGTAAGATATGCCGTATATGTACCACCAAAATGATCATTTAGAACTTTATCCGCAATTCTAATATCATGCTTTTTACCAAACCACTTAACCGGATTATCATTAACTCTGATCAAAGTAACACCATAAACTGAAAATGCCATAACCAATATAGACGTCCATATAACTAACTTAGGATGATTGTAGGTAAATATTCCTAGACCGTGCAAAAACCTTGTCAGAAGAGACCTACTGCTCATTTCCGTATTATCATCATGCACGGGCAAATGAGCCAAAGCCTTTTCAGATATAAATAATTTAATATATGCAGGAACAAATACCATTGTCAAAAGCCAACCGGCAGCAACTCCAAATGCAACATGCAAACCAAAAATCTGTACCGGAGGTATTGGTGTTGTTGCCAAAGAAGCAAAACCGGCAATTGTTGTAAGGGTTGCATATAACATAGGCTTAAACAATTCCTGCATAACACTCTGTAATGCTTTATCTTTATCTTTATGACGATGATACGAATCAAAAAACTCACTCAAAACATGAATAGAATTACATACCGTAATTGGCATAATAAAAATCGGTATCATAGAACTCATAATATGGACATCATAGCCAAGCCCAATCAATAATCCCATGGTCCATATAACCGTAATTATAGAAAGTAATAACGGAGCAACAATAAGTGATGCCCGCCTAAAGAAGAAATACATAACCAAAAATAAAATTAACATTGCCAACGGAGCCGATATCGCCATCTGCACCAACATCTCCACACCAAACGTATCCTCGGCAACCGGCAACCCTGTAACATAAACTTTATCAGTATCAGGCCAGTCTTTAGTTAAATCAGACACAAGCGATGCAACATTATAGCTAAAAGTTTTATCTTTTATCGGAATATATACGTTAATAGCTTTCTCATCCTCAGAAACCAGCGTGCCCTTATAAAGCGGATTATTCATGGCATCATTACGAATAACCAGAGCCTCTTCCTCATTAGTCGGAACATGCTCCATCAAAAACTCCATCTTCAGAGCCCCTGCCCCCGCCTGTTTAATATTATCGACCACCGATGGGCTTATGAGCTCCTCGTTAATAATACAACTACTGCCATCTTCTGCAAAAAGATGATTGGGATCGCGCATAAACACCTTATTCATAGCCCGTAAAAAGCCACTCTTAGGAGTCATATCCATTTTCTGCCAAGAAGACTCACTACCATCAGTATACACCTCGATATCGCCATTGCTATCTTTCTTCAAACTTAACAACTGCTTAGTAAGCGTATCAACCCGCCCCAATGTACCAGTATTAAAAATACCATTCGGATTAGAATCATTAACAATCCCCACAATCACAAAATCATATAAACCATAAAGCTCTTTAATCTTATGATGGAAAACTCTAACAGGCTCATTTTCATTAAGCATATTTTCCGGATCATTATCAAAATTAACCTTCGGAAACTGAACCAAAAAAAGACCGGATACAATAAGAATCAATAACATTGATATAACCGGATGCTTCAAACTAAAATTTGTGAGAGTAAGTCTATTCATATTCATAAATCCTTCTTAAATTATTATTAATAAAAAATCATATTAGAGGCACTTGCAAAACTATCTGCGAACACTTTTTGATTTTATGCGGCATATTCCGCTTTTTCGCAATTTCACAGACCCTACGGGTATGCTCCAATTGCTCAAAAGGCAGAATCTGCTCGCCTAAAATGCAGAAAAATTGCCTCGCACAAGTAGTTTTGCAAGCACCTCA
>CAMZLY010000043.1 GCA_947311825.1 uncultured bacterium
CCCCTTGATACCGGCTAGGCTGGAAAATAACATTATCGTTGGGTGTGACTATTATGAGGCAACCATAGCTTTATTTTGCTCATCCTTCGGTGTCATGTTTATTTGAGGCAACACGGAGGGGAGTATGTAATGTTAGAATTCTATCATTATGACTGTTATGGGTGATCTAGAGAAGAGGGTGGATGGATGATGGACGACGATGGTGGATTACGATTTGGGAAATCCACGACATTCGTAGGAACTGAAGCCTGAAAATCGTCCACTTCCATCGGCGTCATCGGCATTTTTTCAACTGGGCGGCAATGTAAAACTATGCGGGCAATTCGCCTCTTATGATTTATATTGATAATTTTTGTAAAAAGGTAGATAATTTAATAAATCATTGTAAATGTGGAGTTAAATATGAGTGAGCATAAAAAGGTATTAGTTTTGTCGGTAAGTTCTGGTAGTGGGCATACACGTGCGGCACAGGCGGTTGAGGCGTATTGTAAAACGCATGAACTGACATTTGTTGAACATGTAGATACTTTGCAGTATGCTGATAAACTGTATAAGAGGGCGTATGCAGATGCCTATGAGGTGATTGTTCGTGATGCACCAATGTTATGGGGTTACTTTTTTGAGAAGACGGATGTACCCGGCAAGACGGATAGAATGCGGTTATTGCTGGATTGTATTCATATGCGTGATTTTAGTAAGATGTTGAAAAAGTATCAACCGGACTTAGTCGTTTGTACTCATTTTATGCCCGCAGAGATTGTGGCACGGTTGGTCAAAAAAGAGCGGCTCAAGACAAAACTCGCTATTGTGGTGACCGATTTTTATGTGCATGCGATGTGGTTAACTCGTGGTTGTGATCATTATTTTGTTGCGTTAGAGGAGTCGAAGGCATATCTGTCTATGTTGGGATATCCTGAAGATTCAATTACGGTAAGCGGAATTCCTATTGATCCGAAGTTTTCCGAGTCGTACGAATGTGCAGATCTATGTAAAGAGTTTGGATTAAGTGGTGATTGTCCTGTTATTTTACTCTCTGCCGGAACTTTTGGGATGGATGCGGCTTTTAAGGCGGTGGAATCATTGGTTAAGCTAGAAACAGCATGTCAGGTTATTGTGGTGTGTGGTCGCAATGAAAAACTTAAAAATAAGATTGAAAAGTTTTTGGAAGAAGTTGCACATGATAATATTAGATTTCTGGTGTTGGGATATACTACTGAGATGCATAAATTGATGGCAGTGTCAGATTTGTTTGTTGGTAAGCCGGGGGGGTTAACCACGTCTGAGTGTCTGGCGACTGGGGTGCCAATGGTTGTTTTTAATCCTATACCAGGTCAAGAGGAGAGGAATAGTGATTTTCTTTTAGAAAATGGTGCGGCAATAAAGTGTGGTGATTTGGCTATGATGGCATTTAAAATTGACCGTTTGTTTCAGGATCCTGACCGATTGAAGCGGATGCAGGAGAATGCAGAAAAACTTGGTTTTCCGAAAGCGGCTGAATGTGTTGTGGAAACGTTGCGAGCTAAGTATGCAGAAAGTAGTGAATAGTGAATAGTTATGAACAGGCAACAATCAAAAGAAAATTTTCAAGGTGAGGGATTGCGATTTCCTGATGGGTTTGTGTGGGGGACCGCAACTGCTGGACATCAGGTTGAGGGTGGTAATATTGCTTCTGACTGGTGGGCATGGGAGACGCTGGGATTGGTTGAGGATGGCACTAAATCTGGTCGTGCTGTGGACTATTGGAACCGATTTGAGGAAGATCATGCATTGATGGCTTCGTTTGGTTTGAAGGCTTTTCGCTTGGGAATTGAATGGTCACGGATTGAGCCAGAACGTGGGAAAATTGATAAAGATGCCATAGCACGTTATCATGAAATATTTCAATCGCTAAGGCGGCATAATATTAAGATTTGCTTGACGATATATCATTGGGTCTTACCGGTATGGATTGCCAAGCAGGGGGATTGGTTGAATCCGGCAACGTTGTGTCATTTGGAGGACTTTGCTAAGTTAGTTATTGACGAATTTGGCGAATATCCTGATTTATGGATTACGATAAATGAACCTATGGTGCCAGCAGTTGCCGGTAATTTGCTGGGGCTATTTCCGCCGCAACGCCGTTCGTTACGTCATTATCGCAGCATTGTGAAGGCACTGTTAAAAGCTCATGCTTGTTTGTATGAACTAATTCATAAACGAGTTCCACTGGCACCTGACGGTGGGTCAACTAAAGTTGGGGTTGCACAGGCTTACCCGTGTGTTGAGCCATGGGGGTCTGGTGGTTTTCGTGGTCTGTATGAGAAAGTGATGACTCCCTTGGTTAGATATTTGGCTTATGGTGCTTGGGATCGTGCAATATTGTCTGGTTGCAGTGGTTTGTTTGGTATCGGAGGAAAGAATAGGCAACTATATGATAGTTATGATTTTTGTGGAGTTAATTATTATTTCCGAATGTCATTACGTTTTGATGGAAGTAAGCGTGAGCAATTTTATATTGATGAATCTGGCATGCCTGATGGAATTATCGGCACTGATATGGGATGGCAAATTTATCCTGAGGGATTATATGGTATGTTAGAACATATTTGGCGACGATTTAAGAGACCCATATATATTACCGAGAATGGCATTGCGGATAGTGGTGATGATTTGCGACCTGCTTATATTTTGCGACATGTGGCACAGGTATATCGTGCTATTGAGGCCGGTATTCCGGTAAAGGGGTATTATCATTGGTCATTTATTGATAATTTTGAGTGGCGAGAAGGATTTGCCAAGAAGTTTGGCTTGATTGAGGTTGATCATGCTGATGATACATTGTTACGTAAGCCGAGACCTAGTGCTGAGTTGTTTGGTGAGATTACAAAGAATAATGGACTTACTAGGGATATGGTGCAAAAATATGCACCGGAAGCGCTGGAAGAGATATTTGGAACGATGAATGATGAATGATGCGTTATTTGTCGTTAAGTTTTAATTCCCATAATTTTATGTATTTTGCTGTTACGCCGAATGCTACGGTTGATGCAATTAGTAGTCCGGGGATTCCATCAAGGAAGCCGAGTCGAAAAATATAGCAGCGTAGAAATCTTAATGGTGGGCGGAAGATAATTTGACTTAATTTAAATTTTTCATGTTGGTTGTATTTTGATTTTGCTGTTAATGATGAGAATTTATTCATGGTTTCCAATTGTTCATGAATATTGGCATAAGTATAATGATAAAGTGGAGATTTTAGTCGCTTACATTTTCCGCATACTACCATTTTGTCGTGTGGTTCTGTGCCAGCACATTGTCCGCAATCTTTTCGATAAAGTCTTAGCTTGATGTCTGGATACCAGTCTCCATGTTTAATCCAGCGCCCCAGAAATTTCACCATACGCGGAAATTCCAGGCAGGTATATTCTTTTAGACGGGGACTGCTGAATTCTTTTTTTATTTCATCATGTAGAGAGGGGGAGATTTCTTCATCAGCATCAAGAAATAAAACCCATTCGTTAGATGCAAGGTCTTTGGCAAGGTTTTTTTGCATGATGTAGCCGAGCCAGCGATGTTTATATACACGGGTCGTATATTCTTTGCATATTGCATTTGTTTTGTCAGTACTGAAGCTGTCAATTACAATAATTTCATCGGCCCATTTTACGCTTTCTAGGCACCGCCGTATATTTTTTTCTTCGTTGCCAGCAGTTATGCAAACTGATATTTTTTCTTGCATGATTTTTTCCTAGCTTGTTTGAAGAAAACTTACAATGGTTGTGCTATCTTTTGCAATTAAAATAAAAATAGCTCCACCCTTAGGGTAGAGCTATTTAATTTTTTTGTTTATGCTACATAAGTTGAAGCAAAGGTGTCGCCGCCACGTCCTGTCCAGTTTGTGTGGAAGAATTCGCCGCGTTCTTTGTCTATGCGTTCGTAAGTATGTGCACCGAAGTAATCTCTTTGTGCTTGGAGGAGATTAGCGGGCAATCTTTCGCAACGGTATGAGTCGTAGTAGTTAAGGGCAGAACTCATTGCTGGTACAGGGATACCAAGCTTAATCGCCTGAATAATGGTTTTACGCCATGGGTTTTGTGCTTTACGAACAACAGTTTTGAAGTAAGGTGCCAAGAGCAAGTTTGCTAATTTCTTTTTGCGCTTGAATGCCATCATGATGTCATCAAGGAACTGTGCTCGGATAATACATCCACCACGCCACATTAGTGCTATTTCGCCGTAGTTAAGTTTCCAGCCGTATTCATCGGCAGCAGCACGCATAAGTTGGAACCCTTGTGCATAAGAGCATACTTTTGAAGCATAAAGTGCGTCGTGTAATTGTGCAATAAATTTTTCTTTGTCACCACGGAATTTTATTTTTGGTCCGCGTAGTTTTGTGCTTGCGGCAATGCGTTCATCTTTGGCTGCCGATATGCAACGTGCAAATACTGCTTCTGCGATTTGTGGGATTGCAATACCCAAGTCAAGTCCGGCTTGTGATGTCCACTTGCCTGTGCCTTTTTGGCCGGCTGTATCAAGAATAAGGTCAACCATAGCCTTGCCTGTTTCGTCATCATTTTTAGCAAGAATTTCTGCGGTGATCTCGATTAGGTATGAGTTAAGAACGCCTTTGTTCCATTCGTCAAATATTTTGGCCATTTCTGCGGCACTCATACCTAGTCCCTGTGACATTATTTGGTATGCTTCGCAGATTAACTGCATATCGCCATATTCAATGCCGTTATGAACCATTTTTACGAAATGTCCGGCACCGCCTTCGCCAATCCATTCACAACATGGGCTGCCGTCTGTGGCTTTTGCTGTAATTGACTGAAATATCTCTTTTACGTGTGGCCATGCTTTAGGATGTCCACCTGGCATAATTGATGGGCCTTTTAGTGCACCTTCTTCACCACCGGAAACGCCTGTGCCGACAAAGAGGATACCTTTGTTTTTGAGGTATTCGTAGCGGCGAATTGTGTCAGGGAAATGGCTGTTACCACCGTCAATGATGATATCTCCTTTTTCTATATGAGGCAGAATCTGTTCGATGAAATCATCTACAGGTTGACCGGCTTTTACCAGCATCATAATTTTACGTGGTGATTCCAGGCTTGCAGCAAGTTCTTCTATGCTGTGGCATCCAATAAAGTTTTTGCCTTTGCCGCGACCTTCGGTGAAGGCGTCTACTTTTGCAACTGTGCGATTAAAACATGCAACAGTAAAGCCTTTGCTTTCCATGTTAAGAATGAGGTTTTCGCCCATTACGGCTAACCCAATTAGACCTATATCTGCTTTATCTTTCATTTATCTGTTTCCTTTTTATTGTTTTGTTAGTTTTGTTTGATCTGTCAGAACTGAATAATCTGACTGATCTGTTTAAATTACACTCCGCTGAAAGCTGAGAAGCCACCGTCAATGGGGATTACTGTGCCGGTCACAAAGCCGGATGCGGCATCTGATGCCAGCCATAGTAATGCACCTTCGAGATCGGACGGGTCGCCAAATTTTTCCATTGGTGTCTGTGATACAATTGTATTGCCGCGTGGTGTAAGTGAGCCGTCTTCTTGTGTTAGGAGTGCTCGGTTTTGGTCTGTCAGGAAGAAGCCCGGTGCGATAGCGTTTACGCGGATACCAACTTTCGACATGTGAACAGCTAACCATTGTGTGAAGTTGCTTACTGCAGCTTTAGCTCCGCTATAAGCTGGGATTTTGGTTAGTGGCGTGAAGGCGTTCATTGATGAAATATTGATGATAACACCGTTTTTACGCTCTGCCATGCCTTTTGCGAATACTTGTGAGGGTAATAGGGAACCGAGGAAGTTAAGGTTAAATACAAATTCAATGCCTTTAGGATCAAGATCGAAGAATGTTGTTGCTTCGGGATCATTAGCTGCCATAATTTCTGATGTCAGGAATTCCATAGAAGTTGTTCCTTTTGGGTGATTACCACCAGCACCATTGATAAGAATATCTACGGCACCTAGTTCTTTTTCAACTTCTACAGCGGCAGCTTCAATACTAGCACGGTCGAGAACATTGCATTCAACAGCCATGGCCTTTCCGCCGGCATCAATAATTTCATTAGCAACACCAGTTGCCGCTTCTTTGCGTAGGTCTGCTACTGCAATTGCTGCACCGTTTGCAGCAAGCGCACGAGCCATATAACCACATAATACTCCGCCGCCGCCAGTTACGAGGGCTACTTTTCCTGATAAATCTACACTGAATCCTTTAGGCATAATTTTCTCCTTACTAATGTTATTAAACGGTTCACTTCTTAAAAGGGGTCTAGAATATGGTTTTTTAAGTAATTTAAAAGCAAAAAATAGTAAAAAGTGTCTTTTTTTGCAGTTTAAGGCTTTTTTAGAGGTTTTATAATGGTTTAACCGAATTGTATTTGATATTTCTCTTGATGTTTAAAGATATAAGTTGTTAGTCTCCATTATTAAGTTAATGGAGATTAAATGAAGAAAATACATTGTTTTGCATATATAGTATTATTAGTATTTCTTACAGTAAATGCTATGGCGGAAAGAAAGATATTGCTGGATGGTCTCATTGCAAAAGTTAATGAACATTTTATCACTATTGGTGATGTAATGTTGCGGGTGCAGCCTTTGCAGCGTCAGTTGATGGTGAAATATAAAGGCGAAGAATTACGCAGAGAAACTAGAAAGATTTTTGAGAAATCGTTAGATAACCTGATTGAGAATAAATTGATTATAGATGCTTATAAGGCGCAAAAGGGACAAATTCCTGAATGGGTTGTTGACAATCGTATAAATGAGATCTTGCATAATATATTTAAAGATGATCGTACGGCAATGATGCGTGCTTTAGCAGATGATAATTTGACGTATGAGAAATGGAAAACTAGTATACGTAACCAAATTATTACGTCATCTATGCGGCAGGCCAATGTGACTGATAGGATAAAAATTTCAGCGGTGGATGTTCAGAATTATTATGATTTACATTTAGCAGATTATACGAAACCAAGCATGGTACGACTGCAGATGATAGTTATAAAAGTATCGGCAGAGGATGATGAAGAATCTGGGATGAAAAAAGCAACTATCCTGCGTGCACGTCTTAAGCTTGGAGAAGATTTTTATAAAGTTGCTAAAGAAAACTCGGAAGATGATAAAGCTTCCCGTGGCGGAGATTGGGGCTGGTTATCACCGGAAGATCTTAGACCTGAGTTGGCAAAAGCTATAAAAGACCTTAAAGAGGGTGATATTAGTGATGTTATAAAAACGGATGAGAGTATATATATAGCAAAAATTTTTGCTCTTAAGCCTGGTTCCGTCGAATCATTTTCTGATGCTAGGGAAGACATAGAAAAGAAGTTACGCAATAAACAAGGGCAGCGAATTCATAAAGAGTGGATTTTATCTTTAAAAAAGAATGCCCAAGTTGAAATAATGGATATTGATCCATTTGCCGGGAATTAATCTCAGTTAGTATGAGGCACTTGCAAAACTATCTGCGGGCACTTTTTGATTTTATGCGGCATATTCCGCTTTTTCGCAATTTTACAGACCCTACGGGTATGCTCTAATTGCTCAAAAGGCAGAATCTGCTCGCCTAGAATACAAAGAATTGCCTCGCACAAGTAGTTTTGCAAGCACCTCTAAATCATATCTTTTGTTTTAGTAGGCTTCTTGGTGGCTTATCGTAGCTCATGATCCCCCCTAAAAAGAGTAACCCGCCGATTTGAGCTGCCCAAAAGGGCATAGGCTTGGCGGGTGTTGTTGCAAGTAAAGTAGCATTTTATCACTTCTAATCAATGAGTTTTTATAGTTTTTAATTTTCTTATTTATTTTTCGAAACTTAACGATCAAAATCATCGTTTATTTCGCTCTTCCCCAGCGTTTGGAGAATGGCCAATAGACAACGGCTGCCGGACCTACTAGATTCTTTTTTGGGACGGGCCCCCAATAGCGACTGTCAAGGCTGTTCATGGTGTTGTCTCCCATTGCCCAATATTCATCGGCCTTTAACTGTACAAAATCTGACGGTGAAGTAAGGTGTTTTCCATTAGGTGCCAACTGATATCCGGCATAGCCCGGGCGTTGTTCAATCTCTTTTCTGAATCCTTCCGGCTTCATAACCTCTTGCCCGTCGATAAATAGTTTTGGTGGGATAATGGAAATTTTGTCCCCTGGCGTTCCGCACATTCTTTTGATGTAATGAGTATTAACTGTTTTACCTTTTCTGTCTTTGCCAAGGTGTGATGCCAAATCTTTTATCCCATCTGTTGTAAATACCATGATTTCTCCACGTTTGGGCTTACGGAAATTCCAGCTAACTTTATCAACAAATATATGGTCACCGGCTTTTCGTTCGCCGGACCATAATATAGTGCCTGCCGGTAAATATTCACCAAGTTTATATTTGATGGGGGCTGTTTGTGGTATACGATATTTATGTCCAGCAACTGTTAAATACATATCGCCCGGATAACTAGGATTAATGTACGGCATACCACTAGGTTGACGTAATATACCAAGCGTACCACCGGTCTTGATTTTAAGTTCATGATAAAGCCGTCCTGTAACAATCCATTTTAAAGCATTTAACGGCACTTTATCCATAATGGTTGGTTTATCTACAGTTTCGGAAACGATACCGTAAAGAGTCGGTTGCATTGAGCCGGTAGGAATTTTGAATGGCTGCAAGAAGTATGTTCTAAATGCCATGGCAACAGCAATAGCAACAACTATCACCTCAATATTTTCACGAATAGCTGGAAATGATTTTGGGGGGAATAAGAAGGATATTTTCTCAGCTAGAGCGTCCCCTGCCCTTTCTACTGCATCCATATCACCTGATTTTAGTTGGTCTTTAAGTTGCTGTTTAACATCATCTAATTCTTTCAATTCTTTTTCTGACATGAGGTCTTCACGCATATTCTTGAAATGATCTGCGTGGCGAATAATATTCTTTGCATCTTTTTTTATTTTTCGTTTTTTAAAATAGTTCACCTTATACTCCTGTTACTGATGTAGTCACCTATCTCCGAGAGGTGATTTTATTCTATGCTACTTACCTCTCGTAGATAGGTAGTTACTATGATTTTAATACGGATACAAATGCTTTTTGCGGTACTGTCACTTTGCCGAATTGTTTCATTCGTTTTTTGCCTTTTTTCTGTTTGTCAAGAAGCTTTCTTTTACGTGAGACATCACCACCATATAATTTTGCTGTAACATCTTTTCGGAATTGCCGTATGGTTTCTCGGGCAATAACTTTACTGTTTAATGTTGCCTGAATGGGAACGTTAAATTGATGTGGTGGTATGGCATCTTTTAATGCTTTGCATATCTGCCTTCCGCGATGAACTGCTTTTGTGCTGTGGACTAACGTGGAGAAAGCATCTACCGGTTCACCGTTAAGTAGAATATCCATTTTTACAATATCGCTAACTTGATAGCCTTCATACTCGTAATCCATTGAAGCATATCCGCGACTGATACTTTTTAAATTATCATGAAAATCTGTTAAGATTTCATTAAGTGGAATTATAGCTGTGAGCATAACACGAGTAGCGTCCATTGATTCAGTTTTGGTCACTTCTCCTCGTCTGTCCATAACCAGCTTCATAACTTCACCAATATTATCATTTTTACAGATAATAGTGGCTTTAATTAGTGGTTCTTCAATTTTGTCAATTAAAGTCTGGTCAGGCAAATGTGTTGGGTTATCAATATCAGTAACAGTTCCGTCTCGCATGTGAATCCGATAAACAACAGAAGGCTGTGTGCTAATTATGTCCATGTCATATTCACGCAATAGACGCTCTTGAATAATTTCCATGTGCAACAATCCGAGAAAGCCGCAACGGAAGCCAAAACCCAATGCCACAGAACTATCAGGATGATAATTAAATGATGCATCATTAAGTTTCAGTTTGTCCATGCTCTGCCGGAATTTTTCATAATCATCAGCATTAACAGGATATAGTCCACAGAAAACCATAGAATGAACTTCTTTGAATCCCTCTAGTGGAGTCACTTCTGATTTACCGGAAATAGTCACTGTATCACCTACAATAATATCAGATGGATTCTTTAATGTTCCAATAATATATCCAACCTGTCCTGCTTGCAGACTTTTCGTTGCCTTCGGTTCAGGTGCAAATATTCCTACTTCCTTAACCAGTGTTTCTGCATCACTACCCATAAACCTTACTCGTTGATGCGGTTCAAGCTTTCCATCCATCACGCGAATATATGTGACAACGCCACGAAATGCATCATAGACAGAGTCAAATACTAATGCTCTGGTATATTCTGGGAACTTTTCTGGTTTGGGTGGCGGTAATCGTTCGGCAACGGCTTCCATAACCGTATCAATACCAATGCCAGTTTTTGAACTAATTAAAAGTGCATCATCAGTGTTAATTGCCAGAATATCTTCAATTTGTCGGCAGACTTCTTCTACGTCGGCACTTGGGAGGTCAATTTTATTTATGACCGGTATTATTTCCAAATCATGCTCCATTGCCATATAGACATTAGCCACCGTCTGTGCTTCTACTCCTTGAGCAGCATCAACGACGAGTAAAGCACCTTCGCATGCGGCCATACTCCTAGAGACTTCGTAACTAAAATCAACATGTCCTGGGGTATCAATAAGATTGAATTCGTATTCCTTGCCATCTTTTGCAGTGTAATTCATGGTAACGGGATGGGACTTAATTGTGATACCGCGTTCACGTTCAAGATCCATGTCATCTAGTAGCTGATCGCGGAATTTTCTGTCGTCAATAATATTTGCATTTTGCATCATACGATCGGCAAGTGTTGATTTGCCATGGTCAATATGAGCAATAATACAAAAGTTGCGTATGTTGGTAAGTTGCATAATTTATATAGGTGTAGAAATTAAAGGTTTGAGGTTGTATCACGCATTTCTGTTATTCTTGCCGACATATCATCAGCACCAAACAGCCATGTTCCGGCAACGAACATATTGGCACCGGCTTTCGCACATTCGAGTGCCGTCTTATTATTGATTCCGCCATCAACCATAATATCGACAGAAGATATACTCTGTTTTTTTAATTCTTGCCGTAGAATTGTTAACTTAGGCAATACATTCGGCATAAAGCTTTGCCCGCCATAGCCTGGATTAACGGACATACATAAAATTTCATCAACAAGTTTTAATACCGGAAATATAATTTCAGGAGCTGTTCCCGGATTTATGGTGATACCGGCTCGTATCCCAAATTCTTCTTTTATTCTGATTAATTCGGCTTCAACATCACATTCAGCTTCAGCATGAATAAGAATAGTATCTGATCCGGCATCAGCAAAAGCAGGAAGGTATAAATCAGGTCTTGAAAGCATTAAATGTACGTTTAAGGGGATTTTAACGGTTTTTTTTGCCATACTAACCACATCTGGACCAAAGCTTATGTTTGGTACAAAATGCCCATCCATAATATCAAGATGTAATGCATCTGCACCGGCATATTCTGCCCGTTTAGACTCCTCTGCCAGATTTCCAAAATCCGCAGCCAACAATGAAGGTAAAATTTGTGTTTGCATAGCCGTAAAATATGCCACAATCACCTGGCTTTTGCCAAGAAATAAATGACAAAAGAAAAAATCTTTGTCAAAAACAAAATAAATAATAGTCAAAGCCTTTTATATTATGATAAATGATAAAGCTTAAAACATGAGTAAAAAGCTTTTAATTTAAACCACAAATAAAAGATATGGAATATATAGGTGAAAATAGCGATAAATAACATTCATGACCGAACGGAAAAGCAACGCACGAGAATTGTTCTCCTTTTGTTATTAATGGCCTTGCTCATCATTATACCTATAGCATTTATTACTGGTTCCGCACATTTAGGACTTAAAGATGTATTCTACTCTCTATGTGGCAACGCAAGTAGCATGACAAATCTCGTGATTGTAAACATTCGATTTCCTCGTATTTTGTTGGCCATGTTGGTGGGAGCCGCATTAGCGACCGCTGGCGTTGTGTTTCAGGGGTTACTAACAAACCCGCTTGCCGGACCTTTTACTTTAGGAATATCATCTGGAGCTGCTTTTGGGGCAAGCTTGGCTATTTTGGCAGGTTTATCAACCTGGCTTTTGCCTTTTGCCGGTTTGTTGGGGGCTGCTTTGGCTCTGCTTTCGGTTATGCTACTTAGTGGCAGAAACGGCGGACTTCAGCCCCGTACGCTAATTCTTGCCGGTATTGTGATTGGTTCAATTTTTTCAGCGGCACTAAGTCTTATAAAGAGTCTTTCTGGAGAGTCGCTTAGTTCAATTGTCTTTTGGATTATGGGTAGCCTTTCTAGTCGTGGGTGGCTGGAAGTACGGCTATTTATCCCATATCTTATCATTGGTGTTGTAGGTATGGCTATATGTGCCCGTGATCTTGATTACATTTGCCTTGGTGATGATCATGCACATAGTTTGGGAGTTGATGTTGTTGCAACACGACGCTTATTAATATTCTTTGCCGCTATGACTGCTGCTGCGGCGGTTTCTGTTAGTGGGATAATCGGCTTTGTTGGTCTTGTCGTTCCACACGCTATGCGTATGATTCTCGGGCCGTCACATCGACGACTATTGCTGATATCAGCATTAGCAGGTGCAGTGTTGTTACTTGCTGCCGACACATTAGCAAGGGCATTATCGTATAATGGTGAAATTCCTGTAGGTGTAATTACTTCATTACTGGGAGGCCCGTTCTTCTGTTTTCTCCTTACCCGCCGCCAATCATCTGGAGGTAGTGGAATATGAAGTTATCAGTAAATGATATTAGCTTTAGTTATGGTGCAATCCCTATTCTTGATCAGATTAGCTTTCAGGTTGATAAAGGTGCAATTTTTGGACTACTTGGTCCAAATGGTGCAGGAAAAAGCACCATGCTTAGGGTTTTAAACGGACAACTGCAGCTTAAGTCCGGTGATATTTCAATTGAAAATAATAATATATCCGACATGACGGTTCGGCAAATAGCCAGAAATATTGCAACAGTTCCTCAGAATCCTAAAGCTATTTTTGGGTTTACTGTTAGGCAAATTGTCACCATGGGGCGTCGCCCCCACCACTCCATCATGAGTTCACTAGCTAAAAAAGATATAGAAATTGTTGATCAAGCATTATGCGATTGCGGCTTGCAACATCTGGCAGAAAGACCAATAACAGAACTAAGTGGTGGCGAGGCTCAACTAACGTTTGTTGCAAGAGCATTAGCTCAAAAAACAGAAACTTTGTTGTTGGATGAGGCAACATCTAATCTTGATATAAATCATACAACGACTATTCTTTCTATTATCAAACAGCGTGCCGCTAAAGGTCTTACGGTTATAAGCGTAGTTCATGATTTGAATACCGCTATAGCGTTCTGCGATAAAATCGCATTTATTTCAGATGGAAAACTAATAGGTCCTGCTACCACTCAAGAGCTGATAACTACAGAAATTATTTCCAATGTTTATAAAACTAAACCAGGCAGTATAAAAATACATAAAGACCCGTTTTTTGTGGAGAGCCACCTTTCATGATTAGCCAATCACATAGAACAAATATAATTATTTTGGCTTCATTACTATTAGCCGTAAGTTCATCATGGTTTCTTGCTAAACATAATGTTACCAAAACAAGAAATAAGGTTAACTTTACTGCACACCGTATTGTGTCTGGGTATGCCGCATTTACAGAAACCCTTATAGCTATCGGCGTAAAAGACCACATAGTAGCGGCAAACCGTGCTGAGGCAAAAAAACTACAAATCCCGTCTATTGGTTCGCACATGAAACCTGATATTGAGGCTATTATTGCTACTCATCCTGATATAATTCTTTTGTCTTCAAGACGACCACAACTTGTAGAAACTATACGTAATAAATTAGCCAATACTGATATACTTATTGTTGCTGAGTACCCCCATACCGTGGATGATACTTTGAAATTCATAAAAAAACTCGGACAACTAACTAAATCGGAAAATAGAGCAAACCTGATCGTTAAACATGCGAAATCCTTACTAGAATCTGTAGATAAAGTTGTGGCTTCTGTACCTGAGTCCGAGCGACCTATTGTATTTCTTGAAGTACGCAATGCCCCATCATTATTAACATGCGGTAAAGACTCTATAGCTTACGATATAATACGACGTGCTGGCGGAATACCAGTTTTCACACTCCCGGGTTCAGTAATTAATGTAGATATTGAAGATTTGATCGTAGCTAAACCTGATTTATATATTCAGCAACATGGTGTAATGAACCGTAATCCATTACCACCGCAAGAACATCAAGTTATTGGTTCATTACCATGTGTACAAAAAGGTAGGGTTTTAAAAATAGATGAGAAATTAATAAGCCGCCCTGGTCCAAGAGTAGCTGAGGCTGTATTAAAAATACATAAGGAATTATATAATGGAAAACAATCCAATTAAGTTAGGAAAGTTGTACGGCGTGGGAGTCGGTCCAGGTGACCCCAAATTGTTAACTCTACGTACAGTTGAGGTTCTTCGTGATGTTGATGTTATATTTAGCGTGGTAGGAGTCAATACAAAGAATAGTATTTCTGGTGGTTTAGTGGACTCGGTTAGTGGATGCACTGGAGAACGAGTTCCGCTTATGTTTAGCATGGCGAAGAAAATGTCTGATCGTGAAGTTTGTTGGCAGGAAAATGCTGATCTTATTATTGAAAAACTTAAACAAGGCAAAAGCTGTGCCTTTGTCACAATTGGCGATCCGTTACTTTTCAGTACTTATACTTATGTGCTACGTAAAATCACTGCAAAACTAAAAAAACTAACGGTTGAAACAGTACCAGGGATAACTTCTTTTCAGGCTGTTGCTGCAAGTCAGAACAAAGCCATGGTAGAAGACAAACAGATTCTTGCCGTGGTTCCTGCTTGGACTAGCGAGGTGGTTACCGATCAGATTTTAGAAGCAGCCGATACCGCAGTTTTTCTTAAAACATATCAACATAAAGATGCTATTTTAGAGTCTCTTAAACGTAATAATATGGATGCAGATATAGTTTATGCTGAACGCATGGGCTTATCTGAGCAGATGATCACTGACGATATAAGTGAAATCCAAGCGAGAGATAATGAATATCTTTCGCTCATGATAGCTAGAAAGAATAGTAAGTCGTAATGAGGCACTTGCAACACATTTGATATAAATGGATATAAAAAATGGATATATGGTTAGATAAAATTATTCCAGGTGTACTACGTATATTAATATATGTATCAATTGGTGTGTTTATAGGGAGTCTATTAAATTCATTGGGTTGGTTACGGAAGTTATCATTTCTAGCCACTCCTTTTCGCCGAATCGGCAGACTACCTTCGCAGTGTTGTTCAGCTTTTATTACTGCATTTGCTTCTCCGCGAGCAGCAAACGGTATTCTTGCTGGAGCATTCGATCAGCAGATTATTACTCGAAATGAAATGATTATTAGTGCACTCGCAAACACTTTACCAAATACATTGTCTCATATAAGAGTACTTGCTTTTGCTATTATTCCGCTTGCAGGCTATGCAGGATTTGCTTATGTACTGTTTCAGTTGATAGTGGGGCTAAGCTGCACTCTTACCGCTTTATTAATAGGACGTTTTTTTATTACAACTACACAGTCCGGCAACAGCAAAAACGAGCTGATAGAAACTGTTCTTCCCTTTAATGTGGCCGCACGTAAAGCGTATAAACACGTCCGCCGTGTGCTTAAACGCATTCTTCTCATCACAGTGCCTTTATATATATTTATTTCTTATTTAGATTACTTTGGCGTATTTGCTAAGCTAGCCAACAAACTACCTGATGCATTAACAAGTATATTGCCACCAGCATCAATAGCGGTATTAGTTGGACACATGACTAATATTGTAACAGCTGCATCGGTGGCATCCGGGCTTTTGAAAAGTCAAACATTAACTACAGGACAAGTTTTTCTTACCTTTCTTATTGGTTATGCAATAACTATCCCTATTCGTGCTACAAAACACAGTATTCCTGCTGCAGTTGGCGTATTCCCCACAAAAGATGGACTGACCATCGTGTTACTATCATCAGGTATGCGACTATTATTCACGATAGTAGCAATTATCATCACCATAATTGTCCTTTAAGCGAAATATATATTCTACTACGATCCATTGAAATGCGACATTCATTCTCAATACCGAAGAAAAAATTTGACATGCTAATAACATATGATACTGTCTTGCCAGTTCTTTGAGAAATAAAAGTATATGACGCATTGGAAGTTCGTGAGAATCGAACGCGGTCGCGCCACTGTAATCGGATGTAATTGCCGAAAAGCCAGACACAATGTCATAGACTAAAACTGAGAGATAAATAACGGATTTCTCTCTCCTTCGCAGTAAAGGAAACATACAGTATGAGCATAGCCTTCAATAAACCTGCAAAGGAAACATTGGGGGCTTTTTTATTGCCCATCCTGTCAAATAGAAAGGAATAATATTAAGCAGTAAGATTAAAAATAATACCTCAGAGGTTCTTGCAGAACTATCTGCTAGCACCTCCCAGGAATAACAAACGAGCTTCTTATGTGAGGCTGTAGTATTAAAAAAAGGGGGGAATAATGAAAAAAGCAATAACATTAGCAAGTCTTATTATAGTAGCATCACTATGTGGACCTACAATAGCTGTGGGGCATGGAGAAAAAAAAGCAATGAAAACAGGAATATTATTAGTATCATTTGGAACAAGTGATAAAGAAGCTAAAGTTTCGTTTGAAAATATTGAACGGTTAGCTCATAAGAAGTTTAAGGATACTGAAATACGTTGGGCTTTTACTTCAGGAATTATTCGCCGTAAATTAGCAAAAAGTGGTGTCATGATAGACTCGCCTACTGTTGCACTTTCTAAAATGTATGATGATGGTTTTACCTCTATAGCGGTACAGTCACTACATACTATTGGTGGTGCAGAGTACGATGAACTAAAAGAGATAGTAGCCAAATTTAAGGTTGGACCAGAAGCATTTGACAAAATTGAACTAGGTGCACCATTGCTAAATTCATACGCAGACTTATTACGTGTAGCAAAAGAAATGTTAAATGAAGTTCCAAAGGAGCGTAAAAATGATGAGGCTGTAGTTCTTATGGGACATGGTAATGAACATCACTATTCAGACCTCGCATATATCGCAGCAGCAAAAGTGTTTAAAGAGTTAGATCCACTTGCATTTGTAGGTACTGTCGAAGGTCATCCAACTCTTGAAACTGTTGTTGAGCAATGTAAAGCTGCAAAAGTTAAAAAAACATACCTAATACCTTTTATGTCAGTTGCTGGTGATCACGCTAAAAATGATATGGCTAGCGATGACGATGGCTCCTGGAAATCGGTTTTAGAAAAGAATGGAATCACCTGTGTGGCTGTTTTAAAAGGATCTGCTGAATATGATTCAATAGCATCAATTTGGATTGAGCATCTTGAAACAGCTATGGATAAACTTAATAATTAATTGTTAGTAAATTTACATAACGTCACCACTGGGCTTGCCCCAGTGGTGGCATAACCACAAACCTATATTTTTTGAGAAGTTACATGTTATTGTATTAAAAAACCTTTTATTTATATAGCAAATACTACTTGCAATATGTAAATAAGACTGCTTTACTACTGTTTAAACAATCGCATCATACTTAGGAGACGCATTTTGAAGATAAATTGGGACATGACAGGAATAGAAGTTGAATGCGAAAGCTTTAGACAAATAGAAGCTGAAGTTGCAGAAAATAGTTTTTCTTCAGATGAGTGGCCCGTTGTTCGGCGACTTATTCATACAACGGCAGATTTTTCCATAGCAGATAATATATACTTTGGAAACAATCCTATTACAGCGGCTCGTAAAGCTGTTGCTGATGGTGCAATAGTCTATAGTGATTCCAACATGATACGTAGCGGAATTTCTATCCCGCGCCTTAACTCACGTGGCACAGGATATACGAGAGACTCCATAAACTGCTATATTGCTGACGAGGATGTAGCCGCAAAGGCAAAAGAAAATAGAACAACTAGAGCTCTTGCTGCTCTAGAAAAAGCTCGTCCTATACTTAATGGAGCAATCGTTCTTATAGGAAATGCCCCCATGGCACTTGCGGGACTTGCACGAATGATTATGGAGGAAAATATAAAGCCTGCATTAGTTATAGGGATGCCTGTAGGATTTGTTCATGTCCTTGAGTCTAAAGAGATGATCATGGAAACAGATATTCCACAAGTGGTATTAAAAGGACGTCGCGGTGGCAGTCCCTTAGCTGTAGCCACGCTACATGGTATGCTTGAAAAACAATAAATATTAATTAAAGGTAGCAGTATAATGGCTCTTAGAACCGGCTTTACAACAGGTGCATATGCCGCAGCAACAACGCTGGCAGCATGGCGTTGTTTGCATAGTAAAAGAAACGGCAAAAGAATAAGCCTTCTGTTTCCTGATGGCAAAACCAGAAAAATTAATATTGATGGCTGGGAAAAAACAGCAAACGGAGCACGTGCATGGGCAAAAAAAGATGCTGGAGATGATGTTGATATCACCAACGGTGCAATTGTTCGGGCTCACGTAATGTCCATCAACGGTAACCAAACTGTTCAAGAAGACTACAAAATTGAATGCGGAAAAGGCACATTATATCTTCGTGCTGGCAAAGGTGTAGGGATATCTACTAGAGAGGGACTTGAAATACCTGTTGGAAAATGGGCGATCACCCCCACTCCACAAGCTATGATTTCTAATAATCTGAAACACGCGGGGATGAACCTAAAAAAAGAGACATGGCTAACTGAGATAAGCATAGATAACGGTGAGTTACTCGCAAAGAAGACCTTGAATCCTATGCTAGGTGTAGAAGGAGGTCTTTCTATCTTGGGTACTTCAGGTATTGTTGTCCCCTGCTCTAATGCGGCATATATAAAAACTATAGAGATTCTTTTAAAAGGAGCTTATCGTGTAGGGTGTAAGACTGCGGTATTTGTTACCGGAGGACGCTCTCATAAAGCAGCTAGTGAACTATACTCATCCTTACAGGAAGTATCATTTATTCGTATAGGTGATTTTATCAAAGAAGCTTGTGACTGTGCAAAGGCAGTTGGTTTTAATAATGTAATTGTTTGTTGTATGCCGGGAAAGTTAGCTAAATATGCACTAGGTCATGAATATACACATGCTCATCATGTCGCATTATCAATGGATAATTTATCTATACTACTAGAGACGTCCGGTCTAACTCCCGTAAATGCAAGCTACTGCAGTGAAGCAAAAAGTGTACGAGAATTTTTAACAAGAATGACCAAAAACAACAGGAGTAAAGCATTGAAAATAATGCAATATCACGCAAAAGAAGTTTTAAAAAGCTGGATACCTGATATAGAAATAACGGTACGAGTACTGGCTTTTGATGGTAAGGAGTGGTTGATATGAACGCCTTCAATAAAAAAGTAAATGTGTTTCATGCCTGCTTACTTACTGACGGAAAAAGATGTACAGTAGTTGGTGGCGGAAAAATTGCATTACGAAAAACATTATTACTCTTAGCTAGCGATGCATTGGTAACAGTAGTAAGTCCTGAACTACACGAGGATATTCAAAAACTAGTAGATCAAGGTACAATAACCCATATTGCTCGTGAGTTTAATGCAGCAGATATCAACGGTAATTTCCTTGTTTTTGCCGCAACAAATAACCTTGAAACAAATCAAGCGGTATTAGATTGCAGTAAAGAAAACGGCGTATATGCTTGCAGTATAGATAGGACGTGGATTGACGGGGATTTTGTTACTCCTGCCAGTTTCAAAAAAGGAGATCTCAGCATTGCAGTTTCTACTGGCGGCAAATCATGCAGACGTTCTAAAATGATAAAAGAAAGCTTATATCGTCATGTTGAGATGGTTGAAGATGCTGAAATTATGATAATGGGTACTAGTCATAATTATTTGTCAATTGATGAACGAGAAGCATTTCATTTAACTGGTAAAAAACTTGAAAATGTTGCAGAGATGCTTATGCAGGTCTTAGGTGTTCATGAGTTTGCATTACTAAACACTTGCAATCGTATAGAGTTAATTGCTGTTGTTAGTCGTTCACATTCTATCGAAGGTATATTACAGCGTATTATGCATTTTGACAAACTGGATAAAGGCAACTTCTATATAAAACGAGGATATGATGCCTTTTCTCACCTTTCTGTTGTTACCGCAGGGCTACTTTCACAGACACCGGGAGAAAATCATATTGTAGGTCAGGTAAAAACTTCGGTTACAGAGGCAGTAAATAAGGGTTGGGCATCAGGCATGATCCAGCAGTGGCTCTCATCATCTCTTCATATATCAAAAGCTATACGTAATGTAACATCACCTATTATTCATAATCAGGAAATTGAAGATTTATGCTTACAGTACCTATCAACCGAATCTACAAACTGGAATGAATCTGAAGTTATGGTAGTAGGTGCTGGCGTAATTGGTAAAAGCATTGTTGAACATCTACTTGATAACGGACATAAAGTTACTTGGTGCTATCATCATAATAAACCTGACATCTCCCCAAAAGATAATAAACAACTAACCGTTTGCGATATGAATGCCATGAAAGAGCATATTGGCAGTGCAGATATAGTTATCTGTGCAACATCAAGTGATGGGTATGTGATTAATATGGGGCATGTTCCTTTTTTTGATCAGACTCGCAACACAACAATTATTGACCTTGCCATGCCTCGTAATGTATCCCCTGATATAAATGAAACATCGGGGGTTGCTAAGGTAGTTGACCTTGATGGTTTAAAACATTGGTATCGGCGTGAGGTTGCCGATATGTCTAAAATTTTTGAATTAAGTAAAATTATTGTTAAACAGCATCAGGATATGTATGAGAAACTTACAGAAAGTTTTCAAGGTTGGAACCAGAAGTAGCGAACTGGCTATGACGCAGGCACAGTCTGCAATAAACAAAATAGAAGAACTTGTTACCAGTATAAGTTGTGAGCTAGTCCCCTACTCTTCGCCAGGCGACAGGGATCAAGCAACTGACTTACGTGCAAGTTCCGCTAACTTTTTTACACGCGACCTTGATGAAGCTGTTCTAAACGGAGATATTGATGCTGCAATACACAGTGCTAAAGATGTTCCTCTTAAAATAGCAGATGGTCTTGATTGGGTTTGGCTACCATGGGTCGAAGAACGCCGTGATGTCATTATTCTTCAGCCAAAAACAACTATCAAAGATTTGCCGGAAAATTTTAAAGTAGGAGTTAGTAGCGAGCGTCGCGAACAATATTCAATAGCACGTTTTCCCGATGCACAAATTCTTAATATACGCGGAAATATTGCGGAACGTATAGCACAGCTAGATGCAGGTAATTACGACATGATCATTATGGCTGCAGCTGCATTAGTTAGACTTGATTTAGAAAATAGAATAAACGAATATATTCCTCTTACAGCATTGACACCTCCCGAGGGCCAAGGAGTGTTATGCCTAACATTTAAAGAAAATTCACCTATAGCAACAGAATTAAGAAAACTATTTGTTAAATCAGTTACATTTGTAGGCGCTGGTATAGGCGATGCTGACATGTGTACTCTTGCGGGGATAAAGGCTCTAGAGAAATGTGACGTTTGTCTGTACGACTCACTTCTGGCTCCGGCATTACTTAAAAATATTCCTGCTACTGCAAAAAAGATCCCTGTAGGCAAACGCTCAGGGGCGCACTCAGTTCCGCAAGAAAAGATAACCCAGTTAATCCTTGATGAAGCTAGAAAAGGTTATCGCATTGTACGCCTAAAAGGTGGCGATCCCGGCACTTTTGGTAGGCTCGCTGAAGAGATTTCGGCATTAGAAAACCTTGAACTTCCATATTCTGTGATACCTGGAGTTAGTAGTCTTAACGTCGCGACAACAGGAACAGGCATGTTATTGACGAAGCGTGGTGTATCACGTGGGTTCTGTGTAATGACGCCACGCAAACAAGGAGAAGGAATTGCCGACATAGGAGCCATTGGAAGAGCAAAACTTCCAATAATATTTTTTATGGCATTAAGTGTGATTGATAATGTGGCAAAACAGCTTATTGATGATGGCACAGCACCAACAACTCCCGTTGCTGTTGTATTTAATGCAGGGCAAGATGACGAAGAAATACTACGTAGCACTTTATACGAAGTAGTTGATTCTGAATCCTCAATCAGAAAAGAACACTCAGATGCACCTGCCTTAATAATTGTAGGTGAATGTGCGGCACAAGGATTTAAGACAAACCAAGGAGCTCTTAACGGCAAACGTGTTTTGTTAACCTGTAGCGAAGCCGTAATAGAGCGAACAGCCAGTGTCGTTAGAGATTTTGGAGGAAAACCGATATGCCGCCCTTTGATAAGATTATCAGAGATTGACGCCAAGGAACTGCCACGCTTTAACGATTATGATTGGCTGATAATAACATCCCCATCCGCTGTGCGTATTTTGCTTAATAAACTGAAAAATAATAAAGTTGATTTTCGTAAACTACCAAAGATAATGACATGTGGTTCGGCAACTTCAGAAGAACTTAGGAATGCAGGGCTTCAGCCTGATGCTGAACCAAACAGTGATTTCGGCTGTAAAGGATTGCTAGATATAGCCAAAGAAACTTTAAACTCTACAGATGTAGTACTTAGAGTAGCTTCAGATCATAAACATGCACACTTGTCAGATACGATTAAACCATTCTGCAAGGACGTTATAAACTATTTTCTTTATAAAAATGAAACAATAAATTATAATAAAGCTATTGATTTTGATGTGGTTTTCTTTGCGAGTGGATCGGCAGTAGAATCATTTATCATGCAATGGACAACCAAAGCAATTTCCAATAAAACAATCTTAACTATCGGTGAACCCACTGCCAAGATACTAAGAAAACATGATATTAACAATATTATAGTCAGCCCTGAAGCTGATATAAATAGAGCATTCCTCACTCTTGCAGGAGCAGAAGTGAGTAGAAGAATAGAGGAACAAATATGACAACATTTCCACAAACAAGATTACGACGACTGCGGCAGTCTCCACAAATTAGGCAGATGATGGGAACCCCATTACCCGGACCAGAAAGATTTATATGGCCTATTTTTGTTAGAACAGGAACTAACATAAAAGAGCCTATTGATTCTATGCCAGGTCAGTACCGTTGGAGTATTGATCGTCTCCCTGAGGCAATTGATACGCTGTTAGCACAGGGAGTAAACTCCGTGCTGATTTTTGGACTACCAGATTTAGACAGTAAAAGTTCAGACGGAATTGCAGCTACATTTGATGATGGAATTGTACAGCAAGCAGTTTTAACCCTGACTCAACATTATCCTGAACTTATGATTTTCACAGATGTTTGTTTATGTGCATATACTAGCCACGGTCATTGCGGGCCACTCTCAGGTGTCGGGCAAGTTGATAACGATGAAGCCAACCTTCTATTGACAAAAGTAGCCATATCTCATGCAAATGCCGGAGCTCATGCAGTTGCACCAAGTGCAATGATGGATGGACAGATTGCCGCTTTACGTAATGGGCTTGATTCAGCTGGCTTCCAAAATACAATTTTGATGAGTTATTCTACAAAGTTCGCATCTGCAATGTACGGCCCTTTTCGTGATGCAGAACAGTCATCTCCACAGGATGGCGATAGAAAAGGATATCAGGCAGACTATTCTAATTTAAAACAAGCCATGCGGGAATCGGTATTAGACGAAGATGAAGGTGCAGACATTCTTATGGTTAAACCGTCCTTATTCTACTTGGATATAGTTGCTAGACTTAGTGAAATTACAAATTTACCGTTAGCGGTTTATAATGTTAGCGGCGAATACTCCATGTTGATTGCTACAGCTGATCGTGGTTGGGGTGACTTACGTGATATGGTGCAAGAATCAACCGCCGCACTTGCCCGCAGTGGCGCTGACATCATAATTTCTTACTGGGCAGATAGATATAAAGAGATGTTCACATGATTAAATCAATGGAAGCTATAGTAGTTAAGAAAATAGGTTCATTTAGTTTGGACTCTGTGCCAGTGCCTGAACCATTAAACGGCGAAGTCCTCATTCGTGTTGCCGTTGCCGGGATATGCCGTACCGATTTAAAAATAATTGAAGTTGGACATCGTGATCTTGAATTACCATGTATTCCTGCCGAGGAAGTTGTAGGCACAGTATGTAAAGTTGGCAATAGCGATGATGTTCACTGGCTTAATAAAAGAGTATATGTATATCCAGGAACAAGTTGCGGTGAGTGTGAACAATGCCTAAATGATGCCGGCAACCTTTGTCGTAGTATGCGTATTATGGGGTTTCATCGTGATGGTGGATTTGCTGAATTTGTTTCTGCACCTGTACAAAGTATTATTGAGATTCCTGAGGGAGTAGCGTTTGAGCATGCAGTATTTGCTGAGCCTCTCTCATGTTGTCTAAATGCACTGGAGCTCGCAAGAGTCACTAAACAGGATCATGTTGGTATATGGGGTGCTGGCCCGGCGGGAACACTTCTTGCGCGAGCGGCAAAAAATATTGGTGCTAAGGTTACCATTATTGAGCCAGATGCAAATCGTCGAAATATTGCTGATTCCGTAGAACACGCACCTGATTACCCAAGTTTCGATGTTGTTATTCCAGCCGTAGGCTCACCAAAAGCATATAGTGAAGCACTTAAAGCGTTGGCACCTCGTGGCAGATTAGTTGCTTTTTCTGGACTAGCGGGTGATGTTTCAACAGGCTTACTAGATTTGAACCAACTTCACTATTATGAACAAACTTGCATTGGTGCATATGGATGTTCATATCGTCACAGTAAAGAGGCTTTAACGTATATCAGCACTGGTCAAATCAAAGTTGATGATATGATTTCCCACCGTATGTTACTAGCCGACATGGCGGAAGCTCTTAATTTAGTACGAGAGCGTAAGAGCATGAAAATATTAATTTACCCTAATGAAAAACAGAGGAAGATACATTATGCAGGAATCTGATTTAAAACTTTTTGGCACAATAATACAGCAGTTAATAAACGGGAATGATCTTTCCCGAGAAGAGGCTTATAATAGCTTTTCTGCTATTCTTAAGAATCAACAGCCAGATTTACATCAAGGTGCATTTTTGGCAGCCTTATCAGCAAAAGGTGAAACTGCAGCAGAAATCGCAGGCGTGTGGGAAGCAATTGTTAAGTTTGATACTGTAACCACTACAATTAATATCGATAGTCCCTTAGTCGAAAACTCTGGTACCGGTATGGATTCATTAAAAACATTTAACGTCAGTAGTGCAGCAGGTATTGTGGCCACAGCCTGCGGTGCTAGATTAGCCAGGCACGGTGCCAGAGCTTTAACTTCAAAACGCGGAACGGTGGATATATTAGAGAGTGTTGGTATTGATGTCGATTGCGATGTTGATACAGTAACACGTAGCATCGAATCTGCAGGTATTGGTATTTTTAACGGAATGAGTCCAGAGGTTCATCCAAATGGACTAGGACGTATTCTTAGTCAGATCCGTTTTGGTTCAACACTTAACATCGCAGCGTCATTAGCAAACCCTGCAAATCCAACTATAGCACTGCGTGGACTTTATTCCGAGAACATGTTAAATCTGGTTGCTGATGTAATGCAGAAAATCGGATATGAGCGTGCTATACTTGTGCATGGAAAAGATGATAAACATGACGGTGGTATGGATGAAATTTCTATTACTGGTCAAACAATGATCAAGACTTTTGGTATGGGTAATTGCACCATTACAGATTTCCGTCCAGAAGATGTGGGAATGGAAACTGCGGTTTATGAAGATATTGCTGCACTTGATAATAGCGATGATGCCACCAATCAATTTATTAGCGTATTGGCTGGTAATGGACATAAAGCTTGTGTTGACTTTACTTGTTTAAATTCCGCTGGAATTCTGCTTGCCAGCGGTATTACTGAATCAATGGAAGAAGGAATAACCCTAAGCTATAATGCCGTTAATAATGGTACTGCTCTTAAAAAACTACACGATTGGGTATCAATTCAGTCACGAGACAAACAACTCGGGCTAGACCGGTTTCAGCAATGCCTGGATAACGCAGGTGTAAATTTATAATAAGGAATAGATAATGAATAACGCAAAACATAACGAGAGTAAAACTGATACTGAGTTATTTGCCCGTGCCCAAGCTGTAATACCTGGCGGGGTAAACAGCCCGGTACGAGCTTTTCAGGCTGTTGGCGGAACTCCCGTTTTTGTCAAAGAAGGTAGAGGTAGTAAAATTGTAACTGCAGAAGATCGTGAGCTTATAGATTTTTGTGGATCATGGGGACCTTTAATTCTAGGGCATGCACACCCACAAGTCGTAGAAGATGTTAAAGTCGCAGTAGAACATGGTATGACATTTGGTATTAATACGGAGCGTGAGGTAGAATTTGCTGAATTATTATGCCGGCAAATTCCATATATGGATCAGGTACGACTGGTCAGTTCCGGAACCGAAGCAACAATGACCGCCTTACGTTTGGCTCGTGGAGTTACTGGGCGTAATAAAATTCTAAAATTTGATGGTTGTTACCATGGTCATGCAGATTACTTACTAGTAGCGGCAGGAAGCGGTCTGCTAACTGGCGGCACAGCCTCTTCTGCTGGTGTATGTGCTAGTGCGGTGCAAGATGTGTTATTAGCTCCGTATAACGACCTTACTGCAGTAGAAAACATTATCGCCGAACATGGCGATGCTCTTGCCGCCATTATCGTGGAGCCTATAGCTGGTAACATGGGGTTAATTATGCCTAACGAAGGTTTTCTCGAGGGATTACGTGAAGCTGCTAATCGTTCTGGTGCAGTGCTTATTTTTGATGAGGTTATTTCCGGGTTCCGTCTAGCCCCTACTACCTATGGTAATAGTTGCGGTGTGACGCCAGACTTAACTTGTCTTGGAAAAATCATTGGTGGCGGTATGCCGATGGGGGCAGTAGGTGGACGCCGTGACATCATGGAGAACCTTGCACCTCTAGGCAATGTTTATCAGGCCGGCACATTAAGTGGTAACCCTGTTGCCATAGCCGCAGGCATGAGCACATTAAAAATTCTAATTGAAGATTCTCCTTATGAACGTATAGAAAAATTAGCTAAAAAACTAGTGTCAGGCGTACAGGAAAAAGCAGATGCAGCAGGTGTTGATATCAACATTGCAACCAAAGGCGGAATGTTTACAATTTTCTTTCAAAAAAATGATGTATATAACTTAGATGATGCAAAGAAATCTAATACCGTTAAACATGCTAAATTCTTTCATAACATGTTGAGTAATGGTTTTTACTTACAACCTTCACAATTTGAAGTATGTTTTATTTCGGCTGCTCATACAGAAGATGATATTACTACTTTTATTACTGCTGCAGGAAAGGCTTTTAAACAATGAATGGACACATCACTATTATTAGTTGCGGTTTGGGAAAAAAGAATATCACTCCCGAACACCTAGTTGCAGTGAATTCTGCTGATGTACTTGCTGGTGGCGATAGACTTACTGCATGGTTTCCGCAGTTCAAAGGTGAAGTTATATCTATTGGTGCACATGCATCGGAAACCGTTGCGAATATTATAGATATTGCTAAAGATAAGCATGTTGCTGTTCTTGCTTCTGGTGATGCTCTATTCTTCGGTATAGCACGGCTTTTTCTTGATAAAGTGTCAAATGATAATATTAGCATTATTCCTAATATTACCGCCGCTCAGTCCGCACTAGCACAATTAAAAGTTCCTTGGCAGGATGCTGAATTTTTCTCGGTGCATGGTAGAACATACGCACTACCTAATTTAGAAATATTACGTAAACCGATTGCTGTCATTTACTGCGACAGTGTACGTACACCGGGATCGGTAGCAAAAGAGCTGATAACGTCTTACCCTTACTGCTCTTTACGTCCAGCCGCCATTGCAGCTAAACTCGGAACTAATGAAGAAATGATTCAATGTGGAACAATTAAAGAGTTAGCTAAGTCAAGTTGTCGCGGTATGTCCATGCTTATTTTACTGCCTCCTGAAGGTGAGTCAGCAAACCTTATGATACCATCTCTTTCATTAGGGATCGCTGATGATAAATATGAACATGAAGCAAACCTAATAACACACGCAGAGGTAAGAGCTGTTGTATTATCAAAGTTACAGATACGTCCTGGTGTCATGTGGGATCTTGGTGCAGGTAGCGGTTCGGTCTCGGTTGAAGCAGCAGGCTTATGTAGAGGTATAAAAGTTTATGCAGTTGAAGCCAAACAACATCGTTGCGAGCATATTAAACAAAATGCTCTTAATACTGGGGGCTCTCAATATGAGGTTACTCAAGGCGAGATTTTGAAAACTATTGATGACTTGCCTAGACCAAATATTGTATTTATTGGTGGTGGCGGTGATGAAATTAAAGATATTGTTACTCGCGCATATCAAGCATTACTGCCGGGCGGAACTCTGGTCGCAACATCTGTACTAGAAGAAACTAGATCGTCTCTGATGACGGTTCTTCCTGAAATTGAGCGTAATACTATTGAAATTTCTGTACGGCGATCAGTTCCTCTCGGAAAAAGCCAGATGATGAAACCAGATAATCCAGTTTGTATATTCACTTTTAAGAAAGATTAAACTATGAAAAAACATCCCATAATTTTTGCAGGTGCAGGCCCTGGTGCTGTTGACCTGCTCACAATCCGTAGTCGTGACGCTATTGCTGTAGCTGATGTTATTGTCTATGCTGGGTCACTTGTAAACCCTGAAGTTCTGCAGTTTGCTAAGCCTGAAAGCACTATTCATGATAGTGCCGGGATGACATTGGAAGAAACTACAAAAACACTTATTGATGCATATAATGCAGGAAAAAGACCATTACGACTGCATACGGGTGATCCTTCTATGTATGGTGCTATTGCAGAGCAGATGGAAGAGCTTAAAAAGCATAGTGTAATGTACGAAGTGATTCCTGGAGTAAGTTCTGTTTTTGCCGCTGCCGCCACGGTAGCATGCGAACTAACCCTTCCCGGCACATCGCAAACAATGATTCTTACCCGACGTGCCGGACGCACGCCTGTCCCCAAAGGACAAGACATCCCATCGTTGGCTTCTCACGGAGCTACCATGGGTCTGTATCTTAGTGTTGCTGACATGGATGGATTAGTTAAAGAATTAATTGATGGTGGTTACGCCCCTACTACACCTGTAGCTGTCGTATCTCGTGCTAGTTGGTATGATGAAAAAATTGTAAAAGGTACTTTGGCTGATATTGCAGAACAAGTAACAAAGGCAGGTATTCGCAAACAGGCTATCATTTTAGTTGGTGATGCACTTTCTGGTGCTGGCGAAAAATCATGTCTATACGCACATAATTTCGCTCACGGCTATCGTGATAGAGCTGGTGGCATTACCTTTCTTGGACGTATCGCATTCTATGGACTAACAGATGCCGGATGCATCCTGACAAGACGTTTAGCTAAAGAGACTAACGGAACGGCTTATTTATCTGAAAAATATGCAGATGTTACCGACACCTCGTTTGACCCCAAGAAACTTCAACAAGTTTTAACTGAACAATGGAATAAATATGACGCTCATGTTATGGTTATGGCAACAGGAATAGCTGTTCGTAAGATCATGCCTCTTATAAAAGACAAAACTACTGATCCTGCTGTTGTCGTATGTGATGAACAAGGACAATATGCCATAAGCTTAGTTGGTGGTCATATCGCAGGAGCAAACCGCCTAAGTCGGCAAATTGCTGGACTCACAGGTGGTGCTCCTGTAATCACAACGGCAACTGATGTTCAGGGTATTCCTGCATTTGATGAGTTAGCTGCACTCCAAGGGTGGTATATTGAAAACCCAGAAGTTATAAAACATATAAATTCAGCATTACTACAAAAAAAGCCTATTGGCTTTACAGGTAGCATTGAACCTATTGATCGCTGGTACGGCGAAAATTCTCCTGTACAAATTATTGAGCAAGGCCATTCAATACCTAGTGAGATAGTTGCATTGGTTGTTTTGGATGACAATATATCTGATGTACCGGACAATATTCATGTGTTGAGGTTAACTACTCAAGAGCTTGTTGTGGGCATTGGTTGTCGCCGCCATACTCCCAAAGAAATAATTGCGAATGCAGTAGAGAAAACACTCTCAGGTAATACGTTAGCTTTCTCGGCAGTAAAGGAGTTCACTAGCGTTGAAGCCAAGCGTAATGACGAAGATCTGACTGCTTATGTGAATAGCACAAGCTTACCTATAACTTACTATGATGCAGAGCGACTAAAAGATATACCGGTTCCAACTCCATCAAATATGCCTAAACAGCACGTAGGAACCCCATCAGTAGCGGAAGCTTCAGCATTGCTACATAGTGGCGGACGACTATTAGTTCCGAAACAAATCCATAACGGATCTGTTACTGTTTCAGTTGCCGTACGACCAATGAAAACAAAACAACAAAAAGAAAAAACACCAGCGTACCGAGGACGTATTATTGCTGTTGGCATTGGCTCTGGTGATTGCAAAGGAATAACGCCACAAGCAAGGCAAGCTCTTGATATAGCAGATTATGTTATTGGATATAAAACATATTGCGAACAGGTAAAATCATTTGTACCAGAAGAAAAGCTCATCTCATCAGGCATGATGCAGGAAGTTGCTCGTTGCCGTGATGCCATCAAAAGGGCTGAAGAAGGCAATGTGGTTGCGATGATCTGTTCTGGTGATGCTGGTGTATATGGTATGGCTGGCTTATTAATGGAGTTAAGTCTTGAATCTGATCCCCCTATTGAGGTTGAAGTAATTCCTGGAATTACTGCAGCACTAACAGCGGCCGCCTCATTAGGTGCTCCTCTAATGAATGATTTTTCTGTTATTAGTTTATCTGATCTTTTAACAGAAAAAGAAACTATCATTCGCAGACTTAATGCTGTTGCCGATTCAGGGATGCCATGTGTCTTATATAATCCGCGCAGTCGTAAACGTAAAAAGCTATTAGATCAAGCAATAGAAATATTTAGCAAGAATGCTGGTTCTGATTTAGCTTGTGGATTTGTCAAAAATGCAGGGCGACCAGGTGAAGAGATCTGGATAGGTAATATTTCAGAATTACCCGTAGAAGAGGTTGATATGTTTACAACCGTTATTTTCGGGTGTGCATCAACACGAATTATTAACGGAAAGTTGGTAACCCGTCGTGGCTACGAAAAAAAATATGACTAACCATATTGATGTTAGAAAAAATACTATACCAGCATTCTGCATAGCAGGCACGCATTCTGGTGTAGGTAAAACCACTATTACTCTTGGAATACTTGCTGCACTTAGACGGCGAGGACTAAAAGTACAGCCTTTTAAATGTGGACCAGACTATATCGATCCAGGTCACCACACGCTTGCTGCTGGTAAAACATCTCGTAACTTAGATACATGGATGATGGGAGTTGAGGCTGTACAGAATTCTTATGCACATGCAATCCACGATGCTGATATTGCTGTAGCCGAAGGTGTCATGGGATTGTTTGATGGTGCGTCATCTACGGAAATAACTGGTAGCACTGCGCATGTGTCTATGTTGTTAAATATACCTGTCATCTTAGTTGTCGATGCCAAAGCGATGGCTCGCTCTGTTGCTGCATTAGTACATGGCTTTTCTTCCTTTGATAATAATTTACATATTGCTGGAGTTATTGCTAATAGAGTAGGATCAGATCGTCATAAAACAATTCTACGAGAAGCGTTAGAAGCCGCAAATCTTCCTCCATTACTAGGTGCAATTCCTACATCAAACAAATGGCATTCAGAAGAGCGTCACCTCGGGCTTGTCACAGCAAAAGAAAGTGAACATGCTGAAGACTGGTTCATAATTATTGCTGATGAGATTGAATCATGTATAAATATTGATCAACTACTATTGCTATGTAACACGGTCAAACCATCAACTACAGTAAATCAAATAATAGATAGCCCCACAATACGTCTCGGCATTGCCGTTGATGAAGCATTTCAGTTTTACTACGAAGATAACCTAGATGTTATTCGTTCATGTGGAGTTGAGCTAGTAGAGTTTTCTCCTATACATGATACTGCGTTACCACAAAAACTGGCAGGATTATATATTGGTGGTGGATACCCTGAGTTATATGCAGAGAAACTTCATGCCAATAACAGCATGCGTAAATCTATAAAGACTTTTGCTGATAATGGCGGTCATATATATGCAGAATGTGGCGGCCTGATGTATTTATGCAAGTCGTTATGTGATCAGAATAATCAAGTATGGGATATGTGTAATATTCTTAATGCAGAAACTATAATGGAAAAACGGCGTAAACGCTTAGGGTATGTAGAAGCTACAGTTACACAAACAGGCTTGTTTGGCGAAAAAGGAACAATGGTCCGTGGACACGAATTTCATTGGTCTGATGTGAAAAATATTGATGCTAGCATTACACCATTTTTTAATGCTAAATTTGCTCGCAGTAACAAAACACTACCCCGCGGACTTCATTATAAAAACGTATGGGCTTCATATATACATTTACATTTTGGTTCAAACCCATCAGCAGTTAAAGCATGGGTACAACAACTTAAGGAGAATTTATGAAAGGATGCGTTCAGGTTTACACCGGCGATGGCAAAGGTAAGACAACAGCAGCTACAGGTTTAGCTGTCCGTGCGATTGGTGCGGGCTTACGCGTATTTATTGGTCAATTCATTAAAGGCAAAGACTCTTCTGAAATGGCTCTATTAAGAGAGCGGTGTCCTGAAGCAACAATTGAACAATTCGGATACGGCCGTTTTATCAAAGGGCAACCTTCTAGTGACGATTTATCAATAGCAAAACATGGCATTGAACGCCTACTGGAGGTTGTTACTTCAGGTGAATATGATATAGTTGTTGCCGATGAAGCTAATGGTGCAGTTAGTGCCAACATTATTCAGGTAGATGATCTCATAGAGTTAATTGATAATAAACCGGATAATGTTGAACTAATAATTACCGGTCGCAATGTTGATAAGCGTATTGTGGAACGTGCTGATCTTGTTACCGAAATGAAGGTTATCAAGCACTATTTTGAAGATGGTGTGCCTGCAAGAAAAGGAATTGAGTTTTAGTAGTTTTGTAAGAGGCTCCTGCAAGAAAATTATTGATATATGAAAATAATGAAACCAGCAACTAAAGAAATATTATGCGGATTAGTAAGCAGTATTCGATTACTAACAAATTTACCTTGTCCCGGGCATGATGCAGAGCATATTGAATCTAGTAGGTCGTGGTTTCCTATAGTAGGCTTAATATTAGGGAGTCTCATTGTTTCAGCAGGACTACTTACTAATCTAGCAACAGCTGGCTGGTATGAGATAACTGCTTTTGTTATGATTACTTTGAGTGCCTGGTTAACACGCGGATTTCATCTTGATGGCCTTAGTGATTGTGCGGATGGATTTTGGGGAGGTTTTAATCCTGAGAAAATATTGTATATTATGAAAGATTCATGTGTAGGTGCTTTTGGTAGTATTGCAATGATTCTAATTATACTGGGCAAATGGATTGCACTTACCAGACTGGTAGAATACGGAGAGTGGCACTGGATTATTGCGGCGCTTGTTATTTCTCGTACCATGCAAGTCTTGCTGGCTAGTACACAGCCCTATGCACGTCCCGAAGGCGGCACAGGAGCAAAGTTCATCACGCACGCACAACCACGCAACAGTATCACCAGCCTAATAATCATGTACATTATTCTAATATTAATTATCGGTATAAATCTTACTACATTTATTATTCCTGTTATTGCCATTGCATTAACCTTCTCTATTGGAACATGGTCACGTCGTCGTATAGGTGGAATTACCGGGGATATTCTAGGAACAGTAAATGAAATCACAGAACTGGCTGTACTTGTCGTGGCGGCATGTGCTGCAGGAGGTACGGTGTAATGTCGTTTGTCATAGTCTTACTATGCGCTTTCTTGGCTGATAACATTCTAGGTGATCCTGTCTATCGGTTACACCCAGTACGGCTAATAGGTAATCTTATTATAGTTACTGAACGATTACTTAGAAGGCTACACATGTCAGGAATAGGCGGAGGAATAATTCTTCTATTAACAACAACGTTTTCAAGTACAATTCTGTTTTTTATGATCCATATAGGGTTATATATAGTGCACCCAGTCACTGCTATGATATGGGATATTTTTATTTTATATTCATGTATAGCTCTTCACGACATGGCAAAACATGCAAAACCAATTGCAAATGCTCTTCATAATAATGATTTACCGCTTGCCCGGAAATTAGTTCAAGGGATTGTAGGACGTGATAGTGCCCTACTCGATGAGTGCGGAGTAGCACGAGCCACCGTAGAAAGTGTAGCCGAAGGGTTTGTTGATGGTTTCCTTGCACCAACCTTTTGGTTCGTAGTTGTTGGCATCTTCGCCTACCTTTTAGGCTTAGATAATGTTGTAGCAATTTCTGTTGGTGCCGCACTATTATACCGAGTAGTCAACACACTGGATTCCATGGTTGGTTATAAAAACGATCGTTATAAAACGTTTGGTACGGCAAGTGCATTAACAGATGATGTGCTAAACTTTATCCCTGCACGGTTATCCTTAATAATTTTATTGCCGGCATCCGTTATATTCAAGGTGAACACAAAGCAAGGCTGGAAAACGGCATTAAACGATAGACTAAAGCATGCATCACCAAACTCAGGGCATACCGAAAGCTTTGTTGCGGGTGCATTAGGTATTCAGTTAGGTGGGCCAACAATATACGCACATGGAACAGTCGATAAACCGTGGTTGGGCACAGGAAATAAAGAAGTAACCTATTTAGATATCATCCAAACATGTCGCCTTACCACTAATGCAGGCTGGTTATGGATAATAATAATTTGCATTGTAGGAGTACTAACAAGATGATAAATAATCCCCATGGTGGTGATATAAGCAGCATCGCGAAGAAACTAAAACTGCAATCTTGGCCTAAAGTAAAGTCCGATTTCAGTGTGAATATTAATCCACTTGGACCACCAGTCGCATTAAGACGAATTCTTTCTGCTGGACATACATTAGCAACCGTATATCCAGAAATATCAGCAGGCACAGCAAGTGCAGCCTTAGCAGATGCTCATAATGTACCAACTGACCATATCATGGTGGGAAACGGATCTACTGACCTTTTTGCACTCTTATTACAAACAGTAAAGCCTAAGTCTGTTGCCCTTATTGCACCATGCTATGCTGGATACGAAGAAGTCTGTAAGTCTCTGGATATTCCGGTTAACTGGCAATACACATTAACAGAGAGTGAGAATTTTATAATTTCCGAAGAAGTATTAAGCAGTATAACTGATGAATTAATTTTCTTAGGTACACCGAACAACCCTACAGGGAGTCATATCGAACCTGAAATACTATTAAATGCAGCCATAAATAATCCGGATTGTACCATTGTTGCTGATGAATCATTTATAGACTTTTGCAGTAAGGTAAAAGAGCAAACACTAATACGACCAAATATTCCTTCTAACCTTATTGTAATAAAGTCTTTAACAAAATTCTTTGCTATTCCCGGACTCCGCTTGGGGATGCTGTATGCACAACCTGAAGTTGTTTCCCAGATAGCCTCACACGCTTTACCTTGGTCTGTTAATACCTTTGCACAAAAAATAGCAGTTCATCTTTTTCAAGATAAATCATATATAGAAAAGACGCAGACTCAAGTACTAGCATTGCGGCAGAAAATGCAAAAAAAACTAAATGCTATAGACGGCGTAAAAGCCTTTGATTCCGATGCAAACTTTCTGTTAGTCAAACTGTCGAAAAACCTAACAGCAGCAGAATTACAAAAACTACTACTACAATATGGCATACTTATAAGAAACTGTGACAACTATCGTGGACTGGGAACTCAATACTGTCGCCTTGCGGTACGCCCGGAACATGAAATAGAAAAGCTTATAACTGCAATTACTTCGGCACTTACAGGAACTGAAACGATTGGACGGAAGAAAAAACCGCATACGCCAGCAATTATGATTGTAGGGACAACATCAGATTCAGGCAAAAGTGTAGTTGCTGCCGGCTTTTGCCGACTCATGGCACGCAAAAACTTAAAAGTTGCACCTTTTAAAGCTCAAAACATGGCTCTTAATAGCTATGTTACAGCCGAAGGCGGTGAAATGGGAAGAGCTCAGGTTACGCAAGCTAGTGCCGCAGGAATACGTCCACACACAGATATGAATCCTGTGCTACTCAAGCCTCTAGGAGAAAATGGGTCGCAAGTAATAGTTAACGGTAAGCCTATTGGTAATTTTAATGCTCGTGAATATTACGCAATGAAAACGGAAATGCGACGTAATGCTCATAAAGCATACGATAGACTAGCTAGTAATAATGATATAATAATTCTTGAAGGTGCCGGTAGCCCTGCTGAAATAAATTTACTAGCGGAAGATTTTGTAAATATGGATATGGCTGCCTATGCTAATGCAAAAACTGTGCTAATTGCCGATATTGACCGTGGCGGAGTGTTTGCAACTATTCTTGGTACTATCGAACTTATGCCGCAACAACATAGACACCTAATAGCTGGCATAATCATAAATAAATTTCGTGGTGATGTATCATTATTGGATTCTGGGATTCGTGATATAGAAGTAATGACTGGAGTACCTGTGCTGGGAGTATTGCCATATTTGAAAGATTTAAAGATCGAAGAAGAAGATTCTATGGGATTGGCTCAACCTCGTGGCAACCAGGATGCTCTACTTGATGATGCTCTACTTGATATAGTAGTTATTAAATTACCAAGAATCAGCAATTATACAGATTTTCTTGCTATAGAAAACGATGATGGAGTTAGAGTGCGTTATGTGGAAACTGTCGTTGATTTCGGAACCCCTAACCTAATAATAATACCCGGCACTAAAAATACTCGTTCGGATTTAAAGTGGCTATATACAACAGGAATGAATGATATATTGCACAAAGCCAAAGAAAAGAAAATTCCTATTATAGGTATTTGTGGTGGTTTCCAAATGTTAGGTTCAATAGTTATTGATAATCATGGTGTTGAAGGCTCGCCTGGAGAAACAAAAGGTCTAGGACTACTGGATGTCAAAACAACATTATCAATGGAGAAAGAACTATCACAGGTCAGCGGAGTTGTTAATGACGGGATTCCATATATCTCGGCAAATACTAGATTTCATGGTTATGAAATTCATGCAGGAACAACAACGACTGACAAGCAACCACCATTGACAATAACTAAACGTAGTAACGTCTCGACCAAAGAGAATGCAGGTGCAATATCAAAAGATGGCATGGTTTTTGGATGTTATGTTCACGGCTTCTTTGATAGCAATGAAATACGTCAGGAACTATGGGATTGGCTCTGCCAACAAAATGGGATAGAAAAAAAACTTATAACCGTAAATAAAGATGTGCAGTCTGCTGAATTTGACCGTTTGGCAGATATGCTTAAAAAGCATATAAATCTTACAGAACTTATTAATTACTCAGGTTTTCACGAATAAGACGGTTGTCTTCATCGTATTGGTAGCCGACTGATAGGCCGCCCGGGTATGTTATGTTGGTGCGGTTGCCGGTTGAATCGTAGGAAGAACTGACCGCAAAAGAACGAAAGGAACGCAAAGAAAGGGTATTTGTGATGCGGTTCATGTTATCATGCTGATAACCCACCGACAGCTTCGCAGCCAGGCGGGCAAGCTGATTACTTTTTTCTGTCATGTTGCCGTTGGAGTTAGCCACAAAAAGGCACAAAAAACACAAAGAAGGCTTATTGCTTACATTATCAGGAATAAAAGCAAGCGAACTGCTCGCTGATATAATCAACGTCAGTATTGTAATCGCTATCTGTTTAATAATTATCATTGTTTATTTAAACGTCTATTGTCGGTACCTAAGCCAATTTGCTTAGTCCAATAAATCTCAACTTATTTAACAAGTGAAAATAGTTTTATTTGGTTATTGTCTTGTATACTAATTCTTCCATAATCAATATCAATCATAATATTTCTACAGCTACAGCGACAACTATCTTTCGGAATCGAAGGAATAATATCGCCACATTGCAAACATTCATAAAACAATCTATCATCTGCAGGATACCCCTTTAACGGATCAAAAGAACGATAGTTTTTTGTGGGTTTTTTTCTAAATCTCATGGTATATGCCTTAAATTTCCACTATTTATTAAATCCTGAACTGTACTAGAACCAAGATCATATTGAATACCTCCACCTGGTTGCTTAAACCAGGGTGCCGCACGTCCAGCATTAACTTCAAATGGAGCCATTACCTCAAAAGTATTTAAGGGTCTACTTGTTGCCCCAAGCGGTAAAGAACGTGCTCCTGCTGGCGTTCCTTGTGGAGATAAAAAACTTCCTCCATTTCCGCCATATCTATTAACTATTGTTCCTTTAAGAAGTGATGCAGGATTACCTTCTCCTGGCATAAATCCTCGATTGGGTGGGTATTCAACTGCGGTTTTTATAGTTCTCATTCCCTGTGCGATTTTAGCAGCACCAAGTCCCAACCCAAGTTGTCCGACTGTTGAGCCAATGGCTTGCGGATCATTTGCCCAATTTGCAATTGCAGATGGTATATTTTTAATAGCTCCAACCGTTGCCGCTAATGTACCTGC
>CAMZLY010000044.1 GCA_947311825.1 uncultured bacterium
CCTCTTTCCAGGCAACCAGCTGGTCATTTTATCCCGTGCAAAATCCTGCGTATAAACAAAATCAGGAACCAATGTTTCTATGTGATGAATATATGTGGACATTATTTTTCTATTCCATTCACTGGAGTAGAATCAAGAATTCCGACTATATCACATTCAACTTCCACATCATTACCAACACGTATCATCCCCATGATAGAAGGAGGTTTTATGCCGAAATCTTCTAACGACACCGTAAATCTCAGTACACCACTCGCCTGTTTATCATCTAACTTGCACTCAGAAACCGTAGCAGTAACAGTTTTCTTTATCCCATGCATATCAAGTTTGAGAGGAATCTTTGCAGTCTTCCCTACTCCAGGAAAAGGAGCATCTGTCATTGAACCGATAATCTGAGTGTACTTTTTGATATTAAACATCTTGTACATCTTTTTATCGCGCTGCTTATTATCAGTTGTCATATTCATAATTTCAACTCTCACAGTAGCAGTAGCATATAACTTACCAGCATCCTTACGCACAGATATTTTAAATGGAACAGCTTGTACCGTCCCTTCAAAATCATGCAATGTAGATGTTCCCTCAAACTTAATTGACGCTTTGCCGTTTGCAACAGCAGATTCACCAAAACCAGTAACCGCAAACATAACAGTAATGCATGCGGCAATAACACATATACTTCTCATATAATCACCTTTAAGCTGTCACTTCATCAATAATTGCTATTAATGCTTGTTCTACTGTTTCCGCAATAGTTTCAAGCCCGTCAGTGCCATACATAGTAATAACTTTTGATGGCAACAAGGTCGAAACTACGGTCTTTCCGTTTTCTTCATAAACAGAAATACGACAAGGCAAAGCGGTAGAAATATCAATATTTTTATCTAATACTTGCTTAGCATAATTAGGGTTACACACATCAAAAATCATGCATTCGTGCGAAAAATCTACACCTCGTGATTTCATTTTTCCTTGTAAATCTGTTTCATTAAGAACACCAAACTGCTGTTTCTTTGCCGCTACTTCTATGCGAGCACTAACTTCAGCTACCGAGGACTCGGTTTCTTTTTTATATATTATTTCCATTTTATTAATTCCTTCCTTATTTCTCAAAAGATGCTACCAAAAAATCATGCTTATTGCAAAAACTATTTGCATAATGTTTTTTATATTTCCCATCAATTTCAAATACCGAGAGAGCGCTATTATCTGATGGCGAAAATGTTTTTTCACCCAAAACTTTACCATTCGGAGCAACAACCGTATGCCGCACAATATAATGTGCTTTACTCATCCCATGTTTAGTTTCAACAGTTACCTTGTTATCTTTAATAGTAACAATGGGAGCATGAGAACCTGCTTTACCTTCCCATTTACCTTGATTTTCCTTACTAAATAATCAACATACAATCGCCATAACTATAAAAACGGTACTTTTCTTTTACTGCCTCGGAATATGCACGCTCAATAAGCTCTTTGCCGGCAAATGCACTAATCATCATAAGCAGAGTTGAACAAGGTAGATGAAAATTCGTCAACATCGCATCTACAACCTTAAACTCATAAGGCGGATAAATAAATATTTCACTTCGTCCTTCACATTTAACTATCTCGCCATACTCTTTAGCAACCGTTTCCAAAGTTCTGACCGATGTGCTGCCAACCGCAACAATTCGTCCGGCATCGGCTTTAGTCTTACACACAGCCTCTGCCGTATCTTTGTCGATTCTATATCGCTCCGCCTCCATACGATGTTCCTCAACAACATCAACCTTTACCGGCTGAAATGTACCGGGACCAACATGGAGTGTAAGCTCAGTTTTATTAACACCTTTTTCTGATAGCTCAGTCAATAGCCCCGGCGTAAAATGCAAGCCAGCTGTCGGTGCAGCAACGGCACCTGTTTCTTTTGCAAATACCGTCTGGTACCGTTCACGATCCATGCGAATCCGTTCACCATTTACATCCCTACCACGTTTAATATATGGCGGTACCGGCGGTGCGCCATACTTAGCCAAAACATCCGGCAACGGAATGGCACTTTCTAGCTTTACCCGAATACGACCGCCCCCCATCTTCTCTACAATACAACCATCAACATGCCCTTCAGCCAAAGTCAAAGGCATACCAACGGCTGCACCGGACGAGCCTTTAAAAAATGAATCCCACTCGGTAATAAACTCACCATCCATCGCCACCTGTTCCAACAACAGTAATTCAACTTTACCACCGGTATCAGAGCGATGTCCAAAAATTCTTGCCGGAAAAACCTTGGTATTATTAACCACCAATAAATCTCCGGCAACGAGGTACTCGCCAATATCACAAATCTTACGATGCTCAATAGTCTGTTCTTTACGGTCAACAACCATCATCTGCGATTGATCACGTACAGCCATCGGCTCCTGAGCAATCAACTCAGGCGGTAATTCAAAATTAAAATCGGAAGTTTTCATTATCTTTTTTATCGAACATATCAGTCTGACCGGACGGATTGGACATATCTTATTTTACTATTCGCCAATAATTTTGATAAGCAGTCGTTTGCGGCGTTTGCCGTCAAATTCACCATAAAAAATAGCTTCCCATGGTCCGAAATCCAACTTGCCATCAGTGACGGCTACTACTACTTCGCGTCCCATAACAGTACGCTTTAAATGTGCATCACCATTATCTTCAAAGCCGTTATGGGCATATCTGCTATACGGCTTTTCAGGAGCCAACTCTTCTAACCAGCGCTCAAAATCAGCATGCAAACCAGATTCGTTATCATTAATAAACACACTAGCGGTAATATGCATAGCATTCACCAAACAAAGCCCCTCCTGAATGCCACTTTCCTTCAAACACGCCTCAACCTGAGGCGTAATATGAATAAACTCACGCCGCTTTTTAACATCAAACCATAATTCTTTTCTATAAGATTTCATTTCACCATCCACTATTCACTATTCACTATTCACTATTCACTGTTCACTGCTAACCATTTGCATATCACATAATTTTTTATAATATTTTCCGTTAGCAATAAGCTCATCGTGCGTACCACGTTCTACTATATTGCCACCATCAAGTAACAAAATTTGATCCGCATGTTTAACTGTACTGAGACGATGTGCAATAGCAAATACAGTTCGTCCCTCCATGAGCTTATTGATTGCCTCTTGAACTAATCGCTCAGTAACAGTATCAAGTGCACTGGTTGCTTCATCTAAAATTAATATTGGTGGATTCTTTAGAATTGCTCGTGCAATAGCAATTCTCTGCCTTTCACCACCACTAAGCACAAATCCTTTTTCACCGACAACACGATCATATCCATCGGGATCAGCAATAATAAACTCATGAGCATTTGCCATCTTAGCAGCTGTTTCTATCTGCTCTTGTGTGGCATCTTTTGTGCCGTAAGCAATATTATATGCAATAGTATCGTTGAAAAGTATTGTCTGCTGCGAAACCACTCCAACAAGTTTACGCAAAGATGCGATCTCAAGTTCCTTAAGATCAACTCCATCTAGCATAATTTCACCTGCAGTAGGGTCATAAAAACGTGCCAATAGATTAGCCATGGTACTCTTACCTGAACCAGTCTCGCCAACCAACGCCAACACACTACCTGCAGGAACACTCACATTAATATTAGATAATACCTCTGGTCCATCTTCCTGATATCTAAAATCTACATCCTTAAAAACAATGCTATCACTAAATGACTCCATAATTTTAGGGGCATCAGCCTCAACAACAACTTCATTCATATCAACAAGTTCAAAAATACGACTAAGTGCAGCCGCACCTTTCTGTACACCGGTATTAATACGGGCTAATTGTTTGATCGGTTTATAAATAACTACCGCAGCCATTGCCACCGGTAAAATATCAGATAATTTAACGCCGGATATAACGCAGACTATTGCAAACGCTAACACCAATAACATTGCCACAGCTTCCACCAAAGGACTCATCAACAGTTCGGCACGTAATGCCCTGATAATAGTACGAAAATATTTTGCATCCATTGCTTTGAACCGTGAAATTTCTTCGGCTTCCATGTGGAACGCTTTTACTGCGGTAATGCCTGTCAAATTCTCATGCATTCTAGAAACAAGATCAGAAATACGTGTTAACGCATGTTTGGTATAACGCCTTACATATTTTCCTAATACCACTATGGGAACAATGCAAAGCGGAAAAAAAATACCAATTGCACCTACAAGAGGTAACAAATTATGTTGAGACGAAAACACCACCAAAAAAGATATTGCAGCTATAATTTCTATTGGGGCTCGCACGGCATCAGCTATAGTTGTAGAAATAACCTGTTCAACTATATTCGTATCATTGGTACACCGGCTCATTAGTTGTCCAACATCACTACTACCAAAGAATTTAAGTGACTGATTTTGCAAATTATCAAAAAGCTGGTCACGAAGGTCACGCACAATTCTAGAGCCTACCCATCGCATAAAGTACCGATTAGCAAAGACACCCGCACCGCGTGCTATAACAAATATTGGCAATGCAATAACCATTATCAATATAACCTGCCAGGTAACGGTTCCATTTTCATGAATAACCGGAATACCATGACTTTCGGCGGTCTTCATTGCCTTAACCATTTTAGGGTCATAACCTTGATATTTATTAACATCCGGCTGCGGCACTGTTACCGTTTTTTCAATAGCTGCAGGAGGGGAATCAAGTAACGACAAAACACTCGGCACAGCTTGTAACAAGCCAAAAAGAGAACCCCCAGCAACTATACCGGCCAATATACCGATTATAAGCCGCACTTTATATGGTCGAACATACCCCAGCAGGCGTCGATATATTGAATATGCAGAAGAATTATTCGTTTCTATCATTAATCAAGAGACTCCAGATAACCAATCGCCTCTAGGGCGGCCATACATCCGGTTCCTGCGGCGGTAATTGCTTGCTTATATGTATGATCTTGAACGTCGCCAGCAGCGAAAACTCCGGCTACATTAGTTTTTGTGTTAGAAGCTACGATAAAGCCCTGCTCATCTAGCTCAACCTGTCCGGCAAAGGCATCAGTATTAGGATGATGCCCTATCCCCATAAATAGCCCGGTCACAGCCAGCTCAGAAATTTCGCCAGTCTTAACATTTTTTAAACGTAAACCAGTAACTTCATTTTTATCAACATCGAGAACTTCATCAATTACAGAATCCCAAACTACTTCAATTTTTTCATTTGCCAAAACTCTATCCGCCATAATCTGCGATGCTCGCAATTTATCACGCCGATGGATCATATAAACTTTTGAAGACATCCGAGCCAGAAACAAAGCCTCTTCAGCGGCTGTATCACCACCGCCAACAACGGCAACTGGAACATCACGGTAAAAAGCTCCATCACAAGTTGCACAGGCACTAACACCACGCCCCGTCAATTCACGAACAGATTCCATATCAAGATAAATTGCACTAGCACCAGTTGCAATAATAACCGTCTCCGCCTCAATCACATCACCACCGCCAAGAGTAAGTTTTAACGGTCTACCACTAAAGTCAGTCGAAACAACTTCATCCATTATAAACTTAGTATTAAAGCGAACCGCTTGATCCTTCATCGTCTGCATCAAAGTAAAACCATCAATACCATCAACAAACCCGGGATAATTTTCAATATCGGTGGTAGTAGTCAACTGACCGCCAGGCTGCATACCCTCAATTACCACTGGATTAAAATCGGCTCTAGCCGCATATATAGCCGCAGTCAACCCCGCAGGTCCCGTTCCCACAATAACAACTTTCTCCATTTTACAATCTCCTATTAAAATATTTAACCTGACAGATCCACCCTATTCACTATTCACTATTCACTGTTCACTGTTCACTATTCACTGTTCCCTACTTTTAGGTGTACTTCATAATTTCTTCAACGGTTGTATATCCATCAAGAACATTGCGAAGACCATCTTCACGCAAGGTACGCATACCAAGCTCCATGGCCTTATCCCTTATAACCAAAGTTGGCTTGCGTTCATTAATCATCTCTTTTATCGGATCAGAAACCGATAAATATTCATAAATACCACGTCTACCTTTATACCCTGTTTCATTACAAGTTTCACAACCGGCACCATAATAGAACTGCCTATCACCAATTGACTCACGAGTAATTTGAAGCCCCGCCAAAATATCATCATCAGGCGTATAAGCGGTTTTACAATCCTCACATATAGTTCTCACCAATCGTTGACCTACCACAGCTACCAATGTCGATGAAATAAGAAATGGTTCAACATCCATATCAATCAAACGTGTAACAGCTCCGGCAGCATCATTTGTATGCAAAGTACTGAACACCAAATGTCCGGTTAATGCCGCTTGAACAGCCATCTGGGCCGTTTCCAAGTCACGGATTTCACCAATCATCATCACATCCGGATCCTGACGAAGAAAAGCGCGAAGAATCATAGCAAATGAATTTCCAACCGAACTATGAACAGGAACCTGTATAATTCCATCAACATCATATTCAACCGGTTCTTCAGCCGTAAGAATCTTTGTTTCAATGGTATTAATACGCCCTAACCCAGAGTAAAGTGTCGTCGTTTTACCGGATCCAGTTGGTCCAGTAATAATAATAATTCCATTAGGCTTCTTAATATCAAGCAAAAACTTTTGATATACATCTTCCGGCATACCCAAGCTTTCAATTTCCAACGAAACCACAGACCTATCAAGAACACGCAACACAACACTCTCACCAAACTGAGTCGGTAGTGTCGAAACACGTAAATCAATTTGTCTACCACCAATTGCAATTTGAATACGACCATCCTGCGGAAGACGGCGTTCGGCAATATTCAGACCAGCCATAACTTTTATACGTGAAATAAGTGGTCCCGCCAACTGCCGTGGCGGTGGGTTCATTTCGTAAAGTGCACCATCAACACGATACCTGATTTTAAACTCTTTTTCAAAAGGCTCAAAATGGATATCAGATGCACGGTCATTAACAGCTTGGTAGAGAACAAGGTTTACAAATCTAACTACCGGCGTAGAACCAGCAAGCTCTTCCATACCTTTTACTGATTCGTCATAATCTCCTCCAAAATCGCCAACTTCCTCAATCTCTGTTTCAAGAGCAGAAAGCATCATATTTACAGTTTCACTATCATCACCATAAAACTGATTGAGATAATTATTAATATCACTTTCACGCGCCAATACAAATGACACATCACGGGTCAGAACAAACATAAGTTCGTCCATAGTTTGCGGGTCAATCAAATCAGATACCGCAAGCACTACTGCTGAATTATCAGCCTCAACCGGAATGGTGTTATACATTCTTGCTACACTGGCCGGAACCGCTTGAATAACATCCGGCGGAATATCCGTTGCCGGTAAATTAACAACCCGTGCCCCCATATAGCCAGCCATAATTTCAAGAAGAGCATCTTCAGAAATTATTTCCATATCAACAAGAATACCTCTTATTGGCTTGCCCGTTTCGTGGAACTCTGTAAGTACATCCTCTATCTGATCCTCATCTAGTAAACCTTGTTCATTAAGAATATGTAACAAAGGATGATCTATAATTTGTGATTCCATTATCTACCTTTCTTTACCGGTTCTTGTAATTTCTGAATAATTGCCTGAGGGTCTTGGGATTTTGTAATCAAATCTTCATACCTAATTATTCCAGCCTGATACAATGCCATCAAATGCGAATCCAATGTAATCATGCCGTACTTAGCACCCGTTTGAATATCGGAGCTAATACGATAAGTTTTGTTATCTCTAATTAAAGACTGAATAGACTGAGTCGAAATCATAATCTCAAATGCCGCAACCCGCCCAGGTTTATCTGCTCGAACTAACAGTAGCTGTGAGATAACCGCCCTAAGACCAACAGAAAGCTGAGTTCGTACCTGTTCCTGCTGATCCGTAGGAAATGCATCTACAATTCTGTCAACTGTTTGTGCCGCACCAGTTGTGTGCAAAGTGGCAAAAACAAGATGGCCGGTTTCAGCCGCAGTAATAGCAGCCTCCATTGTTTCCAGATCGCGCATTTCACCAACAAGAATAACATCAGGATCTTGCCGCAGTGCAGATCTTAACGCATCTTTAAATGAAGGAACATCAACCCCTATTTCCCTTTGTGTAACCAAGCATTTTTTGTGTTTATGATAATATTCAACCGGATCTTCAATTGTAATAATATGACAATCACGTTCATGATTAATGATATTAATCATACTAGCTAAGGTCGTTGTTTTACCGGAACCTGTCGGACCGGTAACCAGCACCAATCCACGCGGCTTATACAACAACTCCTTAACCTGCGGTGGTAAGCCAAGCTGTTCCAACGTCAAGAGTGTAGACGGAATTAGACGTAGAACAATACCTACATTTCCCTTTGATTTAAGCACACTAACACGGAAACGAGCCGACTCACCAAAAGCAAAACCAAAATCAACGCCACCAACTTCCCTTACCTTTTGTTGTTGTTCGGGAGAGGTAATACTCTTCATCATACGTTCAGTATCTTCTGGTGTCAATGGCGGAACATCCAAATGTTCCATAGAGCCATTAACACGCAAAACAGGGGCAGAACCAACATTTATATGC
>CAMZLY010000045.1 GCA_947311825.1 uncultured bacterium
AAATTCTGCCTTTTGAACAATTGGAGCATACCCGTAGGGTCTGTAAAATTGCGAAAAAGCAGAATATGCCGCATAAAATCAAAAAGTGCCCGCAGATAGTTTTGCAAGTGCCTCAGAATAAACCTAAAATAATCATCAGTCATAACCTCTTAATACGACATTTCAGTATTTACCTACCTCCGGAAAGTAAAATGTTTGTAATTAGACCCTATCCGAAAAGGTTTCGGAAAGACATATCTATAGTTTTGGTAGGGCACAGCTCTCCGAGAAAGCAAAACCCAGCCACATCCAGTCAATCCTGTCCGTGTCAGTCCACCGTCCACACCGTCCAAATCAAAAAAATCATAACTTTTAGCTTTCTACTATGATGCCGGTAGTATATCTTACTTTACAGTTTGTACAAATAAAGAGGATTTTACTATGCCGGATATTTCAATTGTAGTTCCAGTTTATAACGAAGTAGAAAATGTTGCACTATTATGTGAAAAACTTAATTCAGCAGTTTCAAAACTGGAAGAAAGCTCGGAAATCATTTTGATTGATGACGGAAGCAAGGATGGCACCTGGGAAAAGATGAAAGAATGTGCCAATACTTACCCCAATTTCAGATTAATAAGGTTCCGGCGTAACTTCGGTCAAACCGCCGCTATGGCTGCAGGCTTTAAGAATGCTCTAGGTAGCATCGTCATAACTCTTGATGCAGACCTACAAAACGATCCGGCAGACATCCCAAAGCTTTTAAAGAAAATGGCTGAGGGATACGATGTTGTCAGCGGCTGGCGCAAATATCGCAAAGACCCATTCATTTCCAGAAAACTACCTTCAATAATGGCCAATGCACTTATCAGCAAAACAACTGGTGTCGCACTACACGATTACGGCTGTACTTTAAAAGCATACCGCAAAGAAGTTGTTGCCAACCTACATTTATATGGTGAAATGCACCGTTTTATCCCTGCCCTCGCAAATTGGGTGGGTGCAGAACTCGCAGAAGTGCCAGTCGAACACCATGCACGTCAATTCGGCACATCAAAGTATGGCATATCACGTACATTCCGCGTTATTTTGGATTTAATGACCGTAAAATTTCTTCTTCGCTACAGTACACACCCAATTCAAATGTTTGGAAAGTTCGGTATGTTCTTTGGCGTACCGGGATTCCTAATGTTGGTCGGAATGGCAATCGCTCATCTAATGTTTAACCTCTTCGGTATGGACTCTATGGCAGGCATAGTAGAACTTATCAAGCGGCCATTCTGGGTTATAACACCATTTATGCTAATGCTATTTGGCATGCAATTTATCAGTATGGGACTACTTGCCGAAATACAAATACGCACTTACCATGAATCTCAAGATAAGCCGATATATGTAATCAAGGAAACATTTGATTCTGAAGGTTAAATAATTTAAAATATGCCAGAAACACTTCAGCCAAATCCAGGAACATATATTGTCCTATTGCTAGGCTTTGCACTATTCTTTTCAGGTCTTGCAATTGACTTTATTTTTTTTACAAGACGAAAAGAACTGAAAGCTACATGGGAGGCACGCATAACATATATTCGTACCAGACCGTGGACCTGGCAGGATGCCTCAATAATCATACTTGCGATATCCTCTCTATTTTCTATTGCAACCTTAATATTGCCATTCATATCTAACAATACAACAGATGACCTCGTAAATGACAATATTATAACTATTCTAATTAAAACCCTTCTATTTCATGGTACAGCGTTAATTGCAATTCTTAGCCTAATAAAAATACGTGGTTTTGGCTGGAAACAAGCTTTTGGAGCCACCAAAAATAGATTTAAACATGATATAATAATAGGAATGTCCTTCTATATAGGGGCAATACCAATAATAATCATTATCGGCATATTATCAGCCATCGTGCTAACCGCACTTAATATTCCTATTAACCAACAAGATATAGCAACCATGTTTATCTCACCAACAACGCCATTATGGCTAAAAATATATTTAATCGGACTTGCAGTAATAGTTGCACCTATCGTAGAAGAAATGTGCTTTCGTGGCATTCTACTGCCGATATTCATAAAAAACACTAAACCTATTGCCGCAATTTTTCTGGTATCACTGCTATTTGCCTTAGTACATTTTCATATACCATCAATTGCACCACTAGCCGGTATTGCCGCCGCATTCTCTCTTGCATATATACATACAGGCTCTCTAGCAACTCCTATCGTCATGCATGCAATATTCAACTCCGTTAGTATCACAGCACTACTCTGTTACCAATATTTAAACTGACGAGGTGCTTGCAAAAAATCCAGTTTTATGCATAATACCATTAAGTCAAGTAATACACTTACGTATAACACTAAAACAAAAAGGATATATCATGAATAAAATAACGATAACAGCAATAGCTCTAGTAATAGCACTTATCATACCTGTAACAGTAAATGCACATTGCCAGGTACCTTGCGGCATCTACAATGATGACACAAGATTTACAGCCATGTTTGAAGATGCAACCACAATCGAAAAAGCAATGCTCAGTATTCGCAAACTAGAAGCAATAAAAGGCAAAAACATAAACCAGCTTGTTCGCTGGGTTAACACCAAAGAAGATCATGCCGACAAACTTACAGAAATAGTAACAGAATACTTCCTTACTCAACGCATACAAGTTGTCCCTGCCGCAAATAAAGAAGCACATAAAGTATATTTAAAAAAACTAGAACTTCTACACAACATCATGATTCAGGCAATGAATTGTAAACAAACTACCGATGTAAATCACGTTCAGAAAATACGCGACTTCATCACCGAATTCCAAAAGCTATATATAAAGAAGTAAGAGGTGCTTAAAATTATATATTTAAGATTTATGCCAACCACGGAGTGAAATAACGGCCCAGAGGACCGTTTTATTCCCCCGTACAACACTGCTCTGTGCCGTTGCACTCAACGTGCCAGATACCCCCCACAAACTTACTTAACAAACGCTCTTGCGTTCCTAAACATCCGCATCCAAGGACCATCTTCTTTTTCAAACATTCCATTAGGTCGATACGAAAGCTGAACAGCACGGAACCCTCGTTCGGGGTGTGGCATAAGTATTGTTACACGTCCATCAAAAGAAGTTACACTTGTAATACCATCAGGAGAACCATTCGGATTAAATGGATAACGCTCTGTTTTGTTTCCATTATTATCCACATACCGCATGGCAATAAGATTATTATCTTCCAATACTGATAATATTCCATTTTTACTAAAATCCACACGTCCTTCGCCATGCGCAACAGCAATAGGCAATCTGCTCCCTGCCATTCCCGCAAAGAATACTGATGGACTTTGAGCAACCTCAACAGTTACATAACGTGCTTCAAACTGCTCCGAAATATTACGCTCCAAAGATGGCCAATCCTCAGCCCCAGGAATAATATCACGTAACTGTGACAACATCTGGCAACCATTACAAACTCCCAAAGAAAAAGTATCAGTACGTTCAAAAAAGCTAACAAACATCTCTTTAAGATTTTCATTATACAATACTGACTTTGCCCAACCGGAGCCAGCCCCCAAAACATCACCATACGAAAACCCTCCACAGGCAACCAACCCATGAAAGCCGGATAAATCAAGACGACCACTAAGCAAGTCCGTCATGTGCACATCAACAGATTCAAACCCAGCCCGATCAAATGCTCCGGCCATTTCAAACTGACCATTTATACCCTGCTCACGCAAAATAGCCATCCGCGGTTTTGTAAGTGAAATATTTGCAGAAGAGATCACTTCTTCATCAGGATTATAACTCAAGACAAAATTCATACCAGGATCATAAACATCACCCTTTGCCGCATATTCAGCCTTGGCACATTCAGGATTATCACGCAATGCCTGCATCTTATATGTCAACTCAGACCAAAGGAGATCAAGCTCACTTACCGTTGAATCCACCACAAGATTATTATTAACACTTATACGAACGGCTGGCGAGATATCTAACGATGCCGACACCGTCTTACCAATACGGGAAACAATATCGCTAAGCTCATATTTCTCAATAATCTTTAAGAATGACTCAATATTATTAGCCGAAACCTGTACTACAGCCCCCAACTCTTCAGCAAATAATGCAGCCAGTGAATCCGAATGCGGTGCCGATAATTCAACATCGATCCCTACCCGACCGGCTATAGCCATTTCACTCAAAGTAACAACCAAGCCACCATCAGAACGATCATGATAAGCTGACAAAAGCTCAACACTAAGCATTTCCTGCACGGCATTAAAAAATCGTACAAACAAATCGGAATCATCAAGATCAGGTGCTTCGCAGCCAACCTGCTCATAAACTTGTGCAAGTGCAGAACCTCCCAAGCGATGCTTTCCCTGCCCAAGATCAAACAACCATAACGATGACGTTTCATCATTAACCAAATCCGGTGTTACAGTTTTTCGGACATCACTTACCGCCGAAAAAGCCGTTACCACTAAGCTAAGAGGTGCAATCATCTTATGAACCTCACCATCAGACGACTCCCAGACCGTTCGCATCGAAAGTGAATCTTTACCAACAGGAATAGAAATACCAAGCTTAGGACACAGCTCCATCCCAACAGCCTTAACAGTATCAAACAATGCTGCATCTTCACCATCTTCACCGCAAGCACACATCCAATTGGCAGATAACTTCACCCCTTTGATACTATCTATATAAGATGCCGCAATATTTGTTAAAGCTTCTCCTATTGCCATCCGCCCAGATGCCGGACCATCAATTATAGCAATATTTGACCGTTCCCCCATTGCCATTGCTTCACCGGTATATGTTTTAAAAGATGTTGCCGTAACCGCCACATCAGCCACCGGTGTCTGATAAGGACCAACCATCTGATCACGTGCAACCAATCCGGTAATACTACGGTCCGCAATAGTAATCAAGAAAGTCTTGTTGGCAACTGCCGGCAACTGCAAAACCCGCTTCAAAGCATCCCCCGCCAACACATCAGACAACTCAAGCTCTGCCAGCTTTTTACCTGCATGTTTTACATCCCGAAGCATTTTCGGTGGCTTTTCAAGAATAACACCAATATCAATATCAATTGGCTTGTTTTCAAAATGATCATCTGTAAGTGATAAATGCTTATCTCCTGTAGCCTGCCCGACGACCGCAACCGGGCAACGTTCGCGCTCGCATAACGATAAAAACAGGTCTAAATTATCCGGCAACACAGCCAACACATACCGTTCTTGTGCTTCGCAACACCAAATCTCCATTGGACTCATCGACTTATCTTCATTATGAATCGCACGTAAATCAAATTTACCGCCAGTTTCTGCAACCAGCTCCGGACAACCATTAGATAAGCCGCCGGCACCAATATCATGTATACTAAGAATCGGGTTTTTATCATCCAAGCCAACACAAGAATTAATAACATCCTGACAACGCCGCTCCATCTCCGCATTATCACGCTGTACAGAATTAAAATCCAATTCAGCCAAATTAGTGCCCGTATCCATGGACGAAGCAGCACCACCACCGATACCGATTTTCATTGCCGGACCACCAATCTGAATAATATACGAATCTTCCGGAATATTATTCTTTTCAACATGTATCCGCTTAATATTCCCCATACCTCCCGCAACCATTATCGGTTTATGATACCCATAAAAACGTCCGGCAACGGACTGCTCAAAAGTTTTAAAGAAGCCGCAAAGCTGAGGACGACCAAACTCATTACCAAAACGAGCACCACCAATCGGACCTTCAGTCATAATATCCAACGCCGGAGCTAGGCGTGACGGCAATTCAGCAATTTCTGTTTCCCACGGCATCTCAAATCCTGGCACCCGCAGATTAGAAACCATAAAACCAGCCAAACCAGCCTTGCTCTTGCTACCTATTCCTGTTGCCCCCTCATCACGTATTTCACCGCCAACACCTGTTGCCGCACCGGGGTATGGCGAAATAGCTGTCGGATGATTATGAGTTTCAACTTTCATAATCATATCAACTTGTGTTTCATTATAATGGTATGTCTTATATTCCCCGCAATTCACCTCAAACCAGCTATCTGGAAAACCTTCCATTACACCAGAGTTGTCTTTATAAGCAACTAGCGTCCCTTCTGGATTCAACTTATGAGTATTGCGAATCATACCGAACAAGGATTCGTCCATTTCCTTACCATCAATAATCCAATCGGCATTAAATATTTTATGGCGACAATGCTCTGAATTAACCTGACCAAACATAAGCAATTCTACATCTGTCGGATTACGGTTAATTTTGATATACGACTCATACAGATAATCAATCTCATCATCACTCAAAGCCAGCCCCATTGATCTGTTAGCCTCTTCAAGTGCTGTACGACCACTATTTAAAATATCAAAACTTTCATATGGCTGCGGTTCAGGATGCACAAAAATATCAGAGACATCAATATAAAGACCCTCAGTCATACGGTCATAAAACAAACCCAAACTATCCCCAAGCTCATCAAGCGTCAAATACTCATCTGCATCATTTATAACACAATAATAAATACCTCGCTCAACCCTAACGACATCATTTAAACCGCAATTATGAAATATATCTGTAGCCTTTGATGACCAGGGAGAAATCGCCCCCTTGCGTGGAGTAACAAAGAAACCTTCATCGTAAATAAAGGTTCCATCAGCACCAAGTAATGAGTAAACTTTTTCACCCGCATCTGCTGAAAGATCCTTGCTAACCTCAATAAAATAAACATACTCAGCAGAAATCTCGGTAATGTTAAGTTCCTGATGATTCATCTGCATATCATTTACCAGTGCATCCAATCTGAATTGTGATAATGCACCCTGGCCTGCCAACATTAATGGTCGTTTCATTATTTTCCTATATTTATTATTATATTCAAAAGTTCTCTTGTTGCTAATTCTGGGTCTTCAGCCGCCGTTACAGCAGTAACTAGGGCAATTGTTCTAGCTCCGGCATCCAACAACTCCGGAATATGCTTAATCTTTATTCCGCCCATAACAGTAAATGGAATCGACTTCAAAACTGGTGCTATTTCCTTTATTCCATCAATACCTAAATATTCCTTTGTCCACTCTTTTGTGCCAGTTGTAAAAATTGGTCCTATATTAACATAAGAAGCACCGTCATTCTCTGCAACTATAGCTTCCTCAACATCATGGCAAGATGCACCAATAATCATATCAGGTGCCAGCTTACGTGCTTCGGCAATTGGGAAATCATCCTGCCCGAGATGAACACCATCAGCACCAACCCCCATAGCAATATCAAGACCATCATTTATAATCAACAAAGCACCGGCATCCTCTGTCATGTCTCTAACATCTTTGGCCAGTTCAAAAAAATCCTTACCAGACATGTTCTTTTCGCGAAGCTGAATCAGCTTAACTCCACCAAGCAAAGCCGCCTTTACAATTTCACGAGTAGTCCTCTCGTTAGACATAACCTCCGATGTTACCAGGTACAATCCAGCCCTTTTAAAAACAGTCATTCTTTTATCATGCAAACTAGTCATAATCTTATCCTACTAAAATATCTACCAACTCTTCTTTACTACGCACCCTCAATAAACTCTTTCTAGCAGAAGAGTGCATAAGCACACTACTTATCGCACCTAAAAACTCAATATGTTCATCGGCATGTAATACCGAAGAGACTGTCATCACGAATATTTTGGACTTTTTCCCATCCAAAGAATCAAAATCCGCTCCATCCTTTTTTAAACCAATAGCAACAACCATTTTCTCAATAGTATCAGTCCTTCCATGTGGCATCGCCACACCAAACTGTAAACCTGTTGACATTTGCTGTTCACGATCAAAAACAGCCTTCAACACCGAATCTCTATCTTCAATTTTCCCAGCACCATAAAGCATATCAACCAGTTCGATAATTATATCATTTTTAGTTTTACCTTCTATATCTAATTTTACGCTGCTATTCTCTATACATTCAGTAAAATTCATATTCGTTCCAATTGATATTTAAGCAATTTATCAATAACTCACTCGGTCAGTCGGGAAATCTTCCCGACCATAAAATGCTTTTTGAGAAGTTGTATATTCCATAACTCGACAAAGCAATCTCTTATACCATAACCCGTAGTATATAGACAAGATATATAAGAACCTTCGTTAAAACCATTCTAAATTATCGAGTAGCAAGCAAAAACTCCTCCTGTTCGTCAGAATGATAAGAGCTACGGACTAATGGTGCAGAAACAACTACATCAAACCCCATTTCAAGGCCCCAGCTCTTATACTGCTCAAACTCATCGGGTGTAACATAGCGCTCTACCGCCAAATGTTGCTTTGAAGGCTGTAAATACTGTCCAATATAGAAAATATTACATCCGGTTTTCACAGCATCTTGCATAAGATAATTAATTTCATCATTAGTTTCACCAATGCCAACCATAATCCCACTTTTGGTAATCATGCCCTTACTATGCCCGTATTCAAGAACCGACAATGACTGCTGATAATCCGCCTGCGGCCTAACAGTAGAATATAAGCGAGGAACCGTCTCCAAATTATGCCCCAACACAACCGGTTTTGTAGCAATAACCAAATCTAACGAAGATTCATCACCATTAAAATCAGGAATCAGTACCTCTATTCCAATATCTGGAACAGCCTCAGCCACACGCTTTATTGTCTCAGCCCATATTGCAGAACCACCATCAGGCAAATCATCTCGCGTAACAGATGTAATAACAACATCTTTAAGCCCCATACTCTTTATAGCCTCAGCAACACGCTTAGGTTCACCCTCATCAGGAGTGCAAGGTGCCTGCGATGCAACACCACAAAACCTACATGAACGCGTACAAGTATCACCAAGGATCATTACTGTCGCACGCCCCTTATCCCAACACCTACCCATATTCGGACAAAGAGCCTCTTCACAAACAGTATGCAACCCCTGCCCCTTAAGCAATGATCTCAGTTTCTTATACTCTGTTCCCGAGCCAATCCGGACTTTAAGCCAAGGCGGCTTAGCTCCTAACTTGTTTTTTTTTTCAATATTCATAAGTTTTTCCTTTGAGTCTAGTCGCATATCTTTGCGAAGAAGCTCAAGCCAGCTAGACATTCATTTTTTCCTTAAATGTTCATAGTCGGACGTTGATTATTTTTCTTTTCTTCTTTTCTCACCCAGCCAACAGCTTCGCAATTAGGCGGGCAAGCTATTCACTATTAGTTATTAGTTATTCACTATTAACTATCACGCTTATCCTTCCAATCATCCCCATAAGCTTCACCTGCTCCTGCAGCTCGCCTTCCAGCAACTTAATATGCGTTGCATCAACCGCATGCTGACCAAAAGTAGGCTCCATCTCAACCCATCGCCCAACATAAACAGCAGGCCAAGCATGATAATAAAACATACCCTTATTATAAACAATACCCACCATTACTTTTGTCGGCAACCCGACAGCTCGTGCTAATGCAGTAAAGAGATAAGTATGCTCGTTACAATCGCCTGACATAACTTTTAAAATATCACGTGCCGAAGGGACACTCACGGTCGGACTCTTGTCCATATTTTCATTAACCCAATCACAAATTGCCAATGCCGCCTTTAGGCTATTCTTCTCCATTCCAATAATAGATTTTGCTTTTTTTATAATATCTTTGTCATCCGCCTGAATATAAATAGAGCTCTCTAAATATTTATTCACATCTTCCGGCATATCAACTAAATCAATACTATCTTTAGGCAAGGATTCTTTAAGCAAAACAAGTTCGACACTATTTGTTCCACTTGCAGTCACCTGTTGCCTATGTGTAATAAGACTATCTACATCTAAACTATACCCATTCATTTTAATACTAATACTGCCTATATCTCGTGGAGAATCTATCTCCCCCGTAACAGAAACCGCCAGCCCATCTAACAAATCATATTTCCCAGCATTACCGTCAGGTGTCCCCATAGCAGTTTCTGCATCACACGCCTCCAACGTCCAACCAAATGGTGTTTCCTGTCGCAAAACTTTACCATCACTATCAATCCATGTAAGAATCTCTAACCCTTGATAGTCCGCTGAAAGAACAGTAACCCTACAACTGCGATTCATATTAGTAATCACTTCATAACGTAATGCCTTAACCACAATATCTTCCGTCGCCATTGATAGAGGATTAAAAGTACGAATACGCTTTTGTTTTCCCAATTTAATACTCTTTAAAACCAACTCTACCATTGGAGAATAGACAATAGCATCATCGGGGATTTTAATTTTCACCGAACTATAACTACCGCCTGTTTTTATTCTAACATCAAAATTATCACCCTCAATACGACTACCCAGAATATTCATTTTATAATCACCAGAACGCATATTAAAACTAAAATTCTGTAATAGGTACATTGCATCAAGAAATGATTCTGAAGCAACACTAATAGACTGCTTCTTATTCATAATTGTGATATTAAGTTCAGTATTATTATACACCTTATATTTTTGAATAGCATTATCATCATCAGACTCAATACTAGTATGGCTAAAACCTATCTTTTGACCATTTAGAGAAATCAACATCCAGCTATCAGCAACCACTACCCCACCTGAAAATATACCACGATACCCTTTCGACATACTAGAGAATGCCCCAGGCATAATCTCATTCAGAATCAGCCAACCAGTTGCAACAACCCAAAACAAAACAATTGCAGCAATCAATAAAGATTTTCTTTTATTATTTTTAACAATCATTTTGTCAACCCCCCAACAACACCAGTTTCCCCTAAAATCATTTTGTCCTTCATCGTTTTGTCAACCCCCCAACAACAGCAGTTTCCCCTAAAATCATTTTGTCCTTCATCGTTTTGTCAAACCCCAACAACACCAGTTTCCCCTAAAATCATTTTCCCCTTCATCGTTTTGTCAAACCCCCAACAACACCAGTCTCCCCTAAAATCATTTTGTCCTTCATCGTTTTGTCAAACCCCAGAAACACCAGTTTTCCTTAAAATCATTTTGTCCTTCATCGTTTTGTCAAACCCCCAACAACACCAGTTTCCCCTAAAATCATTTTATCAAAAGACTCACTTAAC
>CAMZLY010000046.1 GCA_947311825.1 uncultured bacterium
ACCCGTAGGGTCTGTAAAATTGCGAAAAAGCGGAATATGCCGCATAAAATCAAAAAGTGTTCGCAGATAGTTTTGCAAGTGCCTCTAAATTAATAAAGGAGAATAATAATTATGAAATATGTTTGTGGTTGGATTTATGACCCTGAAGTTGGAGATCCTGATGGTGGAATCGTAGCAGGAACTGCTTTTGCTGATATTCCTGACGACTGGATATGCCCGGAATGTGGCGTTTCCAAAGATGATTTCGGCGTTTTTGTGTTATTCCCCCGCACCAAAAGGGAGCGTGCGGTGCCACCCGCACCAAAAGGGAGCGTGCGGTGCCACCAAATTAGTGGTAGGGAGAGCTCTCCCCAAAACTGGAGAGGTCCTACCAAAAACTAGAGAGGACCTGCCAAAATCTTTTCGGATAATCTCTATCCCACCACCACACAACTCTAAAATGAATGCTCAACAGCAGGAAATACGGAATTTTCCACTTCGTCCTTATATTGTTTAAAAGCCTCTCTCATAGCAGCTTCCAGGTCTGCATACTGCTTAACAAACTTTGGTGTCAATTCAGAATAAAGTCCAAGCATATCATGCGTAACAAGAATCTGACCATCACAACCTACCCCGGCACCAATACCAATAGTGGGAACATCTATCGCCTGAGAAATCTCTTTTGCCAGCTCTGCCGGGATACACTCAAGCACAATCGCAAATACGCCTGCATCTGCCAGCGCCTTGGCATCTTCAATCAATTTAATAGCATCATCACTTTTCTTACCCTGAACTTTATAGCCACCCATTGCATGAACACTTTGCGGAGTTAGCCCAACATGACCCATTACCGGAATCCCGTTTTCTATTAAAGCCTTGATTACCGGAACCCGAAACGCACCACCTTCAACCTTTACGGCATCAACTCCGGTATCCTTCATAAACATCCCAGCATTGCGGATAGCATCTTCCACTGAAATCTGATACGACATAAACGGCATATCAACTACTACTATGGCATCTGTCACACCACGGGAAACCGCTTCTGCATGATGCAACATCTGATCAATCGTAACAGGTAAAGTGGTTTTATACCCCAGCATTGTCATGCCCAATGAATCACCAACCAATATAAGCTGTATCCCCGACTGATCAACAATGCGGGCAGTGGTATAATCATACGCCGTCAGACAAGATATTTTACATTCCCCTTTTAACGCCTTAATTGAATTTACATTCCATTTTTTCATAATTATTATTCCGTACCACAGGGCTCTGTCCCGTATAATTTACTTTTTAACCTTCACAAAACCATAAACGACCCAGATGTCCGTTTTACGTGCATTTTACGTAACTTTTAACTGCTAGCAGAAAATGTGTAGCGTTCGCTCTATGAGCGAAATAAGCTTAATCAATAGCTCTCGCACAACCCCCATCGGCTCATAGATCCGACTCTACATCTTTTTTGAGAAGTTTTAAACCTTTATCTCCTTTAAACATTATCACTTCCGGTTCTTCCGGCAACGATAAAAGCACATTATTAACTGGTCCTAACGCTTTATCAATAACCAAACCTGCCCTTACTTCAGCCAATGGCTGAACAACAAACCGACGCTCTGCCCAACGTGGATGCGGTAATATCAACGTCGCCGTATTTAATGTGACTCCATCAGCATAAATCAGATCAATATCAATTGGACGTGGTGCATTTTGATCCTTACCTCGCACCCGCCCCAACCTATTCTCTATCCCTTGCAATTCCGTATGCAACTTAGCCGGCAATAAATCTGATTCAACAATAACAACTGTATTAAGAAATGACAAATGCTCATATTCCTGCAAGACATCAACCGGTGCAGTCTCATATAAAGCAGATTTATCTACAATAAGCAGGCCTTCAATATCCCCTATCATATCAATAGCAGATTGAATATTAGCCTGCCTGTCCTCAATATTGGAACCGAGCGATAATCCGTACTCCATTAGTCATTCCTTATGTATCTACCTATCTCCGAGAGGTAGAACCGTAGAGCGAAAATTAAATAGAGCTGTTACCTCTCGGAGATAGGTAACTACTACTCACGCAGACCGAGAACATCTTGCATATCATATAAGCCCGGTTTTTTGCCTACTACCCATTTAGCGGTCTTTACCGCACCCATCGCAAATGTATCTCTACTAGAAGCACGATGCGAAAACTCTATCCGCTCACCCTCTATGGCAAATGTCACTGTGTGATCACCAACAACATCACCGGCACGTACAGCATGAATCCCAATTTCCCCAACCGGACGTTCGCCCACCTGACCGTGCCGACCATAACATCCAACCTCTTCCAAATTCTGTAAACGTCCGGCGGCCACTTGCTCTGCCAGCCTTAACGCCGTTCCACTAGGTGCATCTTTTTTAAGTTTATGATGCGTCTCAACTATTTCAACATCATAATCAACCCCAAGAATTGAGCCAGCCTTTTCGACCATGGCAAACAACAAATTAACCCCCAAGCTCATATTCGGAGCCCAAACAATAGGAATCTTTTCAGCCGCCTGTTTCACAATATCAGCCTCATCATCGGTAAGCCCGGTTGTGCCAATAATAATAGACTGACCAAATTCTGCCGCCCGCTCCGCATTAATCGGAGAAGCTGAATGAAACGTAAAATCAATAACAACATCCGCCACGCCTGTTGCCGTCATATCAGAAGTAATCTCAAATCCCAAAGCAGAAACCCCAGCCGCTAGACCGGCATCCTGACCAATAGCAGAGTTCCCTTCAACCTCTACCGCAGCAACAACCTCAACACCATCAACCCGTTCAGCACAACTAATAAGTGCCTTTCCCATACGTCCGCCTGCACCTAATATAGCAAGTTTAACCATTATGAATCCTCCTTAATTACACCAGACGAAACCAATATATCACGCACTGTATCTTTAAGTGCATCCGTCATAGAACACATTGGCAATCTATACTCTTCCTCTATCATTCCCATCATAGCCATTGCAGCTTTAACAGGAACAGGGTTTGTATCAACAAACATTCCGGCAAAGAGTCTGTAATATTTGCTATGAATCTCTCTTGCCTTTTCCCAATCACCACTAGATGCCGCATTGATCATGTTGGACACTTCGCTCGGGATAATGTTTGATGCCACACTGATCACGCCTTTACCGCCAACCACCATCATCGGCAGAGCCAATGAATCATCGCCGGAAACAACAGTTATATCGCATCGATCCAAGATTGCACTAACACGATCAACACTACCAGCCGCCTCCTTAATAGCAACAATCTTTGGATTCTCAGCAAGCCGTGCAACCACATCAACCGGTATTTCTTTACCCGAACGCCCCGGCACATTATATAGAACAACCGGCACACCAACTTCAGCAACAGCAGAGAAATGTTCAAACAACCCTTGTGAACTCGGCTTATTATAATATGGAGTAACTTGTAAAGTTGCATCAACCCCAATCTCTGCCGCATGTTTTGTCAGCTCAATTGCCTCGCTAGTTGAATTTGCCCCTGTCCCCGCAATAACCTGCACAGCACCTTTACACACTTCTACTGTAGTAGCAATAACTTTCAAATGCTCGTCAACAGACAAAGTCGGAGACTCCCCCGTCGTACCAACCGGAACAATCCCATCAACACCACCTTCAATCTGGAATTCAATCAACTTCTTAAATACATCATAATCAACAGCTCCACCTGCTGTAAACGGCGTAACAATTGCCGTATAAGTTCCTTTAATCATTTATACAACCTCCTCTAAACTTATTTCATTCTTAATTATATCCTGCAATGTCTCTCGTTTAGATATTACAAACGATTTATCACCATCAACCATAATCTCTGCCGGCTTCGGTCTGCTATTATAAGTTGATGCCATTGTATATCCGTAAGCACCACTACTTAATGCCACAACTAAATCACCCGGTTTACATGCCGGCAAATCTCTATTTGCCGCAAGGAAATCTCCCGACTCACAAATGGGGCCAACCAAATCACCAAAAACTTTCTCGGTAACAGTTTCATCAACAGGAATAATCTCATGATACGCCTGATACAACGCCGGACGCACCAAATCATTCATCCCGGCATCAATAACAATAAATTTTTTAAATGGATTATCTTTAACATACTGAACTTCACTAACAAGAATCCCCGCATTACCAACCATACTACGACCAGGCTCCAGTATGACCTTAAGTCCAATGTCTTTCAATAACGGTATTACCTGAGCAGCATAAACTTCTGGAGCCAGAGCCTCATGGTCAGGCTCATACTTAATCCCGATCCCGCCACCAATATCAAGATACTGAAATGACTCATGTTTTTCTTTAAGAGCTAGACACAAATCACGCACACGCTCCAACGCCTCACCAAACGGATCTGACGAAAGAATTTGCGATCCAATATGCAAATGCATGCCGGTGATTTCGATATTCGGCATCTTTGCCGCATCTTCATACGCTTGCGTTGCTCTAGCAATATCAAGACCGAACTTATTCTCTTTTTTGCCGGTACTGATATATTTATGTGTTTTAGGGTCAACATCAGGATTTACCCGAAAAGCTATTCTTCCCGTTGTTCCCAGCCGTACTGCACAATCAGAAATGCGTTTTGCTTCACCTTCCGACTCAACCGTAAAGACCAAGATATTCTCTTTTAAAGCATATTCAATTTCCTCAACCGTCTTGCCTACGCCCGCATAGACTATCTTTGATGGATCAGCCCCCGCCCGTAATGCACGAAACAGCTCGCCGCCGGAAACAATATCAAGCCCACCACCAAGATCGATAAAGGTCTTAATAACTGCCAAATTAGAGTTAGCCTTAACCGAAAAGCAAATAAGCGGCTTAACTTCAGCCATAGCCTCAGCCAGTTTTATATACTGATCACGCATATGTGATCGGCTATATATGTACAATGGAGTCCCGTATTCTTCTGCTAATTTCTTAACTGATACGTCATCCGCGAATAATTCGTTATTTTTATATGTAAATGCATTCATCCCACAACTATATCAGAGCCACCCGCCATGTCAACATCACGAAAATAAAAATATTAAAATTTAGAAACAGGAAAAACCTCTACTAAACTGCTATACTTCCTATTATGTTGCTAAAGTTCGCTTTTCATGGTCAAGGCTCTATATAATTCGGTAACTGTACCTTGACCATTAGTCGTGCGGTCAACAGTATGATCGTGCATTATCACAGGGTATTTATCAATAGTAAGATCAACATCAAATTCTATCATATGGGCACCAAGTAGAATTGCCGCACGAAATGCAGATAATGGCAAATATTATTATGTGGTGCAAGCAGAGAAGTTTTTATACAGAGATTACCGATATAACTTTTTCCGTCAGGTCCTATTTGAATCACCAACAATATTTTACTAGTCAATAGCTATTATTAAATGATATTGTTCAAGATGAATAAGTGTAA
>CAMZLY010000047.1 GCA_947311825.1 uncultured bacterium
GCGATATAAAGTGGCCTGTAGGTAAAAATATTTCGATAGATGAAATTGTTATAGCAGTGGCCAGTGATTTTAAATTAGATAAGGAACTTTTGTTGCAGAGATGTTATGCGTTTGCGTCCCTCCGTCGCACTTCGCAAGCTCAGTAGCTATGGAGGGCAGGCTGCACGTGAACATGTCAGAAAATCCCCATTCACCCTATTTTGGACAAATTCACGTCGCATAACATCGAGTTATGTTCACCGTGCAGGTACTACCAACGAACATACCGCAATAGTCAATATCTCCGGAACCAATCCAGATTATAAAACCATTTTTATTTTTTTATTAAGTTGATTATTAGCCATAACAACCTCTAATATGTTCGATTATTCATTGAATTTGCAAAACAAAGGTTATAAAGTGCACGAAAAGATTTCCGACACATCACAATCAACAGAAATAGAAAACTGGTATCTTAGGATACTAGATAAATCAGTCTTCGGCCCTGTCGATCTCGCAACGCTGTGCAGTTGGGCAAATCAAGCACGAATTATCCCCGGTCACCACATATCTTCTGACCAAACTAACTGGATTGCGGTGGAAACTGTTGAAGAATTCCACATGACTTGGCAAGTTACTATGAAAAATGGCGACATTTATGGTCCTGTTAATATAAACCTATTAAAGAATCTGGTTCAAGATGATATAATTGATGCAACTGCAACAATAAAAAATATCATAACAAATAAAACCTCCACCGTTATCAATCAGATGATAGATCTGATAAATGAAGATGCCGAACTGAAACTGCGGTTAAAAGAATCAAAATCAAGATATCTGGCGGCTGAATCTGAATGCCGTAAACTCTTACAACAACTACAACAAGAAAAACTATTACGAGAAAAAGAAAATTCTAAAAACATTAAAATCCAAGATGAATTAAAGGAAAAAATTGAAAAAGCTGAAAAGGAAAAACATGCCATCGAAATTATGGATGTATATCCAGAAGCAATTCTTGTGGATAAGAGCTCTCAAAATCCACTAAGTCATACTGTATGCACAGATAAAACTTTACAGCAAATTGAAGTACAGGCAACAAATGATCTTCTCAATTGGCATAAACAATATAAAGAAACAGTAAAAAACAAGAAGAAAAGGTTCTTCTCTATTCCATTATTTCAATAAAACCAACAACTGATAAACTTGCCTACATCGCTTACGCTAAGTATGGGTGGCAAGCTGATAACAGGACATATATAATGAATAATAATAAACAACACTCAGGACAGGAACTAATACAATCACCCGAAACAAGCTTACAAGCCGCTGAATCTCTGCCTGTTCTCGCCGCCTTTAATGACTTTATCAAAGTAGAACAACGACGATCACGTAATCGTATGCTTATCATGGGGTTTCTATTTACACTTATAATAATAGTAATTATCGGGGCTGGTGTCTTTATTGGTACAGCATTCTACAATCAAGTTCGTGCTGATCTTCGACAAACAAATAATGACCTAAATTCATATCACATAAAAACCGAGATTGAAAAAAGCAAAACGGAAGACAAGTTGGCTCAAATAAAAGAGCTTGCCAACACTATTGCTAATAGTATCACGCAACAGGAACTATCTTTGCAGGCAACAAGAAAATCCATCAACTCAAATAACTACAGCTATCAAAAAGAACTGGCTGATATGAAACAAGTAATAGGCACATTATCACTTGAAAACACAAAACTGAAAAAAAATGAGGCAGAGGCAAACACCAAATTGCCGGCTCTTGCCGCACAAATTAATGACCTTCTCAATATAATTACCAACCCTGTAGTAGTAACATCTACAAATACTCCGGTAGAAGAAGTTAAAATAGTAAATGTTTCTGAGCCAGAAAAACTACCGAAAATAATAGAGAAAGTAGAACCTATAGAAACGAACGAATCAACAGAAGTAATAGAGGCCACTTCTAATATAAAACTAAACATAGAAAACCAAGAAGATGACGATGATATTATGATGCTACTGCCTACTCTGGAATAAAAAGAACTTGTCCTATTTTTAGTTGATCAGGATTTTTGATATTATTAGCCTTAATAATGGCTTTAGTGCTTACACCGTACGCAGCAGCAATAGTAGAAAGTGTATGCCCCTTCTCTACAATATGCTCTCTACCCATCTGTCCAGTATTAACTGTAGCAGCCTGTGTTTTTATTAATGCTTCAACATTTTTACTCATCTTATTTATAATTTCCTGCTTCATCTGTTCGCGCGAAGCAGAAGTTGCCTGAAGCCCTTGCGAAAGATTCTTGATCTCACTGCCAAGCACCCTAGAATTACTGTCCAAAGATGCTTGTAATGACTCAATCTGGCGGTATATTTCTTCACGACCGGCAACAAGACCATCAACCTGCCCTTTAACACGATCAAGTTCAGCCTTAATATTCACGATCTGCGACTGCATACGCATCTCACGATTAGCACGCTCAGAGCTAGTAGTAACACACCCAGTTAATGCAAAAAGAGAGAAAAACAGTACACTTGAGTAGATAAATCTATATTTCATAATAAAATCCGTTCATATTTAACTTGAAAACAACGAAAACAATGCTAGCCTATATTTAACTATGAGGTCAATAATGAAAGATAAAGAAACAATAAATATGACAAAAGAAATTTACCCATTACTTCTTCAACCAATATATAAAGACTATTTATGGGGAGGCTCACGTATCCCTGAGAAATTTAATAGAGATTTAGAACCGGGGATATATGCAGAATCGTGGGAAGTTTCCGACCGTCCAGAGGGCATGAGCATCATCACCAATGGCAAACATAAGTATCAAAGCCTCCAAGAATTGATAGCAGTCTTAGGTTCTGATCTGATTGGTACAGCCGCAGAAACAGAGGTCTTTCCACTACTAATAAAACTAATAGATGCCAAGCAACGATTAAGTGTTCAAGTTCATCCAAACGATAAACAAGCAGCTAAATATGGTGGCGAAGCTAAAACAGAAATGTGGTATGTTCTAGATGCGGAACCAGAATCAAAAGTATTTGCCGGACTAACTCGTGGAACCAATAAGAAAACCTTTGAAGAAGCTCTGGAAAATGAACAACTGGAAAATGTTCTCCAATCAATAAAAGCTGTTCCCGGAGAATGTATCTATATCCCGGGTGGCTTAGTTCATGCAATAGGAGAAGACTGTCTCCTCTTGGAAGTCCAACAAAACTCGAATACAACTTATCGGGTATACGATTGGGGACGTATCGACACCAATGGCCTCCCCAGAGAGTTACACGTTAAAAATGCGATGCAAGTTATTAATTGGCGCGACAAACCAACCACGGGACAACAACCCAAAAGACTAGAGAGTGATAATGCCAATATCAAATGGGAAATATTAGACTGCCCGTTCTTCAAAATAAAACGCTTTGACCTTAACGAAACAGAAATCATTAAATATGATAACAGTAGCTTTCACGCCCTCTTCACTATCAAAGGAACTCTCGCAATTGAAGGAAACGGAACTGAAATCCACTCAACGCCGGGCATGTCTTGCCTATTACCGGCTGCACTTGATGAATATACACTGATACCGCTAACAGATGATGCCTCTGTCATCCAGATCAGTATGACGTAATAAAAACTCAATAATTTGTGGAGGTAATTTTATTGATGTAGAAATACCCAGACTAGGTTGATTTGAAAGGTATCATAATAACCCCTAAATATCACCGCAATACATGACTACTCCATTTAGCACGGTTCTACACAGCGTAGAACAACGGTTTTCTACTGTCAATTATAAAAACAACGGTTTATTAGTATCTTTTGCCTATATTTCAGTATCATCAAGCTTCAATTCAACGCTACTCTCTGCCTTAATGCGAGATTGCTGAATTTTCATACATGCAATAATCCCAAAACCAACCAAACCAGCTATTAACTGTAATGCTATAATCATTATATACCCCCATTTACGCGATAAATTTTACGGTTTCGCTCATACTTCTCAATTCTTTTATTATTTCACATCGTTTTGCCGCCCACTCTTCAAGTGAACCACGCATCATTCTTGTAACTGCTACATACGAATCTCCACAATGTGAACAAAAACCGCCATCACTAAGCGGCAATCCACAAGATTCATTTGGGCAACAATCTTGCAACACCTCGCCACAATATGCACAGCGCGTTGACTCGCCTTTTAAAGTAAGAATCATTGTCGGCTTAAAATGAATCTCCCCACCGGCAACATAAGGAATATTTGAAGGGCAATCATCAATAGGACAATATTTCAAACAACTCAACTTGATATCTTCCGGCATATAGTCAACTACCACCTCTTCAGGAATGGCTAACTCCAACTCCCTGGCAATCAGTATAATGGTTTTATACGCCAACGCATCTTCATGCCCAGCCTCATACATACTAATCGCCGACTGCTTGCACTTAACAATCTTTGCAAGCTCCGCCTGTGTCAGACTTTTACGCCGCCTAACTTCACGAACTTCCTGATAAAATGATTTCTTGTTAAAACTCATGCTTTAAATATATTACTAAAACAGAAACATATCAAGCATCTATTTTGATATTTTATCAACAACTTGATAACAACCTTATCTTCTTGATTTCACAGGAGTTAGATGCAGGAATATCAAGTTATGAACAGGTTATAAAACGTGAATTATTGGAAATGTACGGGGGCAAAAGGACTAATTGACGCATTGACGCAGGAATATAAAGGATGTTTTCATCAGCTAGGGACCAGTTTTTCCCACACCTTTTATCCTTTAGCCTTCAGCCTTTAGCCTTTAGCCTTTTGCCTTCAGCCTTTAGCCTTTTGACTTCAGCCTTTTTCTTTTCCCTTTTGACTTTAGCCTTCAGCCTTTAGCCTTTTACCTTCAGCCTTTCCCTTCAAATTCCTTTATGCAGAAAATGGCTTATCAGGAACTTTCTTAAAGCACGCTGATATTCAATATCCACTTCCATTCCACGTGCATGAGAAGCATTAAGCTCAACAAACAGCTTCGGTTTGCTGGCAACCTCAAATAGTCGTCTACCAAATTTATAAGGAATAATACGATCCGTTTTGCAGTGCGCAACCACCACCGGACACCGTATACCGGCCAAAACCTCAATACTAGGATACCTAAATCTGCAAAACCGTTTTGCAGGAAATATTGGAAACCTTTGTTTAGCCATATCCATAACAGAAGTAAATGTGGCCTCCAACACCAATGCAGAAGCCTTAACCTCAGCCGCCAACCACACTGCAACCGCTCCACCCAGCGAACGCCCATAAACAAGAACAGACTCCGCCCCCACCCCCTTAACTCCTGTCAAATAATTCCACGCTGCTAATGCATCATTATACGTTCCGACCTCACTTGGCTTCCCTGTACTGTCGCCAAACCCACGGTAATCAAAAATAAAGATATTCATATTTAATTTATGGAAAACCGTAATCAAGTCAAGACGATCGCTCAAATTCCCGGCATTACCATGACAAATAAGAACCGTTGTACCAGCTAAGATTTTGTCATCACTTTTTTCAGGTTCAAAAGCAGGAACATACCAACCGGCAATAATCTCGCCATCTTTAGTTTTAATCCTAACATCATCATAATCAATATTTATTTCCCTGGGAGTCGCACCCACAGCTCGGTCCGGCTCATACATATAGGCCGACTGTCTAAAATAAATAAACAGCACTGTGACTACGTATAAAACCACAACTATACCAACTATAGCTAAAATATATAGACTCATCCACAGACCTATTTTTATTTATTTTTAAACTATTCACTTTTCACTATTCATTATTCTCTATATTATACCTCACTTACTTAGAAATAAAGGTTAGATTACATAATTATGATAATTAAATTAAATAAAAACATTTCGGAATCGCAAAAAGAACAAATTCATTCAGCATTAAAGGCTGAAGGTGTTGCTTTTAGCGAGGTCTCTCCCTGTGACGGTGATATCATCATTGCAAAAAGTCGTGCCGGACTTGGCACAGATTTCATCAATAATCTTTCGGGCATAGAGGAAATAACCCCTGACAAAACAAGTTTTAAGCTCGTCGCCCGCGAAAACCATCCGGCAGACACTTTAGTAAAAGTGGGCCCAGTAACTATTGGCGGCGAAAAGATAATAGTCATTTCAGGACCTTGTGCCGTAGAAAGCCATGAGCAAACTCTCTCAATCGCAAAAGAAGTAAAAAAATATGGTGCTGTTATCTTACGAGGCGGGGCCTTTAAACCAAGGTCATCACCATACTCATTCCAAGGGCTTGAAGAAGATGGCCTCAAAATATTGGCGGATGTACGCGAAGAAACCGGTATGCCTGTCGCCACCGAAATGACCGCACCAAGTCAGGCCGATATGATGATGAAGTATGTCGACATGATACAAATCGGTGCCCGCAATATGCAAAACTTTGAGCTGCTAAAATGCGTCGGCTCCTTAAATAAGCCGGTCATGCTTAAGCGTGGACTTTCTGCAACAATTGAAGAATGGTTAATGTCCGCCGAGTATATTATGGCAGGCGGCAATACTCAAGTAGTAATCTGCGAACGCGGAATCCGTACTTTTGAACCATATACCCGCAACACATTAGACCTCTCGGCAATACCTGTTGTAAAAAGCCTAACACATCTACCAATACTAATTGACCCAAGTCATGCAACAGGAATACGAGAAAAAGTTGCACCAATGGCCCGTGCAGCCATTGCCGCCGGTGCCGATGCACTAATGATCGAAGTACACAACAATCCGGCAAAGGCCGCCTCTGACGGTGCACAAAGCCTATTGCCGGCACAATTCGGCAAACTAATGCGTGACATATACGTTATTGCCCCTGTCATTAACAAACAAGTAGACTTTGGATATCTTGAAAAAGCAGCAGTTATTGATAAATCAACTGAAGCTCAAGGCAAAAAACTCAAAGCTGTTTTTCAGGGCGAAATGGGAGCACCTGACCATAAAGCAGCACGCCAATACTTCGGCGAAGATATAGAATTATCTCCGTTAAATAGCTCAAGATCTGTCATTGAAGCCGTAACAGAAAACAAATCCGACTACGGACTCATACCTCTAGAGCACTCAATGAGTGGTAGCGTACACGAAAACTATGATCTCTTAATTGAGAACAACCTTAAAATCATAGGCGAAATAACTTTACGTATAGAATATATACTTGCCGGCGTCGAGGGCACAATAGCCAAGGAAATCACAAGTGTAATATCTTCCCCAACTGCATTTCATCATTGTGATAAATATATGGAGATTCATAGCGACTGGCAGTTACTATATGCCCAAGATACAGCAACTGCCGCCAGTCAAATAAAACAAGAAAATGACAAAACTAGTGCAACTATAACCACAAAAGAAGCAGCAACAATGTACGGACTGCAAATTATAGAAGAAGGTATAGAAACTTCGCCACGCAATTACACCCGCTTTGCCGTCATTGCAAAGGAACAAAAAGAACATGGTCAAAAAAAGAAATCATCCATTATCTACCAAACATCAGATAAGCCGGGAGCACTTCTTAAAACATTAAGTATTTTTGCAGAGAACAACATCAACTTACTTAAGCTGGAATCACGCCCTGTGGACGGACGCCCTTGGGAATATATGTTCTACGTTGATATTGAGACTTCTGCCGATGACGACTCATTCACGCCAGTATTAAAAGCACTCAAAGAAAATACAGATTACTTACACATATTAGGAGTATATTAAAAGAAAGGGTGAAGTGTTAAATAAAAACCGAAGGAACATTGAGCGGCCAGTGCTTCTACAAAGCCTGAACCCGAAATATCTCCAGACTGGAGCCCACAGACTGATAACCAATAACTGATAACTGATAACAGATAACTATATTATGATACTAACAATACTACTTTTCGCATTCATAATAATGCCATTCATAGAATTAACACTACTGCTAAAAATACACGAGCATATAGGAACATTCTACACACTAGGAATCGTCATCTCCACCGGCATTATCGGGGCATTTCTAGCAAAGGCACAAGGAATAATGATAATATCCAAAATCCAACAAGAAGTTGCAAAGGGACGTATGCCCGCACCATACCTTATTGACGGAGTCATGATTCTAATTGCCGGCATCCTGCTGATAACTCCCGGTCTAATAACCGACACCATTGGATTCTCACTATTAATTCCACCAATACGCTTTTCCATAAGAATGTATATGCGAAAAATCATCGAAGATAAACTCCGCAACGGCTCTATGAATATAACCACATTTAAATTCTAGAATAAAAATAAAAAAATATCATCATAAACTTGACTATTGCGAACAACTTAGGCATTATACGCAACTTCAACTAAGAAATATTACCTTTGCGGGTGTTGCTTAGTGGTAAAGCTCCAGCCTTCCAAGCTGATCACAGGGGTTCGATTCCCCTCACCCGCTCCATTTGAGTTCTTGCAATACCGCATCTTTTCGTCGATACTGAACAACAGTATAAAAACCTTAATATCATTTCTTTTTGTATTTATATTAGCAACCGTGCGCATTTCAGTTTATGTTACACACAACATAAACTGAAATGCGCCCATTTTGTTTTCATACGGATAAATGCAAGCCTATGGGATTAATAATGCAAGCCTTTCGAGGTGCTTGCAAAACTATCTGCGGACACTTTTTGATTTTATGCGGCATATTCCGCTTTTTCGCAATTTTACAGACCCTACGGGTATGCCAAATCGCTCAAAAGACAGAATCTGCTCGCCTAAAATGCAAAAAATTGCCACGCACAAGTAGTTTTGCAAGCACCTCTTTCGTTTTTTTGATTAGGATTGAAAGCTACTGATATGTATATGGCAAGTAGTTCTAATTTACCCTTTAACGGCACCGGCGGTGAGTCCTTTTACAAATAGCCGCATGGTGAATAGGAATATGATTACCAGTGGGATAGCGGCAATTGAGTAACCGGCCATCATTTCACCCCATTGTTTAACGTATTCTCCGTCAAGTCGCATTAGTCCGACCGGGATTAGCTGTTTATATTCATCACTGATGAAAATCATTGGCTGAATAAAGTTGTTCCATGCACCAAGAAAACGTAGAATTGCAAGTGTTGCAAGGATACTACCGCTCATGGGAACTACAATATTCTTGATCTGCTGTAGAGGTGTTGCACCGTCAACCATGGCAGCTTCAAATAAATCGGCTGGTATTTCTTCAATAAAGTTACGTAATACAAAAATACAGAATACTTGCCCTCCGACGGTGTAAAGAATGGTAAGTCCCCATAATGAGTTGAGAAGGTTCATGTTTTTCATAATTAGGAATAGTGGTACAATATTCATTACGCCAGGCATGAAGAGCAGTGCGAGGAGTAAATACCAGAGAATTGTATGACCAGGAAAACGGTATCTGGCAAATACATAGGCACTAAGTAGAGCCGTAATTAATGTTGCAATAACGCTTACTGCGGCAACTAGAATGCTATTTGCAATGTATTTGCCAACCAAATCCCAACCTTTAATCCAGTTTTCCCAATGATATGGTGCACTAGGTAACATTGGACTTCGAACAAACTGGATATTATCTTTTAGACTGATTACCAGCATGACGTACAGTGGAAGAAAGGCAAAGAAAAGGATAAATAATATAAGTCCGTGTTTAGATATTTCGTGTGTTAATTTTGTTTTTTGCATTATTTTTCAACCCTTACATAACGCTGATTGATAACTGTAAGAAACAGAATAATAAAGAATAGCATAAGCCCGATAGCACAGGCGTATCCATAATTCTGATTCTGGAACGATTCATAAAACATATATAATCCTGGAGTAAGACCTTTATTTTGCGGACCACCTTCAGGTCCAAGTAATATCAATTGGAATCCATAAGCCTGTAATGTCCCAATAATCATCAATACGAGGTTAAGTCGTACTTGTGTCATGATAAGCGGAAGCTCAATTTTCGTGAATTTACCCCAAGAGTTGATACCATCAAGTTCAGCAGCTTCATAGACATCTTGTCCAATATTCTGTAAGCCTGAAAGATAAATAAGAACACCTACAACACCAACCCACGGGAACCCCCAGAATAATAATGATGGAATAATAAGATCGGGATGTCCCAACCAAGCCGGCTTAAACGGGTCGGTAAATACACCAAGGTGTAAAACCCACTTATCAAGCCATATCAATGCGTTATCTAATCCAGTCATAATAAGAAATTTGTTTAGAATACCAACATTGGGATCATAAAAGAATTTCCATACTAACAATCCAACCATCTGAGGAATAATCATTGGAATAACAAATAGTACCCGATAAAGATATTGCCAACGTTCTGATTTTAAGCGATGGATACAGACAGCGGCAAAAATAGCAGGCCACATTTTTAGTAAGTTGGCAGCAATAAGAATAAATATCAAATTAAAGCTTTTCCACAATAACCAATCACCAGTTTTTCTGATTCCGGTTAGATAATAAAGTCCGGCAATAAATGGTATAATATAACAAAATCCGTTACCTACCGATGCCCATTTCCCTTTGCCTTTAAATTTAAGAAGTAAACTAGTGATAAATAATGCCAACATAACCAATATTGGTTTAAATGCAGATATTGTAATGCGCATGCTTTCTTCTTCAGCATCCGATATAGCATAACCGGCATCAAGTGCCATTGCGATGGCAGCCCATATAAAAGCACCAATTCCTAAAGATTTTAATATACGGTTAACAAGCTTACGCTCTGATAATATGCCTGCGATAAATGTTAGTAATCCGCCCAGCAGTAGGGGAGACCATAGGGAAAGATTTCCAAATAGTAATTTAAAATTAGTAAATCCGATATACTCTTCGGTGAACTGACCATCCCAATTATAAAAGCTATGTCTTATTGCTTCAATTGCCGGGCCATAACTAAAAATAGCAACTCCTATAAGAGTTGGTGCCATCATTAGGAAGATAATCCAGTTTTTTGCTAAATTACGGAATTTTATTTTTTCAATTTTCATATTATATTATTTTGCCTCAGAAGATTTGTTTTTACCCTCAGCGATGTTGTAACGGTACTGATATGAATAATAACCATGAGCTACTATTTGTAATGCTTGGTCAATTTTAACTAATTTTGATGTTAATTCTTTTTGTTCTTTATCGTTTTGCGATATTCTAAGTGCAAGTTTGGAAGCAACAACACGTTCAGTATTGCGTACACGTCGATAAAGAAGATCTAATTGCTTATAATATCCCTCATCTCCTGTTCTGTCATACATTTCTTGCATATCAGCAGCATTTTGTTCAGGTGTCATCTGCCCTGAATAAAGGGTCCAACGATTTCCTTTATCTAATAACGAAACTGCTGTGCTGATGTCATAGGCAAAGCTTCCTGTATAACCTTGTAATTTAGGCTTAAATGCTTTGAGACGCTCGTCAGTAATTTTTACACCTCGCACTACTGGGAGCCACGTAATACGACTATTAAACCGTTCGTTATTTGCCTTTGTGGTGCAGTATTGGAGAAATTCTATGCATAAATCAGGATATTTTGCTTTTTTATTAATTGCCCAAGGAATTCCACCGCCATTACTGGCTTCACTACTGCCACCCTTAACATATTTCCCGTATACGGGGGCATCAGTCGGCATGGGGAAATCAAAAATACCTACTGTAAAAATAGCCTTGGTCTGATCAATAATACTCTGGGCATCCCAACTTCCGGAAGCGATCATAACCGCTCTATTTTGAGCAAACATAAACAATGCATCATCTCGCTGGGCAGCAAGCCAGCCGTCTTGGAAACTACTGGCAATATCCATTAAACAACGAGCACTTTCCAATAATTCAGGACTATAAAACCCCCATTTCTTTTCCTTATAGTTAAGAAAAGATTCAAAAACATTGGCACTTGCGTCAAAGTTCATATCACATTTTTGAGCTAGACCACGTAAAAATGGATATTTATATTTACTATCAAAATAAGATCCCTGTGCTTTACTTGCAGCGATAGGAATAATAAATTTCCCATTTTCATCTTGATAGCGTTTAATTTTCTTACAAATCTCTATAAAATCTAAGTAAGATTTTGGCGGATCAGTTCGTCCAAGAACTTTTTTATAAAGCTCTTTATTATAGTAGATACGTACTGTAAACATAGAAAATGGAATAAAGTAATAGTCTAAAAGGTTTTCGTCATAAGCACTCTGCATACCATCAAGAAATGTATCTTTCCATGGAATACCTTCTAATGCAGTCCCTTTATTAAACGGATTTGGCTTTGTAACCACATCTCCGAGAGGGCGGAAAAAACGAGCAACATAAGATGGATCTTTTGCTGTCTTTGCCATACCTTTTTCAATAATATCGGGTGCCATATCACCTATAAGACCAGTATTAATGTATTGCTGATACGCCCTTTCGGAAATCGGGGCCTGCAAAACCCGGACTTTCTCTCCGGTGCGAGCTTCATGCTCTTTTTCAAAATCATCAATTAACACTTGTAGCGATTCTCTAAATCCGGCTTCAAGTTGCCAGTGACAAATGCGGATAGATTTCACGTCCGATTTTTCATAAGTTGCCCCATGATAGACTACTGAAATAACAGCATAAAGCATTGCTATTCCAAGAATAGAAAACCCCAGATATTTCGATAAGAATGTTTTAAAATTTTTCATATTATTTAAATGGATCTATTAACGGGGGTGCCTCAAATCCCATTTTAATTATTCTTTGTTGTGCCATATAACCATATTGACTTCGCGGATCTTCTGTAATAATACGAGCATAGAAATCCTTAGCCACACTATTATTTCCGATATGTTCCGCCATTGAAGCAACTTGCCAATATATACTGTCCACTTTCGCACCTTCCGGCAAACCTGCCTTCACGGCATTTTTCGTTGATTCAATAGATGCCGATAGATCTTTTAACGGCATACGATAAGCTTGTGCAATACATAGCCACTCTGTACTGGCATACGGGGTGTTAGGGTGGAATTTAAGCCATTGTTTAAGCTCTTTTATTCCTTTTTCGGTACGAGTTTTATCCATAGAGAAATTAAAACATTGAGCCATATATAGTGCAGCTTGATCCGCACATATAGAGTCCGGCCAGTCTTTGATTATTCTTTTATAGTAGCCTATAGCCCCCTCGAAATCTTCTTTATCGCCAAAATAATCAATATACTGATCCAACTTGCCGCGCAATAACAATGCTGTTGCCTGAATTTCCTTGCCATTTGAAGACTTTATTACCTCTTCATAAAGTTTTCCCGCACGAATTTTCTCCTTTTCCTTGTCCGGTTGTTGTTGATGAAGACTTACGGCGAGTCCTAAGGTTGCTTCTTGCCAGTCGTCACTCCCTTTTGGTGTGTTTTTAAGAATTTTCTCAAATGCAATGGTTGAATTTCTGAAATCTAAATACTCAAGATTCTGCCATGCGGCATGCATTACATTGGTATCCGCAGGTGCACTACTTATGATTAAGTTAAACAAAATAATAGTTAAAAAGCTTTTTTTGAACATTTATATGCATTGTCCTATTTTATTTATTAGAAATTCGTGTTCTATTTGCCTAGTAGAGTACCAGTAAGAAAAAAAGAATCAAACTTTTTTTTAAAAAATATTATATTCGCATCATATTTAACCTGTGAAGCGGTAGTTGAACATAGTGTATATATTAAAGTTAGTGTTGTTGGTTTAGGTGTTGTTGTGGGATTGAGTTGGGGGCAACCAACACTCAAATCCAATTTCCAAGGAAAGAACTTCGACCAGCCGCCATATAAATATTTATCCTCTCCATTTGGACATTGGATATAACTAAACTGTTTGCAATAATAAGATTGGAAATACCAACGTTATTTATTCCGTTACGTAAACAAGTAACTTGCATTTTTATAATATTATCCCAGTGAGGCACTTGCAAAACTATCTGCGGGCACTTTTTGATTTTATGCGGCATATTCTGCTTTTTCGCAATTTTACAGACCCTACGGGTATGCTCCAATTGTTCAAAAGGCAGAATTTGCTCGCCTAAAA
>CAMZLY010000048.1 GCA_947311825.1 uncultured bacterium
CCTTCTTCTTCTGTGGGTGAGCCGGCGTAGCTTACTTGGTTGCCGATTACTTGAAAGACGTCACCGTTATCACGAATCCAACAGGAAGTCATGCGTCCGCCGATACGCTCAAAAATGGCAACGATGCGTTTGTTGTAAATTACATATTCGTCTTCGCCATCTTGGTCGGTATCAACAGCAATGGCAGTAGTGGTGTTACTAAACAGATTGTCAGGCGCAATACTCCAGTTTGCCAGGAATGAGTAGAGTTCTATGTCAAGCAGGCGTGTTTGTGATTGTGCAATAACGGAGAAGTCGGCAAGGGTGTTGGACTCGGTTGCCGGATACATGTATTCGCCGGTGCTGTAGCGGCGTAGATCGTTGCTATCTTCGTTGTGAAAAGCGGTTTGGAATACTGATGCGTGCAGGATTTCTCGGGCTAATTTGCTTAAGCCGTTGCCGGATAGTGTTGATACAAGATTCCAGGCATCTTTGATTATGCCGTCTGTGTAGGTCATGCCGTAATGATTGGAAACTGTTATTCCGGGGCGGACTTCAAATTTTTTGTCGTATAAAGATTCTTCTATTGGTGAACCCATATACCAGTTGTCGTAGTTTTCTTCGGTGGCATGGTTGAGCCAGTTGTGTGCCTGCTTGCTTGTGGGGTCGGCACGAGTAATCTTGTTCCAGTTATCGCCGGTATCGTCTCCTGAAACATCTATTTCGTTGCCGGCAATTTGTTCGAGTGCGACCATTGCAACCCAAGGACGATTGGCTATCCAGCGTACGATTTTGTCGTAGGCATCGGCATTTGTTTTGTCGGTGAATTCGTTCCAGTTGTAGAAAATGGTTATCACTTGGTCTTGTGTATCGCTACGTGCTTTTCGGCTGAAGAGTGAGCGTAGTGCAATGGCGGCACCGTTATCATCGGATGTGAAGCGGTATGATGTTGGTATAGAATTGATGACAAAGCAGTTTACGTTTTTGATTTTGTTGATCATGTAGCCGCCGTCAATGAGTGATTCTTGTCTGCCGTACCAGTTATAAATATGTGTGTCTTGATCAATAATGGTGTTGTGATATCCCATGTCGATTATTTTATCAAAAGTGTCGGCATCGAGTAATCTTTCCGGTGTCCAGAATATGGTGTTGGCGTTTGGTTGGAAATTGTATATTTCGCTGAGATATTCGGTGGCGAGGTTTTCGTTGTCGCGGTTAAAGTCTTTGGTGAAGTAGGGGAGGATATGATCTGAGAATGTGCTGCCGAGCAGATAAACAATATTGGTGGCAACGAGTTCTTTCACTTCTTGATTTAGTGCAGGACCATCCATCCACGGCTTGCCGCTGTTCGGATCGGCGGCGGCCCATTCAATTGCGGAAGCAAGAGTTGGGGTGATATGCAGGTTGAGCGGTTGCCGGAATAGTTTATGCGGTTCGAGCAGTCGATAATATCCGGCACCGGCATTATTGTTGATGAGGTCTTGAATAACATTGCCGGGCTGTATTGCTTGGTTTTCGTGTGTGAGCATTGCTACTTTTGCTCGTCCCGGCTTATGGGTGCCGGGAATCCAGTATTTTAGAATACTTTCTAATCCGGCTTGTGCCTGCCAGTAGTCTTCGGCGATATAGTCGTTAAAAATTGCGTCACGGCAGTCACTGCGTCCTCCGATGTCGCCGGGACCACGTGGGTCGTTGCCGGTTCCGTCTTTGGTGGTGAACACTTGGTAGTTGAAGTTTGATGCACCGGAGCCGCCCCAGCCGGCATCAATAAGGGCGTTTCTGCTGATGCTGATTTCTACGGCATCGAGGTCGGAGTTGAAGTATGCGTCGATAAATCCGTTCGGGCTACCTTGTCCTCTTGCAACAACGCCATATTGTGAATCGAGCATATTTTGTCCCCAAGTGGTGGTGTTGTTTTGCGGGTTACGTTTGGTGTCAACATAGACTGTGCCTTGCCCTGATTTATAGATTGCGACGACAGCTTCCCATCTGTTCCAAGTGATGGTGTCAACATCGTCCGGTAAATTCATTTCTCCATTTCCGGGATTACCGGTATCAATTACGATATAAATATCAAGGTTTCCATCTTCTGCATTGGCTTTTAGGTCTTGGAAATCTAGGCGGAAGTAGAATTTGCCGTCGCCGCCTTGTCCTACATCGCCGCCGTCGTGAACATAGAATGCGGTTATATCTCGTGATTCGTCGCCGCCATCCCAGCCTTTGTAAATATCACCGGCTTGATTGTTGTTGCCATCGCCTTCGTATTCATCAAGAACGAGGCAGTCGTCACGTGTCCAGTCGGTAAATTCTTGATAGTTAGTGATTCCGTTGAGAACGCCTAGTACTGGTCCCGGACCGATGATGATGCTACCTTCCGGCACTGGGTCGAGGCTGTTTGGGTCGCGCGGGTTGGTTCCGTTTTCGTATTCCATGATGTTGATGTAGTCGTTGGTTACGCCGTTGATGACGATAAGGTCGTTGTCCGGATTGCCGTTGGCTCCATGTTCGATATCGTTGGTGGTGAGGGTTAGTCCGGTTCCCATGTTAGTGTGACCTACAATGCCATCATTAAGCGGGTCAAAGCTGTACTGTTTTTCCCAGCCGTCCGGCAGTCCGTCGCCGTCTGTATCGGGATTGAGCGGGTCGCTTTCTTGCCATAGCTCTCCAGTTTCCCAAGTTCGATTAGAGTTGATGTCGCCATCAATGATGCCATTAAAGTTGATGTCTTCGCCGTATCCATCGGCGGCTCCATCTTCGTCTGTATCATTCTTATTGGGGTCGGTTTCTTTGCCGGGGTATGTTGCCCAAGAGCTTTTCCATTTGCCGTCCGGCCAGTCGGATTCGTTCGGGCGGTCATCCAAGGGGTTGGCGGTGTCCGGTTGTAGTGCTTTGCCGTCGCCATCTGCCCAGCCGTTACGGTTGGCATCTTCTATGCCGTCGGGGATGCCGTCGTAGTCAGAGTCCGGGTTTTGCGGATTGGTCATGGAACCGTTAATCAGTTTGGTTCGGCTGTCGTTGAATACATAGTTTGGTAGTCCGCTATTATCTGGCACGGTGTTATAGAATGGCGGGTCAAGATCGGGAATGAAGTTGGGGAATCCGTCGCCGTTGGTATCGGTAGTTATATCGGTTTCGTTAGTGTTGGCTGTCCGCCAGCCGGATTCGAGTCCGTCGGGTAGTCCATCGCCGTCACTATCGGGCAGGGTGGGATCGGTGCGTCCATATATTTGCCAGATATGTACATCACCGGAAGTCCAGGTTTCCGGGTTGGTGTCCGGGAGGTCGATAGGGGTTGATTCGTCGGAGTCGTAAAGACCGTCATCGTCATCGTCGAGATCATTAGGGGCGGGCTCTACTTGTTCGCGAAGAATTACTTTTATGTTTCGGAGTACTTCGCCTTCGGAGGATTCAGGGGAGTCGTTAGTGTCTGCCTTGGCGTAGAAGTGGAAAGTGCCGGCGACCATATTGGTCCAGAGAAAATGCCATAGCTGTCTGGAGCCGTGCACCTGTGGGTTGCCTTCAATGCGAAATGCTTTGGTGTTGTTTGTGGATAATCCTATCCAGTCGGCAGAGAGGGTGGCGTTGGATGATGATAGAACTTCTTCTATTTCACTATAATACCCGGCAACGAGGATACTGTTACCGGAAGAAAGTTCAGAGGTGAATGCGGGTTGGATATAGGTGGTGATATTTGATACTGAGGTGCCGGGATAAAATGTGTTAAGTTTTAATGACGTGTTTGATAAAACTTGTGAAACAACCATAAGATTTGTTCCGATGCGAAGTCTGTCTCCGGCGGCGAGTTCGGTTGTGAATAGGGTGTTGGAGCCGGCAACAAGGGTGTTGCTGTATGTTACGGAGATGGTTCCTGATATGGATTGTTCGTTGCCGGAGAGTGTATTGGTTCCGTTTATGACGGTGACGGTGCCGGAAAGTTCATTGGTGGTGGAGGCAACTGGGACAGTTGTTCCTATGGAGTTGGTGAATTCTATCAAGCAGTATTTTACGCTAAGGTCGGTTTCTACACGGATAACATATTGTAGATCTTCCGGGGTGGGGTTGGCTATATCCGGGAGAATGATTTCTGAGGCTTTGCCGTCTGAATCAAATTCCGGCGGATTGATGATGTCAATATAGGCACCACGGTCAACCGGCTGTGCTCGTACCAGTCGGTTTGCGGTTAATGTTACTCCGCTACCGGCGGCATTGGTGTGGGTTACGGTGATTTCATGCAGGAAATTCGGGTCGCTGTTATATAGATCCGGCAGGGTATAGCTTAGGGCATGATATGCACCGTTATTGCCGCCCTCCCAGTTAAGCGTGTAGCCGGTGCGTCCTTGTGCAACACCGTCAATGGTAATTAGAAAACGACTTAATGTAGTTGGGGCATCTATATTCCAGAGTGTTTTTGAAAACCAGGTTTTTAGGATATATCCTTTGCCGACTGTATCGCCGTCGTTTTGTGGCCAGGCAATGAACATGTTGTAGTCGGGGCCGTTTGCATTAACGTGGCGGGTGAGTGTTGTGAAACGACCTGCGGCATCTGATAGTAATGGATTGGTGACGGATGAAATTTCTGCCAGCTTGACATAGATGGTTGCCGGAGAGTTGGTTGGTATATTATTGAATTCAAAACGCCATTCGTTGGGGTATGGGCTGTTGGTAATACTTAGAGTTGGTGTTACTTGTGTTGCGTCTACCCAGGCGTTGGTTCCGATGCTGTTGGTTCCGTTACCATTGGGTCGACCGGTTTGTGCATCATCATTGGCGGGATTGCTATCTGCAATATGATACCACACTTTGGTTACTGTTGGGTCGGTACGAAGAACAACGCCGTATTGATTCATGCTTAATGTGTCATTTTCTGCCGGATAGAGTATTTCGCCGGTTGGAGCCTGGGCATCATAATAGAATGGCTGGACGAAAGTGTTGTAGATGGCTGCTCTGCCTGCACGGTTGAGAAAGGTGCGGGCACGTAGGACATGAAATCCTTCTTCTAGTCCTATGCCGGGTGTTTGATAATCATTGTCTGGATGATAGCTGATGGTTGCCGCATTAAAATTGGTGATACTGAATTCGGTAATCATTTTCTTTTTCCAGAAGACGGCATCTGCATTGGCGGGGAATACGCTTGCGGCTGTGGTTTTATAGCCGCCGATTTTATAGCGTACTTTGGTGCTGGCTGTTTGTGGCGGGATTTCACCTTTCCACCATTCGACAGTATTGGCTCCTTCTACAATATTGGTGCTCCAGTGTAGTTCAGCAACTTTGGTATTGTCGAAGCCTATGCCGGCAGTTCCTTCCGGCCAGCTTGTGCCGTCGGTGGTGTAGTAGAGATATATTTTATTTATGTCATATTGATAGCCCATTTTCACCCAGAGATAGACTGTGGCGTTGGCGTTGCTTTCCGGTGGCGGCCAGAATTGTGCATAACCGAAGCTGGTGTTGATTTCAGGATCGTGAAAAATCCAGTTTGCGGTGTCAATACTGCTGTTTGCTCCGGAGCCGGAGGTTATGTTAAAGCCGGCATTCCCTGTGGTGTATTCATAACTCTCGGCACCGAGTGAACCTATTATATTGTTGTTAACATCCTTTGCCGCAAACTTTTCTAGTAGGCGTTGGTTGTATTGCATTTGTTCGTAGCCGAGGTATGAGTCGTTGGCAAAAGCCGGTGGATTATCTCGTGAATCAATTTCTATGCCGGAACTATTGGTGTAGCCGGTAAATCCCATTTGTGAGTTGAGGTCAATACCGCCGTCAAGTTTCATTAGGATATTTTCTGCCGAGCCGTCAACACGGACTGTGAAATCAAGGTTTGTTGCGGATGATACACGCGGCACATACCAAGTGTAGGTGAAGTCGGTCGGATCGTTGTCGGTTATGCCGTAAGGGTTAAAGCCGGGGTCGCCGTCGGGGCCGTCTTTGCGTTCATAAGAAATCCAACCGGTAGGTTTGCCGTTTTCGTAGATTGTTATCGGATGTTGGTTTTGCCCGTTGCCGCTCCATAGGTCGGACTCTTCTGGGTTACGCCAGGAAAATGCAAAGTAGCCGCCGGGCGGGATGATAACTTTAATTTTCTGATCCCAGGAAACGGTATGATAAAAATGTCCGCCACCATCGGCATATTGCCAGAGATATGCACCGACAGGGAAGGTGGTATGTATTTCTCTATATTCGCCGCCGTCATAATTATCATTCATCATAAAGCTTAGTATGGCACCATCGGCGTCGCTCATGCTGGGGTTGTCAGTTTTATCTACACGATCAAAGGCACATACATTATCATCGCCCCATTCTGGATACTGCCAACTGCGTGCGAATTGATTATGAATATAGACGAGATTTGGAATGCGGCTGTCGCCCCATTGTCCGAGAAAGTTTATGTTGGCATGGCGCGGGAAAGCTCCGCCACTTTCTCCGAGAGTTTCCGACTGATAATTTCCGTCCGTATAGACATTTGGTAAGCCGCGCCGAGTAAGGAGATAAGCAAATTGTAGTTCGGGGCGTGTTGCATAATCGTCATCGTGGCTTTTGACATACGGAACGCCAGAGCCGGATGAGAAGCCGTTGCCGCCATCATATTGTAGTCCGTCGAGGGTACCCCATGGCTGTCCGAGATTGCCATTAAGAAATCCGTGGAGGCGACTATCAACTAGTCGCATACCCGCAGCGATATAATCATTAAAGGCCGGTGGTTCTCCGAGATGCTCGCCGAACATCATCAGGTCGTCACGACCATGATACCGTTCGGTATCGGTATCAAAAACAGTATCTCGATGATTGTCCCAGTCGGTGAAACCGCGGGTCATGTTGAATTGCCATTGTGCCTGCCCCAGATAGCCGGCATTACTTGAGTCTTTATCGCCCGCCCATTGTTCGCCAAAGAAATATGCAGGAACATGTTTTACTGCATCAAGGCGAAGTCCGTCAACTTTTGTACGGTCAACCAGCCAGCGAACTGCACGTATGAGATAAGTGTTAACATCTTCCTTATAGAAATCGGGATTTGCGGCAATGACAGCTTTAGTGATATTGGTTGAGCCGAATCCTACCCAGCCGAGGGAGGGGTGGTAATCGTAATATTCGGGATTGTCAGGATGTCGTACAATTTTAATCTTCGGAATATGATCGCCTTCGTTGAAGCCAAAATTGCCGTTGTCCGGTGATTCTTGGGCAATATCAATTAAATCTGAAAAGTTGCGGAATTGAATTTGCCAGGTATCGCTCCAGTCGGCGATATTATCCCATTTACGGTAGAACCCTTCTTCTGTTACTCGGAGGTGAAAGTCTTCAGGAACCATTCCCGGGTAAATGTCAATGGGTGTATAGGCATCATAGCCGGGGATATCAAAGGCACGGTGATTCATAATATTATCGAAATATACACGGATACCGAAACGATGTGCTGTTTTGATGAGGGTTAACAATTCTGCTTCTGTGCCGTAGCGGGTGCGAACAGAGTTACGTTGGTCTTTACTTCCTAAATCAAAAGGATCCCAGCAGTCGTAGCCGACAGAGAGGCCGCCGCTTGCTTTGGTGGGAGGTGGTAGCCAGATGGCATTATACCCAACTTCCGCCAGCTCCGGCATTTTACTTGCCAGCTCTTTCCAGGAAGTGTTGAAGTACTGGAGAATAACTTCGCTTCGGGAAATTGGAGCATATAGGCATAAAATAAGGAGAACAAGAGAAATAATTTTTTTTGTATAATTGTTGGTTTTTCGTTTAATCATGGCAACTAGCATCCTTTAAAAATAATGCTGTTAATTATTATGGCAAATTCTGCCAAAAGAAATAATATGCGAGGTTGCCGGAATAAGCAGAGCCTTCTGAATGGTAAAAAAGTTATCAGTTATCAGTTACTAGTTATCAGTTATCAGTTACTAGTTATCAGTTACTAGTTATCAGAGAAATGAATTTAAATCAGAGGTACCCGCAGATAGTTTTGCAAGTGCCTCATCATAAAACAATTATTCAACTCCATTAATTTGCCCGTAATATACCGTATTGTATGTATGTTTGGCAAGATTATTTATTGCAGAGGTTTGTAAGCGAGCGCATTTCAGTTTGGTAAAACTTAATAAAAATTTCTATTTTCTAGGGCTGAAAGTCCTGCGCAATATAGCACAGGGGTGCTAACTCTATGAATAAATGTAACAAAAAACATCAGCCCCTGAAAGGGTGACGCACAGATGAACCACGCAATATCTTGCCCCCAATATTGTCCAATAATGCCAAATGTCGATTGTCGATGCCTGATCCAGCCTTCGTATTGCGTTAACTACGGCGGGCAGGCAGAGTGGTTTTGCAAGTATATCTACTGTTTTTTATTTTTTCCAGAAGCTTGGCAGGAAGAGGATAAGCACGGTGTATAGTTCTAGGCGGCCAAGTAGCATGCAGAGTGTTAGGATTATTTGTCCTGTTACGGGGATTGCCGCATAGTTTTGTGTAGCTCCAACGGCATTTAGTCCTGGCCCAATATTGCCTAGTGTTGCAATTACTGAGGTAGATGCTGTAATTAGATCCGGTGTGAAAAAGGTCATCAGAAAAGATGCTAACACAAAGATTATTATAAAGATGGTGAAAAATGCAGCAATATTGGAAACTACTTCAGTCTCTACGGGTTTTGTGCCTAGTTTGATCTGCAATACTGCCTGTGGGCGCATAAACTGTCGTATTTCTTTGATCATTTTCTTCCACATAATCATGATGCGTACAACTTTCATGCCGCCACCGGTAGAGCCGGCACAACCGCCAACAAACATCATTAGCACAAGTAGCATTCGTGATGATTGCGGCCAGATATCGAAGTCGGCAGTTGCAAACCCTGTTGTTGTTAGTATTGAGGTTGCTTGGAAGAGTGATGTGCGTAATGAAATGCCGAACTCATCATATACGGGGCCCCATATATTAAAAGTTAAAAAGAGACTGCATGCTAATAGAAATAAGAAGTAGAATCTGAACTCAGGGTCTTTAAAGTATCGCCCGGCCTTTCCTGTGAGTGCGTGATAGTGAAGTGAGAAGTTTACTCCTGCGAGAAACATAAAAACGATGATGATGTAGTCGATAATAGCACTGTCGTATGCACCGACACTGGACGTGCGGGTGGAGAATCCGCCGGTAGCCATGGTTGCGAAGGTATGGCAAAATGAGTCAAACCAGTTCATTTTTCCGGCAAATTTAAGAAGGAGTATTTCTAGTAGAGTGAGTAGGGCGTAAACACCCCACAGCAGTTTGGCTGTGGTTGTGATACGTGGTGTTAATCTATCTTTAGATGGTCCGGGCATTTCTGCACGGTATAGTTGCATGCCGCCGACGCCAAGAAAAGGTAGGATTGCCACACATAGGACGAGTACGCCCATGCCGCCAAACCAGTGAGTTAGTGCTCGCCAGAATAGAATGCCGCGTGGGATATCCTCTAGTAGTGGATAGTTTCCGGCTGGCAGTACTGAGGCTCCGGTTGTTGTGAATCCGGACATGGTTTCAAAAAAAGCGGCAATGGGATGAGGGATAACGCCAGAAATAATATATGGCAATGCCCCGAAAAACGCAGCAAATATCCAGCCGAAGGTTACAACACCAAATCCATCACGTCGTGAGAGGTTGATATCACCACGGGTTAGGAACATTAAGGTGATAGCAAATATTGCTGTTATTAGCGACGAAATAAGTAGGCTGAATTGAGCTGATGCAGGGTCGTGCCAGTAATATGAAAGTATGGCACAAATACCCATGGCAATGCCTATAACAAGGGTAACAATAGAAACTATATGAAAAACTGTCCGTTTGTTCATTTTAAGAATACCGATTGAATTTTCTTTACAGCATCATGGTGTGCAAAGATAATTAGACGATCACCACAAGTTAACTCTAAGTCGCCAATTGCAGATATAACTTCTTGATTGCGGAGAACTGTAGCAATAATAGCAGAGCGTGGCATTTTAATATTTTTAATCATATGTCCGCATAGTTTACTATCTTCCTTTATGATTATATCTAAAAGTTCGCCCGGGAGATTGTGTAATAATGCTGCGGCTTTAATTTTCTGTGAACGTAGATAGTGCAAGATTGCATGAGTAGTAGATATATAAGGGCTTACTACGCGATTTACTAAATTGAGACTTTCTATAACCGGGATGTAGTCTGTGCGTGCAATTTGTGCGGCAGTAAACTCAACGCCTTGTTTACGTGCCATCAGGCAGTTCATTATATTATTTTCGTCATCGCCGGTTAGGGCAACAAAAGCAGTTTTTTTTGTTATTCCTGTTTCTGTTAATGTACTTTCGGCAAGTGCATCGGCTTGCAGAATTAGAGTTTTTTGTAGTTGTGATGAGCAGAAAAGGGCACGTTCTTCGTCTTGTTCGAGGAGAACGCATTCGACAGAATCTTCAATAAGTTTAGCTAGCATTAGTCCCAGGTCACCGCCTCCGGCAATAATTACCTTTTTCATCGGTTTAAATTGTGGGCAAACCCATTCTGAAAATTCAGCAACTATACTGCGTTTTCCGAGTATATAGACTAAATCTCCTGTTTCGAAGGTTGTGTCGCCGTGCGGAATGATAAGTTCATCGGTACGTTGTATTGCTATCATTCTTATTTGTTGAATAAGTTTTGATTTTTCGCAGGTGGCCGGGGTGGTTCCTATTAGCGGACTGAGATTATCAACTCGGAATCCGGCAACAATTACTTTGCCTGCAAGTAGGTCGAATGCTTCGGTTGCACCAGGCATATTAAGGCTTTGAAAAATTTCTTGGGCACATTCTTGTTTTTGGTTGATTACCAGGTCTATACCCATGGTCGTGAGATCGTATGTGTCATTAGAATGTATATATTCCGGACTTGCTACACGTGCAATATTGCGTGGCACGCCCGCCGCATGGGAATAAAGGCATGCCAAAATATTTACTTCATCGCAATCTGTCACTGCGATGCATAAGTGGCATTTGTCTACTTCGGCTTCGTCAAGTATATGCGGACTGGATCCTGAGCCGCAGATGGTCAAAATATCTAGTTTAGACTCCGCTTCGGTTAACGCCTGTTGGTCTGCATCAACCATTACCACGTTATGTTTTTCTTCACAAAGCCGTAAGGCTAATTGTCTTCCGGCATTACCGGCTCCTATTATTAAAATTCTCATAAGCGACCATTATTAACAAAAAACAACTAGAGAAAACAAGGTAAAAGTGTCTTATTGTTTCGAGAAGGGCGCATTTCAGTTTCGAGAATACCTCTCTTACGGTGGAACTACAAACGTGAAATATACCTGTTTTGCTTGCATATTCATCTGGTTAGTAGTAATATTGTCGTTTTTTGAATATGAAAAGTAGAAATATATAGCTGGAATTGGCTATGTGTATTGTTTGAAATAATTAAATTATAGGAATTATTATGTCTAATAGAGATTATATTTTCACATCAGAGTCGGTAACAGAAGGTCATCCAGATAAAGTGTCTGACGGCATTTCTGATGCTATTGTAGATGCACATTTACGTGGTGATGCAAAATCGCGTATAGCATGTGAAACGCTGGTAACTACGGGTATGGTAGTGATTGCCGGAGAAATTACTAGTGATACAGTTGTTGATTATGCAGCTGTTGCTCGTGAAAAGATTAGAAAGATTGGGTATACGGGCACAGATACGGGTTTTGGATATGATACTTGTGGTGTTATGGTTTCGCTTGATAAGCAGTCGCCGGATATTTCTCAGGGAGTAACTGCCGGAGAGGGTAAGTTTAAGGAGCAAGGTGCTGGTGACCAGGGGATGATGTTTGGTTATGCTTGTAATGAGACTCGTGAACTTATGCCGATGCCAATTATGTTTGCACATCGTTTGACAAGAGCTTTATCAAAAGTTCGGCGTAACGGAAAATTACCGTATTTGCGTCCAGATGGTAAGTCACAGGTTTCAATACAGTATATTAATGGTAGGCCGGTACATGTTGATACAGTTGTTATTTCTACTCAGCATGATGCGAAAGTTAGCCATAAGAAACTGACTAAAGATATTATTGAGGAAGTTATTAAAAAGCAAATTCCTAAAAAGTTGCTTACTAAAGATACAAAATATCTTATTAACCCCACCGGGCGTTTTGTTGTTGGTGGCCCACAGGGGGACTGTGGTTTGACCGGGCGTAAAATCATTGTTGATACTTATGGTGGTATGGGACGCCATGGCGGCGGTGCTTTTTCCGGCAAAGATCCATCCAAGGTAGACCGTAGTGCTGCTTATATGGCTCGTTATGTGGCAAAGAATATTGTGGCTGCAAAACTCGCAAAACGTTGTGAAGTTGAATTGGCGTACGCTATTGGTTTTGCTGATCCGGTATCTGTCTTGGTTGAGACTTTTGGGACGGGTGTTGTTGAAGATGAAAAGATTCAGGATGCTGTTCGTAAGGTGTTTGGTCTTAAACCTGCTGAAATTGTAAAAGATCTTGATCTTTTGCGTCCAATTTATGAGGAGACTTCGGCTTATGGTCATTTCGGCCGTACAACGAACTTGGATTCATTTACATGGGAACGTACAGATAAAGTTGATGCATTACTTAAAGCGGTTAAGAAATAGATTATAGGCTATAGGCTGTAGGTGTTTAGGCTTGTAGGGGTGAACAAGTACCTTGCTTAAATACTTGTAAATTAAAAAAAATAGGATAATAATGAGCACAAAAAAAACAAAGAAAAGAATTAATAATGACTATGTTGTTGCTGATATGAGTTTAGCGGCATTTGGACGCAAAGAAATTGAGTTGGCTGAAAAGGAGATGCCGGGCTTGATGAAGTTGCGTAAAGATTTTGGAACTTCTTTACCTTTAAAGGGGCAACGTATTTCCGGCTCATTACACATGACAATTCAGACGGCGGTACTTATTGAGACTTTGGTTGCTCTCGGTGCTAAAGTTCGCTGGGCAAGCTGTAATATTTTCTCTACACAGGATCATGCGGCAGCTGCTATTGCGGCAGCGGGTGTTCCTGTTTTTGCCTATAAAGGTGAAACACTTGAGGAATATTGGGAATATACGGATAAGATGCTTGACTGGGGTAACGGTAAAGGTCCGACAAGTATTGTTGATGATGGTGCTGACGCAACAATGTTGGTGCAAGTGGGTTATCGTGCAGAAGAAGATATTACTGTTTTGGATAAAAAGGCTGAAAGTGAAGAAGAGGCTGTTTTCTTGGCACAGATTAAGAAGTCTATCAAAAAAGATCCTAAGCGTTTTCATCGAATTTCAGAGAAAATTATTGGTGTATCCGAGGAAACAACGACAGGAGTACATCGTTTAATTGAAATGAATGAAAAAGGAACTTTGTTGTTTCCTGTTTTTAATGTTAACGATGCTGTTACAAAATCTAAGTTTGATAATCTATATGGATGCCGTCATTCACTTGTAGATGGAATTTGCCGTGCTACTGATGTTATGATTGCCGGTAAAATTGCGGTTGTTGCCGGTTATGGTGATGTTGGTAAGGGTTGTTGCCAGTCATTAAAGGGGCAGGGAGCCAGGGTAATTGTCACGGAAATTGACCCGATTTGTGCATTACAGGCCGCAATGGAAGGTTATGAAGTTAAGACTATGGATGAAGCATGTAAAGAAGGGGAAATCTTTGTTACTACAACAGGGTGTTGTGATGTGATTACTGCAAAACATATGCGTCGCATGAAAGACATGGCAATTGTATGTAATATTGGTCACTTTGATAGCGAAATTCAGGTTGAAAAGATGAGTAAGTATAAATGGACTGAAATCAAACCACAGGTTGATCTTATTACGTTCCCTAATGGTAAGAGTATAATACTTTTGGCTAAGGGTCGTTTGGTGAATCTTGGTTGTGCAACCGGACATCCTAGTTTTGTAATGTCTAACAGTTTTTCATGTCAGGTGCTGGCTCAGATTGAACTTCACAAAGAGTCACATGAAATTGATGTTTACGTGTTGCCTAAAACTCTTGATGAGGAAGTTGCACGTGTTCATATTGAAAAACTTGGAATAACTCTAGATAAATTGAACCGCAAACAGGCTTCTTATATCGGCATTAAGCCTGCAGGACCATATAAGCCTGATACATATAGATACTAAGCAGTTACTGGTTATTGGTTATTGGTTAATTGGTTATTGGTTAATTGGTTATTGGTTACTGGTTATTGGTTATTGGGGCTGTAGGTTGTAGGTATGCAAATATTTATGGGCTACAGCCTTTTTTGGGGGTGCTGCTTTTGATTGATAAGGGAAAGTTATGAAATACAGGCATACATTTGTGCAAAATACTAAACTGTGGGAAACGCCGGAAATAACAAATATTAATCGTTTGCCAAGTAGGGCAACATTATATCCGTTTGAAAGTGAGGAGCAGGCTGTTTTGCTTGATCGGAAGAAATCTCCATGGTTTCTTGATTTAAATGGTGAATGGAAGTTTTTATTGGTGGATAGACCGGAGAATGCGGTTAAAGATTTTGAGAAATCCGATTTTAATGATTCTGTATGGCGTGATATTACTGTTCCCGGAAGTTGGCCTATGCAGGATGTTGGCGATTATCCGCATTATACAAATATACAGATGCCATGGTCTACTCAACCGCCAAATGTCCCTGAAGAGAATCCTACAGGGCTTTATAGAAGAACATTTACAGTGCCGGAGACCTGGAGTGGACGTAAAACAATTATTCATTTTGCTGGTGTTGAAAGTGCGTATTTTCTATATGTTAATGGTATGCAAGTGGGGTTTAATAAAGGGTCGCGTACTCCTGCCGAGTTTGACATTACTGATTACCTTACGGACGGCACGAATAGTTTGGCGGTGATGGTTATTAAGTGGTCTGACGGTAGTTTTATGGAAGATCAAGATGACTGGTGGATGGCCGGTATTTATCGTGAAGTTTTTCTTTATTCGCAGGACGCCGTTTCTATCAGGGATGTTTTTGCCGTGGGTACACCGGATAAAGAGTTTAAAGATGCTGAGCTTTCTCTTAAGGTTCGTGTGAATTTTAATGGTAAACCGCAATTAGGCTGGAAAATAGAAGCTAAACTGTTTGATGTAAATAAAAATAATGTTTTAGGTGATAATTTGCAGTTTGAAGTGCCTTTTGATGATCAGGTGGGGTATGAGAATTATGGGCATTATGTTCAGCATGTTGTTCCTGTGTCC